>PMOY01000276.1:0-11757 GCA_003165655.1 Solirubrobacterales bacterium
GGCCCATTCATCTACGTCGGGTTAGGCGTCGCTCTAATCATATTTGCCCTCGTCGTCACCTCAGCCTCGAGGCTCGTCCTGGTCGTAGGTGGGGTAGCGATCGTGGCGGGCCTCGCCAACGGGATCGCTCGCCTGACTGGCGGCGGCCGGGACAGCGGCAGGGGCGCCCCTGGCCGATGAGCGCGCTTGCCGTCGAACACCCAGCAAACTTTTCGAGGAGCTCGCCGCGGTTGACCACGTCAACTTCGAGGTGCCCCACAGTCAACAGCGGGACGCGCGTAGTCGTCGTCCCCGACTAGCCCCGCGACGAACCGGAGCTTCCACCGACCAGCCGCGACAGGCCTGTCGCGAATCATTGTCGGCGAGGCCACAGGACCGAGAAGCTAGTCCCGCACGTTTGGTGACGGCAACCGTCGTCGAGGATCGAGCTGCCTCACCTTACGACAGGGCAAGGTTGAGGTGGAGGCTCGCTCCGAACAGGATCAGCGGCCAAAGCGCCGTCGCCACGACTGCCGAGACCACGCGGGAGACGGTGGCCAGATCGCTGTAGTAGTCGTGCTGGGAGGCGACCATCAGGCCTAGCACCACGTAGGCAAGTGAAGCCAGACTGCGCACTCGGCCATCTTCGCCATCGACCGCAGCGCTCCTTCCCCGGCGATCGAGGAGCTGTGATCGCGTGGCATCGAGCGCAACCCAGCGCCTATGATGCGTTCGTGTGTCAGACGGACCGCTCCGTATGATGCCTGGGCGTGGCTGCATCGTAGGTGCCGCGCTGGCGGCTTCGGGGAGATGGATTGTTATTTGGGCTCCATCAAGCGCGGTCACCGCTACACGGACTTTTACTTCGAGGATGGTCCGTCATCCATGACCGCCGTGATCGTCGGTAACGGTTACATCTGAGCCGCAACGGCGCGTCTCGGGCGAACGTCGGCGACCCACTCTGGCATCGGGCCCCCACGCATCCATGTGAGAGCGGGGAGCGGCTCTCAGAACACCGACGGGACCCAGTTCATCGACTCGATCGGCGGCCGCGTGTACTTGGGATCGGCGGGCTGGCGTCCCGGTAGCTTCAGCTTCGGCGGCTCGATCTCGTGGTAGTCGATGACCGAGAGAAGGTGGTGGATGCAGTTCAGGCGTGCGCGGCGCTTCTCGTCGGCTTCGACAACCCACCACGGCGAATCCGGAATATCTGTGTACTGGAACATGTGGTCTTTGGCCTTGGCGTAGTCAAACCAGTGCGTACGCGCCTCGAGATCCATCGGGCTGATTTTCCAGCGTTTGACGCGATGGGTAAGACGTTCCTGGAAGCGGCGCTCCTGCTCCTCGTCGGAGACCGAGAACCAGTACTTGACGAGGATCGTGTCCGAGCGGATGAGCATTCGCTCGAACTGCGGCACCGAGGTCAGGAACTCGTTGTACTCGTCCTCGGTACAGAAACCCATCACGCGCTCGACCCCGGCACGGTTGTACCAGGAGCGGTCGAAAAGCACGATCTCGCCGGCTGCCGGTAGATGCTGTACATAGCGCTGGAAGTACCACTGAGTCCGCTCACGTTCCGTGGGAGTTCCCAGGGCGACGACACGACAAACGCGGGCATTCAGCGGCTGGGTGATCCGCTTGATCGCGCCGCCCTTTCCGGCTGCGTCACGCCCCTCGAAGAGCACAACCACCTTCAGGCCCTTGGCTTTGACCCAGTCCTGGAGCTTGACGAGCTCGAGCTCGAGCTCCGCGAGCTCACGCTCGTAGACGGTGCGGCTGAGCTTCCGCCGGGCGCGGGGCTTAGCCGGGATCACCAAACCGACATCGGACCCTCGGAGCGGGTGCTTGCCGACTGCGACCGGCTTACGCTTGCTCGCCATGGGGCGCTACCGTAGCGCCGACCCACGGTACTGGCAAGCGTGGAGCGAACTCGTCTCGAGGGAGCGATTCTCCGATCAACGTCCTGACCGGCGCGTCACCGCTCGGTCCGTCACCGCTCGGTCGGGCTGAACCTCAGGTTGCCCTAGCATTAATTGCGCTACTGCAATCCGATTCAGGAGACAAGATTGTTCGAGCGCTACGATCGCCCAGTCCGCTGTCGCGCTGGCCATCTGTTCACGACGACCTGGGTGCCGCTGGGATCGCTGAAGGCGGTCCGTCTCGGTCGCCGACGCTTTCAGTACTGCCCGGTCGGCCATCACTGGACCTCAGTCCGTCCTCTCGACCCAACGCTGGCCGGGGCTGATGAGCTCGAGCAGGCCGCGGCCGTGCACGACATCCGGATCCCCTAAGAGCACGGCAGCCTCGCTCGCCCGCAATCGCTTCCGCGGTTGGCTGGTGCGAGGGGCGATCCCGCCGGCTGACCCTAGGCCACAGCTAGGTCTGACCTGGGCCGAACTTAGCGGAGCGGCGCGGCGGTTTGGGCGTGCAGCTCCAACAGGCGCTCGAGGGATGGGCCGCCGTGACCGCGCTCATCGATCCGCGACATCCCGCATTCGGTTGCGACCGCGAACTCCATGCCGCCACTGCCGGCGCTCGCCGCCTCGGCCAGCTCGCGAGTGCGCTCCTCATCGCCTTCGTAGTCGATCACGCCGAGCGCGAGCCGCCGGGCTGAGAGATCGCGCAGGGGCTCGAAGTAGGCAGGGTCGCGCCCCGTCTCGCGGTCGACGGGCATGTGAATGAACGCCGCGGTCTCGTTCACGGCGTTTGCCAGCTCAACGCAGAGCGAAAGGTCTTGGGGAATGGTGAAGTGGTGGTGCTTGTAATCCCCGTAGCAGAGATGTACGCCGCACTCCGCCTCCGGCGGGGTGCGCGCAAGGACATCGCGCAAACTGGACACCACCACGCGCTTCTCGCCGAGGTCGCCGGCGGCCGCGAAGTTCCCGGTCAGCGCTCCGATCTCGACGGCGACGTCGTATTGGAGCAGCAGGTCCCCACCGACGAGGAGGGCGATGTCGCGCACCTCGCTGGCGATCGCGTCCGCGTAGACGGGGAAGAACCGCTGCTGATCCTCCTCCCGGACCCAGGCGACCACGGTGGCGTAAGGAGTTGGGATCGATACTTGAAACTTCAGGCCGTCGGGCACCACGCCTTCCTCGCGCAGGCGCAGGAAGATCGCGTATGACTCCTCCGCAGCGTCCGCGTAGCCGAGCGCCCGGGCCGGAAGCTTGGTGACAGACGGTCCGATCGCGAGTGCCGGGAGCTCCACGTAGTCTCGGTTATCGGCATCCGGATTAGCGTGCGACCCGGCCATCTCGATGCCGTCGATGGCGGTGAGCTTGCCCAGCTGCCAAAAGATCCACTGGCTGCGATCACCCGTCTCCCCATCGGGGACCGCGTAAAGATGGTGGCCGAGGATCTGCACCGCGGTCCGCATTGCAGCTTCCGCGTCCGGCGCCTTCAACCCACCCACGAGATGCGCGCCGGCCGCGGCATCGATCTGCTCAGTGCTCACAGCACCCCTCCTGGTTTCGCTTGCGCGCTAGGACCCCAATAATGGCGCAATCGAAAGCAACTCGATCGCCGCCGGGCTCCGCCCCGCCCTTCGCCTCGCCGCCGGGCTCCGCCTCGCCGCCGGGCTCCGCCCCGCCTTACTTCGTCTTGACGACTGCCCCACGCTGCGAAACTCGCCAGCTCCGATCGACGACCAGTGCTAACACCAACCCGTACGCGACGTTATCCGCGAGCTGAGGGACGAGCGGTAGGTTCCTGATCGCCGGGAAGAGCCGGCCGATCAAGCCGACGTTGACCACGCCGATCGCGAGCCCGGCCGCTGCGCCCCAAGCGGATGAACAGCGACGGGGCAGCGTTCGGGCCAACATCTCCCCGCATACAGCAGAGATACCGATGTGGACGATCGCGCCGCGCCCAAATCCGGGGCGCCCCGGCGGAACGAGCGTGCCGACAGCGCACGTCGCTTCGTACGCGTAGACAGCGGCGGCTCGGACACTGCCGCCGGCCAGCAGTGCGTGCAACGTCGATGGCACGCCGCCGAGAGTCCCTGCCACAACGATCGCCTCCGTGACTCTCCGGCGGTCGCGCGCCATGCCGCAAACATACCGGCGCGGTGGGACTCGGCAGCCACTGAGCCTTCGGTTCGTTCACGCCACGGGACGGCGGGATGTCGCCCGTTCACACGCCGCGCCGACCTCGGTTCACCGCCGGCCGACGTCGTCGGGAGACTCCTGTGACGCCACCAGCGTCGCGGTGTACTCGCCGAGCACGCCGATGAGCTCGATCAGGGACCGCGCCACGGAACCGCCGCTCCGATCGATAAACGCCTCAACCTGAAGCCCGACCACCGTCCCGGGCTCGCCCGTCTCTCGAATGTCGCTGCGAAGGCCGAAGCACGTCAGTCCCCGGCCGACTGCGTACCCCAGTTCTGCGGCCGTGCCTGAGTCCGCCTCCTGACCATCGAGTACCGCTATCAGGAGGTCGGCCGTGTCGAGCGCGGCGATGTTGGCGGTTCCGAGCGTGCGGGCGACGGCGGCGGGTCCGCCCGAGGCTTCAGCGGCCTCCAGGTCCTGCTTTGACACCAAGCTCCAGGGATCGATGACCTCGACCACCCGGGCAAGAGTGGGCACGAGCACGTCGCTGTAATAGCTGCGGCCCGCTTCGTT
Organism: Solirubrobacterales bacterium; assembly: GCA_003165655.1. Classification (GTDB taxonomy): domain Bacteria; phylum Actinomycetota; class Thermoleophilia; order Solirubrobacterales; family Solirubrobacteraceae; genus Palsa-465. Next base: position 4,599 of record PMOY01000276.1, read on the forward strand.
GAATCCGAGGGGGCTGGCGAGATATGCGGCCAATCGGCCCATCAGGTCCGCGGAGTATGGACCCGTGACCGCGTTCGCGGGCTCAGACGATCTTCCCGGGGTTGAGGTGCCTGCCTGGGTCGGTCGCGTCAAACAGCGCCCTGAGCATCACAACACCGGGCGCGGAGATGTCCTGCTCGAGCCACCGCGCGTGCTCGGTTCCCACGGCGTGGTGGTGCGACAACGTCGCGCCGTTGTCGACGAAGGCCTGCTGAATCGCGGACTTGACGACGTCATACTCGACGATCATGTCGGCCCCGGGGGTCGGTTCGAAGGCGAAGGTGAAATACAGGCACGCGCCCACGTGGTAGCTGTGCGACAGATGACACATAAGGTAGCCCTGGACGCCGAGCTCGGCAAAGGCCCGGTAGGCCGCGGCGCTCACTACGTCGTAGACGCGCATCAGCTGGCTCCACGGCATCGCCGTCTCGGACACGTCGGCGGCGACCCTGCGGTCGAGGAGAAAGTCGCGAATGTACGGAGTGTCGAACTTCTTCTGGTCATAGAGCACGCCTGGGCCGCGACCGATGCACAGCGCGCCATGTCGTTTGACAATCGTGCCGACGGCCTGGCGCTGCTCGGCGACGTGACGCTCGCTGCCCTCGTAGCCGATGAACGCGAGACACATCTGGCTGAGGTCAAAGCCGCGCCGGCGCTGCAGGTAGGTCGTCAGCGCTCTGGACTGCAGCCTGTCGATCAGCGTGGGTCTCGTGCGCGTCGCGAAGGAGAACTGCGTCTCAGGCGCATCCGAGACACGCGTGACCGACACGGAGCACTCGCCGGCGGCGATGTCGCGCATCGCCGCCAGGCCGTCCGCGAAGGTCGGAAAGAGGTAGCCGAGGATCTCGCGGCGCTCGGGGATCCGCCGGACTTGGACGGTCGCCTCGGTGATGATCCCGAGGCGCCCCTCGCTGCCGAGCACCATCTCGCGGACGCTCGGGCCGGTCGACGTCGCGGGGACCGGACGCGTGATGAGCGTCCCGAACGGGGTGACGACGCGCAGGCCCTTCGTCAGGTCCGCGATGTCGCCGTAGGCGTCGGACTGCATCCCTGAGGACCGCGTGGCGATCCAGCCGCCGAGGGTGGAGTACGTGAACGAGTCGGGGAAGTGTCCGAACGTATAGCCCTGGGCGCCCAGCTGCTCCTCCAGATGCGGGCCGAAGACGCCGGCCTGTACCCGCGCGAGGCGCGACGTACCGTCGATCGCAAGCACCTTGTTCAGGCGCGCGAGGTCCACGGAGATGACTGGGCGCAGCTCATCGGCCGGGGCCTCGAGGGAACCGGAGATCGATGAGCCGCCGCCGAAGGCGATGATGACGGCGCCGGCGGTCAGGGCTGCCTGGAGGACGGCGGTAATCTCGTCCTCGCTGCCGGGGCGCACGACGACATCCGGAACACGCGGCACGTCCCCGCGACGTTGGCGGATGAGTTCGCGCAGGGACTTACCCCGCGCGTGCACGACGCGGTCCAGGGGATCGACCGAGACGAAGGCGGCCGTGACCGCGTGCTCCAGCGCGACGCGCAGGCCATCCGGCAGCGTGGGCACCGGCACGTCCAGGTCCGCCCAGCGGATCGGCGCCGTGGTCGCGCGCCCGACGTCCACGCCGAGCACCTTCCTGATGAACGGTGCTAGCTCGGGCTTGTCCTCATGCGTGAACTGGGCTCCCTCCAGCCCCCAGCCCCACCACTTCATCGCCGTCATGTCCTACCCTTCGTCTCAGTGGCGCCCTAGCGCGCCGGAGGCCTCGGCGGCTCTCTGCGGTGGACCATAGGCGATGCGTTCGTGCTAGTCGAGGTGGCCGCAGCCAGGCAGATCGAGCCGCATGGCGCGCCGAGGGTTACCTGTCCGCAAGTCGGCCTCCACCGGTGCGCTGTCGGGATGACGCGCGCGGCTGACGCGGATCCGCGGCTACCCGGTGAGCGCGTCCGAGCCGGCGCCCGAAGCCACCGCCGTTGAGCTGGTCACAATCTCAGCGTTAGCCTCTTCGATCACCGAGTAGGCGACGCGTGGAACCCAGATCCGCTCCTGCCCGAGGTCGAGATGCGTCCAAGCTTTCCGGCTCAAAGGTCCTAGCGTCGCCCGCGGCACTCGGTACAGGACTCTCTTGGGAGTCTTCCGGTTCCACCGCAGCTGACCTGCAGCCATGACGACGACGGCGTCTCTTGTGATGGCGACGATCCGTGCCCGGTTAGCGACCGGGAGCGGTAGACGCAGTAGTCCGAACGTCATCCATGCCCAACTCGGATTGATCCCCTTTTGGCACGTGAACACGTAGCGGACGTCCTCTCCGTGAAGCATCTGCTGAGTGTGCTCTACCAACTTAGACATACGCCCCTCCAGATCGGACCAGAACGATCCTAACCCGTACGTCAAATCTCACCGGCCACGGATGCTGGGCGCATAACACTTCAACTCAGATTGAGTAATCCAACACGTAAGATCACTGAGTGGCCACGGACAGATCGATCCGCAAGGCGCTGGCGCTGGCGGCGTTGTGCCTGGGCCAGTTCATGCTTCAGCTTGACACGACAATCGTCAATGTGGCGCTGCCGAGCATCGCACGCAGCCTGCACAGCTCGACCGGCGGCTTGCAATGGGTCGTGGACGGCTACATCCTCGCGCTGGCGAGCCTGTTGCTCAGCAGCGGACGGATCGGTGACCGTTCAGGCCACAAGCGCGTGTACCTCGTCGGACTGGGAATCTTCGCGCTCGGGTCGGGGCTGTGCGCGCTCGCCACTTCGACCAGTGAGCTGGTCTGCTTCCGCGCGCTGCAGGGAGTCGGCGCGGCGATTGAGCTCCCGGCGACGCTCGCCCTGCTCACGGGCGCGTTCCCCGGCGCACGCGAACGCGCTCAGGCGGTGGGGATCTGGGCAGGTTCGGGAGGGCTGTCGCTGGTGCTCGGACCGGTAATCGGCGGGCTGTTGATCCGGGCGTTCGGGTGGCCCGCGATCTTCGTGGTCAATCTCCCGGTCGCCCTGCTCGCCGCCGTGCTGACGGTGACCGCGGTGCGCGAGTCGCCCAACCCGACCCCGGGGCGTCTGGATCTGCCCGGTCAAGCGCTCGCTGGTGCGGCTCTCAGCTTGCTCGCCGGCGCAGCGATCGAAGGTGGACGGCAGGGGTTCTCCGCCCGCATACCTGTCGTGCTGCTCATTGCCGGCGCGGGTTCGCTGCTCGCCTTCCTGTTGGTGGAGCACCGGCGCCCAGAGCCGATGCTGCCGCTCGGCTACTTCCGTGACCGGGCCTATGCCGCGGCTAACGCCGACGGTCTCGTGATGGGCTTCATCATGTTCAGCATCCTGTTCGTCTTCGCGCTCTACTTCCAGCAGATTGCCGGCGACTCGGCGCTCCAGGGCGGCCTGAGCTTCATCCCCCTGTGCGGCGCGTTCGCCATCACTGGTCCGCTCATCGGCCGGCTCGTTCATCGCGTCGGTCACCGCGCGCCGATGGCGACCGGACTGACTCTCATCTCCCTCGGTGCCCTCCTGCTCGCGCGGCTCGGCGTCGACAGCGGGTACGGGCAGGTGTGGCCCGCGTTCCTGATCATCGGAGTTGGCTACGGCATGACCTCCACGCCGATGGCCGCCGCGGTCCTCGCCGCGGTGCCCTCCCGTCGCTCCGGCATGGCCTCCGCGACCAACAACACCGCCCGCCAGATCGGCGGCGTGTTCGGCATCGCGATCCTCGGCTCGCTGCTGCCCGCCACACCTGACTCCCGCAACTACGCCCAGCACTTCGTCGCCGGGCTGCACGGCGGCTTGCTCGCCGCCGCTATCTGCGCGCTGCTGGGTGCCGCCCTCGCCGCCACCCGAATCCCCCGGCGCGCCTGAGCGCCGCCTCGGGAATCACGCGAGCGACGAGACGGCGAACCTCCTCGCCCACCGCAGATCGATCAGAAGAAGGAGTTCATCAACACGCGTTGCGTCACGCGGGTCTTGGTGAGGCTGTTGTCGGCGATCCCGATCTCCTCAACGGTCCCGTGGCGGACCTTCAATACGGCTGTGAGGTTGCTCTTTCGCGCCAGGTACCAGTAGTTCAGTCCGATGTGGAAGGGAGCCTCGGTGTGCAGCCGGACGGAGGCATCGGCGAGCGACTCGCCCGGCCTGACGCCGTCGAGTGCGTAGTGCGGATTGGAGGTCGATGCCCACACGACCCGGTTCTCGAGCTGCTTGCGCTCGCTCTTGGTGAGGATGCGGAGCAGCTTCGGAGAACCGTAGCCGACCCGAACGCCGATCGGGGTCAAGCAGAAGAAGTCCTCGTACTGCTTACCGCGGTCCGAGCTGCGCGTGTACTCGTGGTGCGCCTGCGTCCGCGTCATCCCGAGCCGGATGAGCCCGAGCGTCTCGCCCGAGATCCCGCCGGTGGCTGCCGGGCATTTCTCGACGAACGGCACGGGGATCTTGAGCCCCTTGCTCGTCGCCGAGGTCTCGCCTCCGGGGTTGGACGCGGTGACGGTGCACGTCAGCGCCGTCCCCTCGTCGAGTATGGTCACGGTGTAGGTCGAGCCGGTAGCGCCGGCGAGCGGCGTGCCGTCACGGTTCCACTGGTAGCTGTAGCCGGTGGGGCTGTTCGTCCAGCTACCCTCGGAACACGAAAGCTTCTTTCCGGCCTTGGCCGTTCCCTTGATCACGGGCGGCTTCGTGTTAACGGGTGGGGGCGGGAGCGCGTCGGCCTTGTCGAACGGTTGCGCGTACTCCTTGCCGTTCGCCGCATAGGCCGTCCAGCCATGGCCGGTCGCGCTCACCGAGCTGGCGGCCGAATCGATGTTGAGCAGTCCGCCGTTATTGCTGATCAGCGTCTTCGGGCCGCTCCAGCTCGCGCCCCCGGTTGAGCTGTAGGCGAGCTGCAGGCCCGCGTCGTTGATCATCGTCGCGTAGATCCCACCCGTACCGTCCTGCGACAGCGACGGGTTGCTCGATTCCTGCGCCGACACCGTCACCGGCGGCCCGAATGTCGACGGCGGCAGGAAAGCACGGTATTGGGTCGTCTCCTTGGTGTCGTTGTTCTCGAGCAGGCCGAGCCCCTTCGGCCCGCCCGCGACGGCTGGGGTGTCGGTGTTGCAATCGACTCCGGCAAGCGCTGTCCACGGGCTGCCCGCGGCGCCGGTGGTTGTGCTGAGCTCGCCCGCCGTTGTCGACGCCGACAGCGGGGCGTACGCGTACACGAGGCCCCCGCTTGCCGGGCACGGCCCGGTTTCGATGATCCGGAACACGCCGAGCACGCCCATCGTGCCCGTCAGCTGGGAGGCGAACTGCCCGCTGAGGTTGCCGACGTCGTAGGCCGGCGCGGAGGGGTTGAGCGTCGCGACCGGCGACGATGCCGTCGTCGCATTGGAGTAGTCGAGCGGCGAGGTTAGCGAGTTAGCTTGGAATTCTGGGTTGCCGACCGGGACGACCGCGCCGACGCCGATATTGGAGCCGGGGAGGGGAATCACCGGGTTGACCGTACCCTCCCCGTCGGGAAGGAAGCTGACCGCGTTCGCGGTCAGGGTGAACGTGGCTCCCCCGTCGGTCGAGACGAATTCGTCGATGCCGTTCAGATCGGCATTCGTTGCTCCATCGACGTCCTCAAACACGTAGACGTCGCCGCCCTCGAGCAATACGCTCGGAGGGTCGAAGAACTGGGCGCTCGTCGGGCTAGGCAGGCCCACCGGCGCGCAGCTGCTCGCGCCCGGCGCCAGCTTGCAGAAGTCCATCTCGGTGTCGCTCGGGGTGCTGGGGGCGAGCCAGGCGATGTACGCGGTGCCCGAGGAGTCGACGGCCACGGCGGCCTGCGACGCCTCCTCGAGTGTATTGGCCCCGATCGTGATCGGAGCGCCGGCCGCGTCCGCGCTCACGGGTAGGGACAGCACAAGCACCGCGGCAAGGACGCCGAGAAGGAGCCGACACCACCTTCGCCACACCCTTCCTGTCCCCTTTCCCTCTCTCTGTGGGCGGCCAGGTCCTGGGAGCTCGATATTACGCCGATCAGGGGAAGGACGCTGCCGCAACTATGGACATCAGCGGGTGTTGGTGTCGGAGTGCATTTCGCCCGATCGCGGCTCGGTCGTGCCAAGAGGCCCGCCGAGCGGCTGGTGTCGGGTGCGCGGTGGCTCCGGCGCCGGTGGCGGATCCCGGTCGCGTTCGTCGCGCTTGCGCTTCTCGGCGGGTCCGTGACGGCGATCGCAGGGACGGCCTCGGCGCGTCGGCCCCGTGCCCCGCGGCTGGCCGCGATCTCCCCTGCGAGCGCGGCGAGCGTGCCGGACCGGCCGAACATCGTGTTTGTGCTCACTGACGACCTGTCGACGGACCTGGTTCGTTTCATGCCCCAGGTGCAGGCGCTCGAGGCGCAAGGCATGACCTTCGACGACTATTTCGTCTCGGATTCGCTGTGCTGTCCTTCGCGCTCGTCGATCTTCACCGGCAATTTTCCGCACGACACCGGGGTGTTCACGAACGTGGGCACCGACGGTGGGATCGGCGCGTTCTACGCGCACGGGGATGAGCTCAACACATTCAACGTGGCGCTCCAGCGCGCGGGCTACCGCACGGCGATGATGGGCAAGTATCTCAACGGCTACCTCCAAGGTCCCGAGAAGTCCCCGGTGCCGTCCACCTATGTTCCTCCGGGCTGGAACGAATGGGACGTCGCTGGATGGGGGTACCCGGAATTTAACTATCAGCTCAACGAGGACGGGACGCTCCACTATTTCGGGCATCGGCCTCGGGACTACCTGACCGATGTCCTGGCTCGCAGGGGCGTGGCGTTCATCGACCGCGCGGCCGCGTCGAGCAAGCCGTTCTTCCTCGAGCTCGCGACGTTCGCTCCCCACTCGCCGTATACGCCGGCGCCGCGCGATGCGCATGATTTCCCCGGCTTGAAGGCGCCCCGCCCGGCGAGCTTCGATGTGCTGCCGACGAATCCTCCGAGCTGGCTAGCGGGTCATCCCGCGCTGAGCGCCAACCAGATCCGGGTGATCGATCGGGCCTACCGTCGCCGGGCCCAGTCCGTGCAGGCGGTCGACGACATGATCGGGACGATCGAGGCCGCGCTCGCAGCGCACGGGATGATCGGTGACACATACGTTGTCTTCAGCTCCGATAACGGCCTCCACACCGGGGAGTACCGGCTGATGCCGGGCAA
>PMOY01000276.1:11818-22351 GCA_003165655.1 Solirubrobacterales bacterium
CCGGCGGATTGGCGCAATGCGATCCTGGTTGAGCATCACGGCCCCGACCCCGACACCAACACCGCCGACCCCGACGGGCAGACCCCTCTGAGCGGCAACCCAACGACCTACGAGGCGATGAGGACGGAGCGGTTCCTCTATGTCGAATACCAGGATGGGGAGCGTGAGTTCTACGACCTCGCGAACGACCCGGACGAGCTGGACAACCTCGTGTGGAGCCTCACGACATCTCAGCTCACGCAGCTGCACGACGAGCTGATCAGCCTTGAGAACTGCCACACCGGACCCGCTTGCTGGGCGGCGATGCACGTCGACCCCGACCCGTGAGTCCTGTCCACCGGTACGCTCGTTCGGACTCGAGCTTACGGTGAGCTGACGCTAGGTCGGATACGTTCGCGTACTCGGGAGGCGTCGGGATCGGGGGAGGCGCCGGCGTCGGGTCTCGCCGTGTGGAGCAACTTTCAGCTGGTATGGACACGTCGCACTGCACAAAATGATGTCGCGCAACCCGCTTCGCAATCGGACGAGCTTGGTCGTCCTGGTCGCTTCCTGCGTGGCGTTGGGCACGATTCTCGTGGCCGCGCCATGGACGGTGCCCGCCTCGCGAGCGCAATCGGCGCCGGTGAGCGTGTTCCCCGTTCCGGGCGGCCGCGTGGCGGCGCCCGGAACGCAGATCACATTCCGGGGTGTCCCCCCCAGCCGACTCGGATCGATCGTGGTGACCGGTTCCGCGAGCGGAAGGCACACCGGTTCGGTGCTCGCCGATTCGGACGGGATGGGCGGCAGCTTCGTCCCCTCGGTGCCGTTCAAGCCGGGCGAGGTTGTCACGGTCACGACCGGGCTTGACATTGTCGGCGGCACGGGCGGGTCGTTCACCTTCACCGTCGCGACACCCGCGGGGAGGATCCGGGCGGGGGCTCCCGTCCCGGCGCGCCGTGTCAAGGGGGACGTGGGCCGCTTCGTCTCCCGGCCCGATCTCCAACCGGCTACGGTCATGGTCACCAAGCGGCCGCGGCTCGCTGCGCCCGGGGACATCTTCATCGCCCCGCAGGACGGGCCGGTGGAGGACGGCCCGATGATCCTCGGACCATATGGCGGCCTGATCTGGTTCAAGCCCGTCCCTCACAACGACTCTGCTACCGACTTCAAGGTACAGACGTATGACGGGAACCAGGTCCTGACCTGGTGGCAGGGAAACGTCACAGGTGCCGGCGTCGGCGAAGGAGAGGACGAGATCTATAACAGCTCGTATCTTCCCGTCGCGACCGTCAGGGCGGGCAACGGTCTCAACTCCGATCTGCACGAGTTCCAGATCACGGCTCAGAACACGGCGCTGGTGACCGCATATTACCCGGTCTACTGGAACGCGTCGTCGGTCAAGCGGGGCCCGAAACGGGCGATCGTCCTTGACGCGGTCGTGCAGGAGATCGACATCCCGACCGGCCTGGTGCTCTTCCAGTGGGACAGCCTCGACCACGTACCCCTCACCGACAGTTACCAGCCATATCCGACCGGAGTCCGTCATCCGTACGACTACTTCCACGTCAATTCGATCGAGCAGGAAGCCGATGGCAACCTGATCGTGTCCGCGCGCAACACCTGGTCTGTGTACGAGATCTCCCATCAGACTGGCGCGATCATCTGGAGCCTGGGCGGCAAGCACTCGAGTTTCAAGATGGGCCCCAACACCTCGTTCGCGTTCCAGCACGACGCGCGCCTGCAAGCGAACAATCTGATCACGATCTTCGACGACGGCGCGGGCCCGCCGATCGTGCATAAGCAGTCGCGCGGGTTGACCCTCGGACTCGACCCGACGCAGATGACGGCGACGCTGGTGACGGCGGACGAGCATCATCCGGCGCTGCTGGCCTCCTACGAAGGGAGTGTGCAACCGCAGCCCAACGGCGATGACTTCGTCGGCTGGGGCCAGCAGCCCTACTTCAGCGAGTTCAACTCCCACGGTCAGACGGTCTTCGATGCGCACTTCGTCGGCTCGAACTCCAGCTACCGCGCCTACCGCTTCCTCTGGAGCGCCACGCCGGCGAGCTTACCCGCGATCGCCGCCAAGGTCAGCGGCCGCAAGCCGACGGTCTACGCGAGCTGGAACGGGGCCACCGAGCTCGCCAGATGGACCGTCTTGGCCGGAACGAGCGCCAGCTCGCTCGCGGCCGTGACCACGGAGGGCAAGCAAGCGTTCGAGACCGCGATCCGGATCCCAGCCGGAGAGGCGTACGTCGCTGTACAGGCGCTCGATGTGGAGGGGCAGGTCCTCGGGACCTCGAAGACGATCAAGCTCCCGTGACATTTCTCTCAAGGCGGGAACGTCGCCAACCGATGGAGGTGTCATGCGAACTCTTGCCAGATGGTGCGTGACCCATCGTCGGTTGGTCCTCGTCGGGTGGCTGGTCGCCCTGATCGGGCTGACCGTGATCAGCCAGAGCGCGGGCACCGCGTATGAGGACAGCTTCAATCTGAAGGGCACCCAGAGCTTCGAGGCTCAGGACCTGCTCGAGAAGTCCGCGCCCAAGGCGTCGGGCGACAGCGAACAGGTCGTGATCGCGGTCACTGCTGGTCGGGTGACCAACCCGGCTGTGCGAGCGCGTGCCCAGGCGATGCTCGCCAAAGTGGCTGCCCTGTCCGATGTCGCGTCGGTCGCCTCGCCCTACGGTGCGAGCGGCGCCGCGCAGATCTCGCCGTCCGGGCAGATCGCATTCGCGAATGTCACCCTGACCAAGCAGGCGGTCAAGATCAGCACCAGCCAGGCGCAGCAGTTCGTCAACACCGCGCAGGCAGGTGCGGGCAATGGCCTCGAGGTCGAGGTCGAGGGTCAGGTTGCCGAGGCGGCCAACAAGAGCAGCATCAGCACCGTCGGCTTAGGCGCGTTCGCGGCCTTGATCGTGCTGCTGGTGGTGTTCGGCTCGTTGCTGGCCGCTGCGCTCCCGTTGATCACGGCCGGCGTCGCGCTCGGCGCCGGTACCGCCACGATCGGGCTCCTCTCGCATGTGATCAACATGGCGTCGTTCAGCTCGCAGCTGTCGCTGCTCATTGGCCTCGGCGTCGGCGTTGACTACGCGCTGTTTATCGTGACGCGATACCGCCAGGGCCTGCAGCGCGGCAAGAGCATCGAGGAAGCGATCACCGATGCGCTCGACACCTCAGGGCGAGCGGTGATGTTCGCCGGCACGACTGTCTGCATCGCGCTGCTGGGAATGTTCGTTCTCGGGGTCAGCTTCCTCTACGGGGTCGCGATCGCCGCTTCGGTCGTGGTCCTCTTCACGGTGTTCGCCGCGCTCACCCTGCTGCCGGCGGTCCTCGGCTTCTTCGGCACCCGCGTGCTCGGACGCAAAGCCCGCCGTGCGCTGTCCGACGGCCGGCTGACGACCAGCGACGGGGCCGGTTGGTGGGAGCGCTGGACCCACGTCCTGCAGGCTCGCCCCGCGGTGGTCGCCACCGCCGCGGCGCTCGTGATGGTCGTGATCGCGATCCCGTTCTTCTCGATGCGCCTGGGTTCGTCAGACGCGGGCTCTGACCCGTCCGGCACGACGACGCGCAAGGCGTATGACCTACTGGCCAAGGGCTTCGGCCCGGGCTACAACGGGCCGCTGCAGCTCGTGGCCCAAGTCAACGGCCCTGGTCAGCAAGCCGTGTTCGCCAAGGTCACGACCGCGGTCGCTCACACCAAGGGCGTCGTGCGCGTCACTGCGCCCGTAACGATCCCGGGACGCGACGGGGCGCCGGGAGTCGCGACCGCGGAGGTGTACCCGGTCGGTTCCCCGCAGGCCGCCTCGACCAGCAGCCTCCTTTCGACGCTGCGGGGACAGGTCGTGCCCAAGGCGAGCGCAGGCAGCGGCGTGGACGTCCTGATCGGCGGCCAGACAGCGATCTTCGCCGACTTCTCCAGTGTGCTCTCGGGCAAGCTGCCGTTGTTCATCGGAATGGTCGTGCTGCTCTCCTTCCTGCTGTTGACGGCGGTCTTCCGCAGCCTCGTGATTCCCGCCACGGCGGCGATCATGAATTTGCTCTCGGCCGGCGCGGCGTTCGGCGTGATTACCGCCGTGTTCCAGTTCGGGTGGCTCGCCTCGCTGTTCGGGATCGACTCGACCGGTCCGATCGAGGCGTTCATCCCGGTGATGATGTTCGCGATCCTGTTCGGGCTCTCGATGGATTACGAGGTGTTCCTGGTCACCCGTATCTACGAGGAATGGCACAAGACCCACGACAACCGCTTGGCGGTCACCCGCGGGCTGGCAGCGACCGGCCGGACGATCACCGCGGCCGCCGCGATCATGATCTTCGTGTTCGGTTCGTTCATCCTCGGCGGCCAGGTCATCATCGAGATGTTCGGACTCGGTCTCGCCAGCGCCGTGCTCCTCGACGCCTTGATCGTCCGCTCGATTCTCGTGCCGGCCCTGATGCTCATGTTCGGAAAAGCCAACTGGGCGCTACCACGAAGCCTTGAACGGCTGCTGCCTCACCTCAACGTCGAGGGCGACGTCAGCGAGGACCCAGAGCCCACGAGCGAGCCCAATCCCACGACGCTGCCACGAGATCTCACGCCCGCGCCCAGCGCCGCCTGATCGCGCAGCAATGGCCCGCCATGGCTTATGTTGTGGGCGTCACGAGATGCTGTCTCCATGAGCACCGGCTTACACGACTCGATCCTTGCCGAGCTTGCGCAGCTCGCTCCTGCGCACGGCGTCCTCGACGCTCACACGCACCTTGGTGCTGACGAGGATGGCCGCTCGCTTGCATCCGACACGCTCCTGACGGCGCTCGAGGAGGTCGGCTCTACCGCGCGCGCGGTGGTGTTTCCCTTCCACGATCCCGAGCGACATCCCGCCTACCGCGTACCCAACGATCGCGTGCTCGAATGGAGCCGGGTCAGCGACGGTCGGTTGATCCCCTACTGTCGGCTCGACCCCGAGGAGGATCCGGTCGCGGAGGCGGAGCGTTGCCTGGCCAACGGCGCCCGTGGCATCAAGCTGCATCCCCGCGCCCAGGGCTTCGAGTTCGCCCACGCGGCCGCGCCGGCGATCTTCGGGGTGGCGCGTGACGCGCACGTCCCAATCCTGATCCACGCCGGCCGCGGCATGCGCTCGATGGCGGCGCTCGTCGACCTCGCGTGGCAATTCCCAGAGGTGCCGCTCGTCCTCGCCCATGCAGGGATCGCCGATCAAGGCGTGTTCGCGACCGGCTTCGCGGGCCACCCGTGTGCGCTCTACGACACGAGCTGCTTCGGACCCCAGGACGTTGTCGAGCTGTTCGCGCGCGTGCCGGCCGAGCGGATCGTGTTCGCCTCCGACATCCCCTACGGCCGGCCCGTCGGCGCCCTGTTCCTGGCGATGCGGGCCGCCGCGTACGCTGGGCTCGACGCAGAGGACCGCGCGCTCGTCGCGGGCGGCACGATGGCGGCCGTGCTCGACGGCGCCGGACCCCCGGTAGCGCAGCGGCCGCGGCTGGCCCGCGTCCGTCCGGCAAGCGGCTCGTTGATCCGCGTCGCCGGTTATCTGCTGATGGGCTTCGGCGCGGTGATCTCCTCGCCCCCGCCGGCCCCAGCCCGCGCACTGCCGTGGATCGCGCTCGCGCGCGCGGTCTGCCGCGACCCGGACCCGGGCGCGGTTCGCTGTGCGCTCGAGCGAATCGACGACCTCCTCGTCGCCGCCGAACGGCTGATTACGGCGGGAGGCGAAGATGAGCTCCTTGCGATCCGGCAGGTCCACGCGGCCGCGACGATCGCCGCCACGGAACCGCTGCCGCCCTAGCCGCGAGGCGCACCTCACACCTGCGACGTCCGAGGTGAGAGGTGAGAGGTGAGAGGTGAGAGGTGAGAGTTCTTATCCCTTGACAGCTATATGCTCAGCAAGGCATACTAGCGGGCGATGTCCGTGTTCGAAGTCCTTGCGGAGCCGAGTCGTCGGCGAATCCTTGACCTCTTGGGACCCTCTGAGTGCTCGGTCGGCGAGCTCGTGGAGCGGCTCGAGCTGAGTCAGCCGGCGGTCTCCAAGCACCTGCGGATCCTGCGCGAGGCTGGGCTTGTCGAGGTACGCGTCGACGCACAGCGTCGGCTCTACCGCGTGCGTCCGGAGCCACTACGGGCGATCGATGAGTGGCTCGGGCCCTACCGATCGCTGTGGGCCGCCAGCCTCGATGACCTCGAACGGCATCTCGATGCGACGCACGACAGTGACGAGCGCGAATAAGGAGGACGCGATGTACGGGACCCTCGAGCATCTCGACGATGGGCGCTGGCAACTGCGGTTCACGCGCACGCTTCGCCACCCGCGAGAGCGGGTGTGGCGGGCGATCACCAAGCCCGAGCACCTCGCCCACTGGTTCCCGACCACGATCGAGGGCGAGCGGGCCGTCGGCGCGCCGCTGCACTTCTCATTTCCCGGTGGTCAGGCGCCGCCGTTCGACGGCGAGATGATCGCCTACGAACCGCCGTCGCTGATGGAGCTCCGCTGGGGCACCGACACCGTCCGGCTCGAGCTTCGAGTGACCTCGGAAGGCACCGAGCTGACGCTGCTCGACACACTCGACGAGCGCGGGAAGGCGGCACGCGATGGGGCCGGCTGGCACACCTGTGTGGACCGCCTCGAAGCCGCGCTCGACGGCCGGGAGGAGGCCCGCGAGGCGATGGAGACGTGGCGTGAAGTACACGCTCGCTACGTAGAGAGCTTCGGGCGTGAGGCCGCCACGATCGGACCCCCCGAGGGGTTCGAATGAGGAGTCAGCCGAGCTTGAGCGGGACGACCCCGTAGGGATCGATGCGGTACACGAGCGACACGCGGTGATAGCCGTCGGCGATGTCGGCGGCCTTCTTGTTCCTGATCACGAGCACAGGGCTGAGACGCTTGCCCTCAATGACCTTGATCAGGTCCTTGATGACGCCGGGATCGTCCAGCGGCGCGGCCGTCAGTCCGGCGGCACGGAGGATGTCGTTCGCGCGCCGCGCGGCGATCGGCGCTTTGCGTAGCCGCCCCAGCAGCTTGGCAACAGTCGCCGCGTCGAGCTTGATCGACAGGTAAGCCTCGGCCGCGGCGTAGTCGTGGTCGGCGACATCGTCGAGCCACTCGATCTTGCCTACGGGCGCGGGGTCGGCCGCTGGTGCCTTGTCTTTGGCCATCGGCCGATCATGCCACTCCGAGTGCGTCGATGCACGCTCGAAAGTGCCCGACCCCCGCCCCCACGGCCTCAGAGCTCGATCCGCTCGCCCATGGTCACCGTGCCGTCGTCTGGAAGTCCGAAATACCGGGCGGGGTTGGCGGCGTTGTGGGCCATGAGCAGAAACAGCTTCTTCCGCCACATCTTCATACCGGGCCTGGTAGTGGCCACGATTGTCATCTGCGAGAGGAAGTAGGAGGCCCCGCCCACGTCGGCATCGCCCTCGAGCACCTCCTGCTCGTCCGCGAGGCGGAGCGTTTCGGGGATGTCGGGCCGGTCTTGAAAGCCGAATCGGGCAACGAGTCCGATGATGCCGTCGTGCGGGCGACCGATGTGGTCGGGCGCGATTCGATCGGACTTGGCGATGTGAGGAATTCGCTCGACTTTGATGCAAACGATGATCACGTGTTCGTGCAGGACGTGGTTGTGCTCGACGTTGGCGCGCAGGGCGAGCGGCGTGGTCTTCGGGTTGGCGTTGAGGAAGACGGCAGTGCCACGCACGCGTTGGGCCCGACAGTCGCGACTGTTGACGTAATCGATGAAGTCACGCAACGAACCCTCTTCCCTGATCCGGTTGCGGGTCACGATCTCATGCCCCTTGCGCCACGTCGTCAGCAGGGTGAAGACGATGAGAGCGATCGCCAGGGGCAGCCAGCCGCCGTGAACGATCTTGCTCAGATTGGCGGCGAAGAACGTGACCTCGATGCTGAGGAACACGACGGCGCCGAGCGCGATCAGCCGCCTGGGCTTATGCCACAGCAGCCGGGCGACCGCGAGGAAGAGGATCGTGTTCAGGACGAACGTGCCGGTGACCGCGACGCCGTAGGCGGAGGCCAGCGCGGTCGAGGATCCGAACCCGACGACGATCGCGACCACCGTCACCAGGAGGATCAGGTTGACCGCCGGCGCGTAGACCTGCCCGACCTCGTGCTCGGAGGTCTGGCGGATCGTCATCCGGGGCAAGAAGCCGAGCCGCATCGCTTGATGGGTCACGCTGAACGCTCCCGATATCACCGCCTGTGAAGCGATCACCGTTGCCAGGGTCGCCAGGATCACCATCGGTATCTGCGCCCACCCGGGCAAGAGGATGAAGAAAGGGTTGGAGACCGCCTTGGGGTCACGGAGGATCAGTGACCCCTGCGCCAGATAGTCGAGCGTCAGCGCGGGAAACACGAGCACGAACCACGCCCGGCGGATCGGCGAGCGGCCGAAGTGGCCCATGTCGGCGTACAGTGCTTCGGCTCCGGTCACCGCGAGCACCACGGCGCCAAGCGCGACGAAGGCGACGCCGGGATGGTCGATCAGGAACTCCGCCGCATAGGTCGGCGACAGAGCCCGCAGGATGCCGGGGTGCTGGGCGATCTCGACTACCCCGATCAGGGCCAGCACGCCAAACCAGACCGCCATCACCGGTCCGAAGAGATGGCCGACCAGATTCGTGCCGAAGCGCTGGATCGCGAACAGGATGATCAGCACCGCCACGGTGATCGGCAGCACCAGCGAGCCGAGGGTGGGCGCAGCGACCTGGAGTCCTTGGACCGCCGAGAGTACCGAGATCGCGGGTGTGATCGCCCCGTCTCCGTAGAACAGCGAAGCACCGATGATCCCCAACGTCACCAGCACGTACTTCATTCTCCTGCTCACCAGCTTTGCCCCTTGCAACAGGGCGGTGAGCGCCATGATCCCGCCCTCTCCCTCGTTGTCGGCCCTCATGATGAAGGTCACATACTTGACCGAGACGATCATCGTGATCGACCAGACCACGAGCGAGATCACGCCGTACACGTCTGCGCGAGTGACGGGTACGCGTCTGTTGTCAATGTTGAATACGGCCTGGAGCGCGTACAGCGGACTCGTGCCGATGTCGCCGAAGACCACACCGAGCGCACCGAGCGTCAGCGCGGCCAGCCCGGACTTGCCCATCGTCCCGCGTCCGAGGCCCGGCCCGTCCTTGGCCCGATCGGGCGCCGGATTGGGAGCGACGGGCACGGTCAAACGTTAGGTTAGCCGGGTCCGCTCACGCGAGGACCGTGGCAACCTGCCGCGCGATCTCGAGGTCCTCGCGTGCCGTCACGACCAGTGCCCGCACGCCGGCGCCGGGTGCGGTGAGGTCGACGTCACCGGAGGCGTCGCGGTTGC
This sequence comes from Solirubrobacterales bacterium, assembly GCA_003165655.1. Taxonomy (GTDB): domain Bacteria; phylum Actinomycetota; class Thermoleophilia; order Solirubrobacterales; family Solirubrobacteraceae; genus Palsa-465. Next base: position 21,122 of record PMOY01000276.1, read on the forward strand.
GCGCGTCGTCGATGCGCACGCCGAGAAACCCCAAGCCATCCGCCGCCGCGGCGCGGATCGTGGGCGCGTGCTCGCCTACGCCGCCCGTCCACACGAGCGCGTCGAGACCGTCCATCGCGGCCGCCATCGCGGCGATGCCGGCCCGGAGGCGATGCGTGTACACGTCGAGAGCGAGCTCCCCGTTCGGGTCGCCGTCTGCGGCGGCCTCGACCACCACGCGCATGTCGGCGCTACCGGCGAGCGCCAGCATCCCCGACTCGTGCTCCAGCGCGTACGCCATCTGCTGCTCTCCGAGCTCGGTGCGCTCGAGCAGCCAGAGCAGCAGTCCCGGATCGACCGATCCCGAGCGCGTGGCCATGGCCAGCCCTTCAAGCGGCGTGAACCCCATCGTCGTATCGACCGAGCGCCCGGACTGCACGGCGGCGAGCGAGGCGCCGGCGCCGAGATGACAGGTGACGACGCGCAGGCCGTCTGGCGAGCGCTCCAGTAGCTCGGCCGCCCGGCCGGCCGCATAGGCGTGGGAAAGACCGTGGAAGCCGAAGCGCCGCAGTCCCCACTGCTCCCGCCACGAACGGGGCAGCGCATAGGTCGCGGCGCCCGCCGGGATCGTGGCGTGAAAGGCCGTGTCAAAGCACGCCACGGCCGGGCAATCCGGTCGCACTGCCGCCACCGCTTCGAGCGCCGCGATCGACTTCGCCTGATGCAGCGGAGCCAGATCGGACAGCTCGCGCAGCCCGGCGACGACGTCGTCATCGATGCGTACCGGCTTCAGGTAGCGCGTGCCTCCGTGGACGATTCGATGCCCGACCGCATCGACCGGGCCGAGCTCGTGCACGGCTGCGGCGACCTCGCCTCGGTCGATCGCCGCGCCAGGAGCCGACAGGTCCTGGGCGGCGCAAAGTCGGTCGTGGTCGAGGACGCTGAGCTTGAGGCTGCTGGAACCGGCATTGACCACGAGCACGCGCACGCTTAGGCGCGCGCGTCGCGTTCTGCCTCGCCCGTCCTCCACGTCCAGTCGCGCACGTCGGGCGGGTCGTCGCCCACCTCGCGCGTGTAAGCCCGATGGCGCAGGCGTTCATCGACCATATGCTGCCGAAGCCCCGAGGCGCGGGAACCCAGGGTGGGGACGCGGTCGATCACGTCCATGACCAGATGGAAGCGATCCATGTCGTTGAGCATCAACATGTCGAAGGGCGTGGTGGTCGTCCCCTCCTCCTTGTAGCCGCGCAC
>PMOY01000418.1 GCA_003165655.1 Solirubrobacterales bacterium
CTTACCCGCTTGCTTGCACGTCAGTCAAATCGACCGGCTGATTGACTGCCCCCCGATTCGGTCCGCTGGGGCGAGTGCTACGACGTGTAAGAGCGGAGTTTGACGCGTGCGCAAGCTTGACTCGTGAGAGCGTCACGACTAGCATGCGTTTGTGCGGATGGGTATGACCAGCAAGTCCGGCTAGAGGGTTTCGAGAGCCTCCCGTGAGCGACGCGACCATCGATCCAACCGAACCACGGCTGCCTCCTATCCCAGTCGAGGAGCGCTCCGAGCGGGTTCGCACCCTGCTCGATCCGCTTCGCTCAGGGAACCTGAACATCTTGCGGACGATCGCTCACCACGAGGACGCCCTTGATGGCTTGCTTAGCCTTGGCCGCGGGCTGCACGCGATTCAGGCGCTGAAACCTCGCCTCCGCGAGCTGCTAATCCTGAGAACCGCTGTCAACTGCGACGTCGACTACGAGTGGGGCCAACACGCGCGGTCCGCTCGCGACCTCGGAATGGAGGACGACGAGTTGCAAGCCGTCGTTGTCGGACCGGCGGACCCGCGGTGGTCACGGCTCGAAGCGGCCCTGCTGAGTGCCGCCGACCAACTCCACCGCACGTGCGACTTGGAGGACGCCACGTGGGGGGTGCTGTTGGGCGCTCTCGGCCCAGATGGCCTCCTCGAGGTGCTGATGACCGCTGGGCAATATCACCTCGTCGCCTTCGTTATCAAGGCCGCCCGCGTTCAGCAGGAGCTCGGTGCGGAAGCCATACCCCATGGAGCGAGCTAGCGAGCCCAACCAGATCGGCGGACCCTCTCAGCTCCTGTTGCGGGCTGCCTTGCATAATCCGATGGCTCTCCCGAGCGAGATAAGACCCAACGAATTTGCGTCAGGCAAGTGAGGGCTAAGGTTGATCAAATTGAGGATCGCATAAAGGCTAATCGAAACCCAAGGTGGTAGCGGTGGAAATCGCGGTAGATAGAGATCTCTGTGCCAGCACGGGCAACTGTGTCCTGATCGCGCCCGAGGTGTTCCATTTCGAGGGCGACGAACTCGTCTACCTGCGATCACCTGGCGAGGCTTATCGAGAACAGGTGGAAGACGCGGTGAGATCGTGCCCGATGCAAGCGATCTCGCTCACGCTGACGCCGCCAGAGTGACCGCACATGACCGGAGTTGGGCTCGAGCGTGCTTAACCCAAGGCTCCCGGAGCGTACCTCTGGTGCGTGAGTCGATCCTCCCGGCAGGGCTAAATAGCGACTTTGGGAGACGCCGTTAGATGGACGAGCTGCTTCACCGGGAGCGCGCGATCGATTTGATGAGGCGCCACAACATCGATGTCCTCCTCGCGACGACCCCCGAGAACGTGACCTACCTGACCGGTCACATTGGTCGACGGCAGTATTCGTGCGTGTCGCCACTGAGCTTTGGCGTCTTCACCCTTTCTGACGGAGCGATTGATCTGGTGGTTGGAGGCACGGATCTCTCCTATTACGCGAGTCGGCCGGGCTTCGCCAACGTGGTACGCGGCTACGGAGCGCTTCCCGGGTTGGCTGTCGAGCCCGGCTACACGCCGGTGGGTGAGGAGGCACGGAGGTTCTTCGAATTCCTCGGCAGTGAGCGCAGATCGCCCACGGCTATGGATGCGCTGGCCGCTGCAGCGCGCGAGCGCGGGCTTGTAGGGGCCCGGCTCGCGGTGGACCAACCCGCAGGCTCACCATTGCTCGGGCTCCTTTCCGAGCAGTGCGGTGGCAGCACGATTCTGCCGGCCATCAACCTGTTTCGGATGATCCGTCTGGTCAAGACGTCGGCGGAGCTTGAATGTATGCGTCGCGCCGCAGAGCTCAACGAACATGCCATCGCCTGCCTATCAGACGAGCTTCACCAGGGCACGCGGGAGTTGGACTTGGCGGCCCTGTGGCGGGCGCGGGTGGCTGGCGCGGGCGCTCTGCCGGCATGGTTCTACTTTGGCGCCGGCGAGCGCTCGGCGTGGTTCGTGCCGCCGACAAACCGTCGATTGGAACCGGGCGACATGTTCGTGTACGACTGCGGGCTGGTCCTGGATGGCTACAACGCGGACACCGGTTGTTGCGGGAGCGTCGGCCGACCGTCCCGAACCGATCAGCGCCGGTTCGATGCCATTTTCGCCGCGCTTGAGGACGCGATCGGCTTGGTTCGCGAAGGTGCGATCGGGAGCGAGATCTATGAAACGCTCGTGGCGACTGCACGTAGGTGTGGCTTTCCAGAGTTCGACAGCTCCTTCGCAGGCCACACGCTCGGACTCGAGGCCCGAGACCTGCCGTTCGTGCTAGCGCCGCGAGTTGACCTGCACGACATCTTCCTGCCAGACACGTCGGACATGCCGTTGCCGGCGGGCACGGTGCTCAACGTAGAAGCTCCGATGGGCCTGCTCGGCCACTGCGGGTACCACATCGAGCGCACCATCCTCGTGACGTCCGACGGACATCTCGACCTGATTGCGCAACCCCGTCGTCTGCTTCAGGTCGAATGAACGCGGGCGGCCACGACCTGGCTCGAGGCTACTTCGCCTAGTCCAACCTAGGATCCCTGAAGCCGTGCGATGACCGGTGCGAACGCATCGATGTCGCGGCCGAAGACGACGTAGTACGAGATCCCGAAGCGCTCGCGAGTTGCCAGCAGCTGCTCGCACACTTGCTCCAGAGTGCCGATCAGGAAGAGAGCGCTCTGCAGCAGGCGATCGACCGCGCCGCCATATCTCGGAGCCAGCCGCTGCGCCGCTGAGCGCCGGTTTTTGGTGAGCACGACGGCTTGGACCAAAGTGCTCAACTCAATATCGGGAAAGCGTGACTCGGCCGCCTCACGTAGCCACTCGATCTGACGCTCGGTACCGGCCGCCTCCAGATCCTGCCAGTCGTGGGCGTGCCCTCCGGGGAGCACTCGCTGGATGATGCTGACGATATCCGCCTGGCGGCCGGCGAGCTCGAGCACCCGCCGTGCTCCGCCGCCGACCAGGATCGGCGGGTGCGGACGTTGTACCGGCTCGGGATAGCCTTGAAGACCGCGAATCTCGTAGTGGTTGCCGTGGAAGTGCACTGGCTCCGGCGCGCACAAACCCTTGACAATCCGGATCGCCTCCTCGAGTCGTTCCACGCGCAGCCGACCCTCATCGAATGAGATCCCCATCCGTTCGTATTCGTCGGCGCGGTGCCCAGCGCCTAAGCCAAGTTCGAGCCGCCCGCCGGAAATCCAGTCGAGGGTCATCGCTTCCTTCGCGAGAAGCGCCGGCGGACGGAAGTCGTTGCAGGCCACGAGGCTGCCAATACGGATCCGAGACGTCGCCCGCGCCGCAACTGTCAGCATCGGCCACATCGCCAGGTACCGGGCGCTGCCGATCATGTGGTCGGGGCAAAGGAAAGTGTCGAAGCCGAGGCTCTCGGCGCGCGCGGCCATCGCGGCCAGCTGATCCGGTCCGCTCGCGTCCCGGACGGTGACGCCAAAGCGGAGTGGACGCTGGGTCGTGCTCAAAACGCGCCTTCGCTGGGCCGCGCTTGCCGGCGGTAACGATCGGGACGCGGTGTAACAGGATGCAGCCGAAGTCCACTCACGACGTGAAACATTACAGCTCGGGGACCAGTGGCACTTCCAACGTGGCCGGAGCACGTCGGCCGAGACCATTGTCCACACAGCCTGGACACAAACCGTCGGATGGTCCGGCTTGTCTTTCGCACGCGCAAGTGCTAACTTTTGCGCGTGCGCAGAAGCCCGGCCCCCCTTTCTCGGCAGCCGGGCCGGCAACCTAGGACAGGAGGGCTCAGACTTGGAGTTCGCACTCATATTCGAGGGGCAGGTGGCGTACCCGAGCCGTGTCAACGAGCGACAGGTCCTTCGAGCGGCGGTCGATCAAGCGACGCTCGCAGACGAGCTTGGTTTCGACCGCTTTTACTGTGTAGAGCATCACGGCTTGGAGTCTCATGCGCACTCGAGCGCTCCAGAGATCATTCTCAGCTGCATCGCTGCGCGCACTAAGCAAATTCGGGTTGCTCACGGCGTCGTCTGCTTGCCGTTCGCGATCAATCACCCGATCCGTGTGGCCGAGCGCACAAGCATGCTCGACATCCTCAGCGACGGGCGCCTCGACGTCGGCGTGGGGCGGAGCTCGAGCACGCACGAGCAGCTGTCGTTCGGGGTTCGCGACGAGGACACGCATGACCAGATGCTTGAGTCGATGCGGGCGATTGTCACGATGTGGACCGAGGACGAGATCGAGTGGAACTCGGATCTCCTCCAGATTCCTCGCCGGCGCATCCGACCGCAACCAGTCCAGCAGCCACATCCGCCGCTTTCGATGGCCTGCACTCGTGATGATTCGTTTGCCTTGGCCGCTCGACTTGGCCTTGGCGTGCTGAGCAATGCCGCCGACGGGCCGGGCCAAGCGCGGCGGAAGCGTGCGATATACGACGCCGCGATCGCGGCGCGTCAGCCGGCCGACATGATCGCCAAGGCGCCCAACGACCATTTTGGCGCGACGGTCTTCACCGTGGTCCGGGACGATCCCGAAGAAGCCCGCGCGTATGGGATGCGTGGCATGCGCTACTTCATGGAGGGAGCTCGGCGGTGGTACAAGGACGATGCCCGCCCGCCCGACCCCGACGCTTGGGACGATGCGGAGAACGAGACCGCCATACGGCGGTTGCTAGAGGGCACCAACCACGGAAGCGCCCTCAACTGGAAGGCCGAGGTCGCGCGCCAGCAGGTGGGGGTCGGCCTTGCCAACAGCGCGTTCGATCCAGACGACGTGCTAGATGCACGCTCATCTGCGATGGGGACAGCCAAGAATACGATTGAGTTTGTTGAGCGGATGGCTGACGCCGGGGTCGACGAGTGCTACTTCCTGATTCAGATGGGAGGGGTGCCGAACGACGTCGTCCTCGAGAGCATCCGGCAGATTGGAACCAAGGTCATACCGCATTTCCGTCGCGCCGCTCCCAGGACGTTTGCGATATCGGGCCCCGGGCAACGAGATCTGCGCGTGGATCCTTGACAAGGCTCGGTGTGTGTGAAAGCTTGTTTGCGCCCGAGTAAGCACGATGGTCATGGGGCGGGTTGTGATCTAGAAGGCGATTGGAGACGCGATGGGACAGCTTGACGGACAAGTGGCGCTGGTCACCGGCGCCGCCCGCGGCGTTGGACGGGCCTATGCGTTGCGGCTCGCCCGAGAGGGCGCCGCCGTTGGAGTGATTGATCTCAATCTCCACGGCTATCAGAATCCGGGGTTCGACGAAGAAATGGACGCGGACACGGTCGTCGAAGAGCTCCGTAATCTCGGCGTGGCGGCGGCGGGTGTCGAAGCCGATCTCACCGACCCTGATGCGGTCGACCGCGCGGTCCGGCAGCTCGCAGGTGAACTCGGTGATTTCAGCATTCTGGTCGCCAATGCAGGGGGCGGCGGCTGGGGTGCGCCGCGCCCCGAGGTCGCGGAGCAGGCAGCTTCCAATCTGGACCCCGAGGGGCTCCAGCGGCGCGTCGCCGGCAACCTATATGCCACCGCCTACACGGTTCGTGCAGTCGCACCGGCGATGAAGCGGCACCGCTACGGAAAGATCGTCACTGTTGGATCAATTTCCGGGCTCCTGCCCAGGCCCGACGGCTCGCACGCCGATTATGGATCGGCGAAGGCCGCGATCGTGTTCTACACCAAGTCGCTGGCGCAGGAGCTTGGGCCGTTCAACATCAACGTCAACTGCATAGCGCTGGGACTGACGACGACGCCTCGCATTTCGAAAAAGTACGCCGACGAGCCCGACACGGTGACCAACATCGCACTGCGAAGGCTGACGACCCCTGAGGAGTGCGCCGCGGTCGTCGCGTTCCTCGTCTCAGACGAGGCGTCGATACTCACGGGGAGCGTGCTCGAGGCTCACGGTGGCACACGAGTTCCTCGCTGGGGACCACCACCAGAACCGTGGTGGGAGACCGACACGGACGACGCCCTCGATGCTACGACGGGCGAGATCTCACACGCCTCGCGCTGACCCGAACGCGCATGGCGATCACGCACGACTATGGCGATTCCGAGGGCGTCACGGAAGATCTGGACGCCACCCTACGGTTAGGCGACCGCGGGGCACCGCTTGCTTGACGACGAATCCGCGGACAAACCAGGCTTGCGGATGCACAAGAGGGGGTTCTGTTGCGGTCCGACATGAACGGAGGACGGTCATGGCCATAGACGTATCCAAGCAGCTAACGCTGTCGGCGGAGCTGACCGACGAAATGATTGCTGAGGCCGAGGCTCTGGTCGGCCAAACGTTGCGGATCGAGCAGTGGAACCACGAGGCAACGCTGGACACGATTCGCCATTACGAGCATGGTATCGGTGATGACAACCCTCTGTATTGCGACGAGGACTACGCGCTCGCCGGACCGTATGGAACGATCACCGCGCCTCCGATCTTCTTGTTTACTTTCTACAGCGGTGCGCTTGGCTTGGGTATGCCGGGGGTTCAACCGTATGGGGCAGGCTTCAAATTTCGTTTCCACGAGGTTCTCCGTCGCGGTGACAGAGTCAGGGCGGACGCGACGATCGGCCCAATCAAGGTGCTCAGCGGGCGGCACGCCAAGCGCATGGTGCTGCAGACGACACAGACTAGGTACGTGCGAGTGTCGGACGGTGTGCTGGTGGGAGACGGCATCGGCCGCACGATGCGGATCCCACGGAACAGCGTGGCCGGCGGTCTCTCCTACACCAAGCGCGACCCGTACGTCTACTCCGAGGATGAGCTCGAGGACATCCGGCAACAGGCTATCGGGGAGGTCCGCCGCGGGAGCGAGACGCGGTACTGGGATGACGTGGAAGTCGGAGAGACGATTCCGCACGTCGTGAAGGGGCCGATCGATCTCTCGGGGCAGATTGCGTACTACTCAGGCTTGATGGGAAATCCGCGCACCAAGGGCGTCGACCTGCAATGGAAGTTCATCACGTGGGCCAGGGAAGCTCCCGAGAGACTCCCGAACAACTACGACCCATCCTTCTTCGGAGAGATCAAGGCCTTCACCGCTGGCCACGTCGAAGCGGGCGTCGCTCAGCAGGTTGGCATGCCCGGCGCTTACAATAATGGCGCTCAGACGACGGCATGGCTGGCCCACCCAGTTATGAACTGGATGGGCGACCACGGGCTAATGACTGAACTCGAGTCGAAGCTCACGAGGCCCGCCATCTTTAGCGACACCCTCTGGTGCCGGGGCACGGTAGTGGAGAAGTCGACGCCGGGAATCGTCGAGCTGTCGCTCACCGCCGTGAACCAGATTGACACGCAGATCGCTGAGGGACGGGCCACGGTCAGGTTGCGTCAGCGCGACGAGAACTAATTGCGCTGGACCTAGCGCAAACCTTCCTGCGGGGATCGCTCGCGGACCTTCTCGGCGACCGCGCTCATCTCCTCGTAGACACTACCCGGCAGCGTGTAGCCATCCAAGCTGTCGATCTCGTCGAAGTGCTCACCGATCTCGCTGGCGCTGGGAACGTCGTCGGTGGTCGTCATCCAGCCCTCCGCCACGGCGGCGAACGCCCGGGCGTAGCGGCCGAGCGCCGAGGAGTATGCGCGGCCGGTCACCTGGCATAACGGACTACAGAGGAAGCCGACCAGGGGAGACACCAGCTCGGATCTCCGGCGCGCGTCGGTGACCCGGCGCGAGGCGACGCGGTTGGCCTGGTTGACGCGGTAGCGGTCGGGCATCGGACTTGTCTGGCCAATCGTGGTCTTCGCAGCGGGCAGGAGGCAGTTGACCAGAATCCCGTGTTCCGCGCCCTCGATCGCCAGGCAGCGACACAGCCCGTAGAGGCCGGCTTTTGCGGCTCCGTAGTTGGCACTGGCCTCCCCCCCGAACAGACCAGCCCCCGAAGCGGTAAACACGATACGCCCGTAGCGTTTGGCAAGCATGATCCGCCACGCCGGTTGCGTGACGAAGAAGGCGCCACGTAGGTGTACGTCGAGAACCTCGTCGAGCTCTCTGACAGTCATGTCCTCGAAGTACGCGTTGCGGAGAAAGCCGGCGTTGTTGACGACGATGTCGATCGTGCCAAACGCCTCAACTGCGGTATTGATGATGATCTGCCCACCTTCACGCGTTGCCACCGATTGCGACGAACCGACAGCCGAGCCGCCCGCCGCGCGGATCTCGGCCACCACTTCGTTCGCGGCTACATCGTCGAAGTCGTTGACAACGACGGACGCACCTAGCCGGGCGAGTTCGAGCGCATGAGCCCTACCGAGACCCTTGCCGCCTCCGGTGACAACGGCAGCCTGGCGAGAGAGCGAGACTTTGGTCACTTCGTCATCGCCCTTTCGGCGTCTCCTGGGATCGGCGCGGTGGCGCGCGGGCGCGCGCAGAGGCTCATTGCAGGCACAGGGGCTCCTCCTGGTCTCGACTTGCGACGTCGCAAGTTATAGCGTGCTCGCCCATGATGTTCAACTTCAGCCGCGTCGGGACTAGTCACGGCTGAACCGGCAACGCAACCGGCCGTTGGAGCGACGCTGGGCCCATTCACTGGAACGTGTCCGCAGCCAGCTCCATACGTGAGAAGGCCTCCCGCCAGCTTGCGAAAGGTGATCGTTGCCTCGAGTCGCGGCGGGAATGATCGCTGCTGAACCGTGACGCGTCTTTCGTCACTCCTTTATGTCCTCGCATCTTAGATTAGGTCGGTGGGGCGAAAGGCGATACGGATCCTGCGTGGACCGCGGAAGTGAGGACTCTCAATGTTGCTGAGATCGCTTTTCCCGACCACCAGCTTGATATCCGTCAGTCGAGCTAGCAGACGGCTCATGCCGATTCTGCCCTCGAGGCGCGCGAGCGGTGCGCCGAGGCAGAAATGCAGGCCGATTCCGAACGCCACTTGCTCTCTCGCGTTCTGTCGCTCCACATCGAAGCCGGTCGCCCGCACAAACTTCTTCGGATCACGGTTCGAGGCCCCCGTGCTGAGGTACAGAATCGAGCCGGCGGGGATCTTGACGCCGTGCAGCTCCGTATCGACGCGCGCGAGCCGAGTCACGTGCTGGATCGGCGCCTCGAGGCGCAGCGACTCCTCTACAAAGCCCTCCATTCGGAGCGGAGTGGCCGCGAGTTTCGTCATTTGGTCGGGGTATTCGAGGAGCAACGCCATCATGCTCGCGAGCATATGGGCAGACGTCTTTGCCCCCCCTAATGCCAGAAAGGCGGCGATATGCCTCAGTAGTCCGAGGTCAAAGTGACCATCCCGTTCGACTTGCAACTGGATGAGCTCTGAAAGCACATCGTCGCGTGGATGGTCACGCCGAGCGCACAATTCGGCGTCCAAGAATTCTTGGAGCTCTGCGTTCTTGCGTCCCTGCACCGCGATCTGGTCTGCGCTGTAGAAGCGGACGTTGCCGCTGGCCAGCCCGGCCGCCCAGAACAGCATCCTCGGACGAGCATCGCGAGAGAGGCCGAGGACATCGCATATCGTCACGACCGGCAGCGGACGAGCGAAGTCGGCGGTGAAATCTGCCTCACCTTGATGGATGAAGCCATCAATCAGCTCGTCCGCGACCCGCGCGATCAACGGTTCGTACGCACGCAGTCGACTTGGCTTGAACGGCGTAAACGCGAGAACTCGATCAGGATTGGCACGACCCGGCGGGTTCGTGTCATGCTGCAGCCCATAGCCGGGGGGATTCAAGACAACTGATTGACCATTGCCTTGCGGCGCGACGACGTCGCCGGACGGCAGCGTGAATCCAAGCACATCGTTGGTGAAAAGCTCTGGGTGATGCGAGACATACAGAAGATCGTCGTAGTCGACCAGAAGGAACTCGGGACGTCCTGAGTTGCAAGGAATCTCATAGACCGGCCGCTCCTTGCGCAGTAGCTCGTAGAACGGGTACGGGCAGCGGTTCAGATCCACTGTTGGATAAACAGTTGAAAGGCTCGGCCGCTTGGTGGATTCGGTTGCCGCGCTCAGCATCAATCGCTCCGGTCTTTAAGATGTCCCCGCTTTCGCTCATTCCGGAACCAACTTGCCAGCAAGTCAATACCGTACCTGCAGCCGATACGGACGTCAAGGGGAGCCCATCGGGCGCTGTTCTGTTGACCCGCACCCGCGGGCTGGCGACGAGACCTCGACGGAGGGTGACCAAGCCAGGTCTAGGAGCCAGTCACCGTGGGCTCCGCGTTCTTCTGCCGTCGTTGCGCCGGCCGCATTGGACGCCGAGGTGCCGGTTGGGAAGAGGACGAGGAGGCTTACCCTAGCCCGCCCGTCTCCTCCGGGATCGAGTAAGGTGCGAGGTGAGATGAGCGCCGACAGGTGAGGTGGTCGATCGAGCTTCCCGGGCCGGATTCCCCGGCGGCCCTCACGACGCCCGACGCGTTCGTGTCCGCTGCGCAGGCAATCGAGCACGCCGGATTCAATGCTGCGTGGGTCACTGATCACCCGTTTCCAGCTCTGCGTCCAGGCGGTCCCGGACACCATGCCTACGACCCGTTCACGGCACTAGCGTTCGCGGCGGCCGCGACATGCCGACTACGTATGCACATCAACCTGGCGGTACTTCCCTACCGAAATCCCTTCATCACCGCGTCTGCGGTCGCCACCCTCGACCACTTGTCCGGCGGCCGAGTGATCGTGGGAGCGGGCGCGGGCTACCTCAGAGAGGAGTTTGACGCGCTGGGATCTGACTTCGACGCCCGGGCTAAGCTCACGCGGGAGAGCATCGCAGCGATGAAGGCTGCCTGGAGCGGCGGTGAGGTCACACTGCAGGGCCTCAGCTGGAGCGCGGCAGGGAACTCCCAACGACCAGTGCCCTTGCAGCGCCCCCACCCGCCGCTCTGGCGTGGCGGGAACAGCGCAGCCGCGATGGCACACGCGATCGCGGCATGCGATGGCTGGAGCCCCTACGAGGTGCAACCTGAACACAGCAGGGGCCACTCCGTAGCGCTTGCGACGATCGATGAGGTCAGCCGACGCGTGGACGGTTTCCGACGGCTTGCCGCCGATCTCGGTCGCGGGGATGACCTCGATGTCTGTCTCGTACGCCGCCGAACTGCAGCACGGTGGCTCGACCAGTCAGACCAGCAGATAACAGAAGAAGCAGCTGCGCTCGAGAAGGCGGGGGTCACCTGGGTCGCGACGTCTCTGCTGGGTGCCTGCGATCCGACCGACTTCGCTGACCGCGCCACCCGTCTGGCCGGGGTCCTCAATCTGGCAGGGCTCGTCGATGCGGAGGAATCGGACGGCCCGGCACCTGGAGACGCGCAGCGCCCTGCCGATGCTGAGCACTCGACCCACCAGAGCACCTTCGACACCTGCGGATCACGGCAGAGCACGCGCCCATGACGATTCCGGAGAGCCATCCAGTCGCGGAAGTCTTGGCTGACGTCGTATGTAACGGGTCTGCGGGCCGCGAAAACTAACTCCCGACGACTTATCCGCCTGGCGACTGGATCGCCCAGGCGGCTCTCGTCCGTCGCTCGATGCACGTGTGTGGCACGGCCCTCTACTCGTCCTCAAACCACCGCCAATTCCAGGGCTCGATGGCATAGAACGGGCTTGCAAAGAGTGACCTCAGCGCTCCTCCCGTAACGGGCGCAGGCCGAGCCGTTGACCACCACATACACCCACGCGATTGCATGTCCTCCACAAACTCCAGCGGATCCTCGTCCAGATAGACGACGTGAACACGGAGGTCCGGCGTGGTGTTGAAGCCTTCGGTTCCGGCAGCTGTTGAAAATGGCTGCGGGCCGGAGGGATCGCTCACGTGAACCATGACGCCCGCACTGCCGTGACACTCCAAAAGGCTAGGAATCCAGACTTGATCCTCCCAGGCAAGAACCCTCTGAACCTCTGCTGGAGCGGCCGATGACACGATCTCAGACATCGCCACGTACACCCCGCGCACGGGACGAAACGGGAGCGCATCCGCGCTGATGCGGATGCGCGGGTTGACGTAGGCCTTCAGCGGGATGAACCAGCCCCTAAACGGCCGCTCCGTGAGGCCCGTCTCTGGCCGGCGCCCCTCTTGGAAGGTGCTCCAAGACAAGTCGAGCCAGCTCCGCATCGCGCGATCGAGGGGTTCCTCGAAAAGGTAGTGGGCGAGGTATTGAACGTCAGCAAACGGCGGTTGCGTCTCGCCCGCGACGCGCACGCATGCAGGCGTGCGAACCCAACGATCGCCGAATAGAACACCCGGTAGCGCCAGATTTTCGGGTCGATGGTCGAGCTGATGGTATTCGTTATACAACTGATGGTGACGGGCGTCCATCACGCGGGCAAAGGTAAACCAGGACTTGCGCGCTCGCACGGTGCACTCAGCCGTGACCCGGGTCTGCGACGATCCAGGTGTCGCCGCTGAGCAGTAGGTCGCCGAGGTCCGTCTCGGATGCGGGCGGCGTGCGTTCGGTGGTGCGGCCGAACACGGGGCGCTCCACGTCCCGGAAGATGCCGATCGGCGTCGGACCGGTCGGATCCTCGGCGAGCCGGGTGAGCGAGAACGCCAGGCCCGGATCGGGGCGGTGCGGGTCGTGCACGATCAGCGTCTCCTCGCCCACGTCGGCGACGTCGACGATCTCGAGGCCTCCATGCTGCCCGAGGGCGACGCCGTGCTCGCCCTCGGCGCCGAAGCGGATCGGTTGACCTGCCTCGAGCCTGATCTGGTTGACGTCCTTGACGTCCTTCTCGGTCAGCGCCGAGAACGCGCCATCGTTGAACACGGGACAGTTCTGGTAGATCTCAACGAGCGACGCGCCGTCATGGAGCGCCGCCGCGCGCAGCACCTCGGTCAGATGCCGGCGGTCGCGATCGATTGTCCTGGCCACGAACGTCGCTTCCGCTCCGAGCGCGAGTGCGACCGGGTTGAACGGGTGGTCGGCTACCCCGAACGGCGTCGACTTGGTGATCTTGCCTAGCTCGGAGGTCGGCGACGCTTGACCTTTCGTGAGCCCGTAGATCTGGTTGTTGAACAGGAGAATCTTGACCGGCACATTGCGGCGCAGGGCGTGAATCAGGTGGTTGCCCCCGATCGAGAGCGAATCGCCGTCTCCGGTCACGACCCAGATCGAGAGATCTTGACGCGCGGACGCGAGCCCGGTCGCCAGCGCAGGGGCGCGGCCGTGGATGCCGTGCATGCCATAGGTGTTCATGTAGTAGGAGAATCGGCCCGCGCAGCCGATCCCCGTGATGAACACGATCCGCTCGGGCGGAATGCCCAGGTCCGGCATGAACTGCTGCACGGCCGACAGGACAGCGTAGTCACCGCACCCTGGGCACCAGCGGGTCTCCTGGTCCGATTGGAAGTCGGCCTTGGTCAGCTTGTGCACCGGCCCGTTACCACTTGTGTCTAAGGCGCTCACTGGCGTTCCGCGATCTGGTCCTCGATCTCAGCCGCGAACAGCGGCTGCCCTTGCACCTTGCCGAACGACTCGATGTCGACCAGGAACTTGGCGCGCAGGACCTGCGCGAGCTGACCGGTATTCATCTCGGGTACGAGCACCCGGTCGAAGGACCGCAGCACGTCGCCGGTGTTGGACGGCAGCGGATTCAGGTGGTGCAGGTGCGCACAGGCGACCTTGTGCCCGCACATCCGCGCGCGACGCACGCCGGCGCGGATCGAGCCTTCGCTCGACCCCCAGCCGAGCACGAGCAGCCGCGCTCCCGGCTGCGAGTCGACCTCGATCAGCGGGACGTCGTAGGCGATACCCGCGACCTTGGCGCTGCGTAGCTCGGTCATGAGAGCGTGGTTGGCGGGGTCGTAGGAGATGTTGCCGGTGCCGTCCGCCTTCTCGAGCCCGCCGATCCGGTGCTGGCGCCCGGGCGTCCCTGGGATCGCCCAGGGTCGCGCCAGCCGGTCGTCGCGACTGTAAGGCGCGAAGGCCCCGTCGTCCTCGGCGCTCGGGCCAGGCGTGAACGCCGGGTCGATCGCGGGCAGGTCGGCGGTCGAGGGCACGCGCCAGGGCTCCGAGGAGGAGGCGAGGAACGTGTCGGAGAGGATGATCACCGGGGTCCGGTAGCGGATCGCGATCTGCGCCGCCTCGAAGCCGAGCTCGAAGCAGCCGCCCGGGGTGCTCGGCGCGAGCACCGGCAGGGGCGATTCCCCGTGGCGCCCGTAGAGCGCCATCAGCAGATCTGACTGCTCGGTCTTCGTCGGCATGCCGGTTGAGGGGCCGGCGCGCTGCACGTCGATGATGATCATCGGGAGCTCCAGCGCGACCGCCAGCCCGATCGTCTCCGCCTTCAGGTCCATGCCGGGACCGCTGGTCGCCGTGACTCCCAGGCGCCCGCCGAACGCCGCACCTAGGGCCATCCCAGCGGCGGCGATCTCGTCCTCGGCTTGAATCGTACTCACGCCGAAGCGGGTATGGCGCGAGAGCTCGTGCAGCAACTCGGAAGCCGGAGTGATCGGGTAGCTGGCGAGCACCAGCGGCAGGCCGCTGCGGACGCTCGCGGCGATCAGCCCGAGCGCGAGCGCGGTCGTTCCGTTGACGTTGCGATACGTACCTGGCTCTGCGTCAGTCGCTGGCTTGACGCGGTACTGCACGTCCAGCAGCTCCGTGGTCTCACCGAAGGACCAACCTGCATTGAAAGCGGCGAGGTTCGCCTTGGCGACCGCCGGCTTGCGCGAGAACTTCTGCTCGATCCAGCGCTCGGTGACGTCGGTGGGCCGTCCGTAGAGCCACGAGAGCACGCCGAGGGCGAATAGGTTCTTCGCCCGCCCGGCATCGCGTGTGGACGCGTCCTCAACCTCGTCGACCGCCTTCGCGGTCAGGCTGCTCATCGGGATCCGGTGCACCCGGTACTCGCTGAGCGAACCATCCTCGAGCGGGTTGGCGTCGTACCCGGCCTTCTCGAGGTTGCGTTTGGTGAAGGCGTCCTCGTTGAGAATGATGGTCGCGCCGCGGTCGAGCTCGGGCAGGTTAGCCTTGAGCGCCGCCGGGTTCATCGCTACCAGCACGTTCGGCGAGTCGCCCGGGGTAAGGATGTCGAGCGAGGCGAAGTGGATCTGGAACGCGGACACGCCCGCGAGCGTGCCCGCCGGCGCACGGATCTCGGCCGGGAAGCTCGGCAACGTCGCCAGGTCGTTGCCCACGACCGCAGTGGCGTCGGTGAACCTACTTCCCGCCAACTGCATCCCGTCGCCAGAATCCCCCGCAAAGCGGACGACGACCCGTTCGCGCTCTTCAATCGCCTTGGTCATATCCGTCAACCAAACGCCGCGTCAACACGAACGGCTGAGTCAGGGCCGCGAAGAGATGCCATGGTGCGTCACGAGATTGGCAGAGGTTTATCGAAGACAGGGCGCCACATCGACCGGGATCTCAATATGAAGACAACCATACTCTTTCTTGCGCGCAAGTATAATGAAACCCGACGGCGCGTCCAATGACATGAGCGACGCTCTGTGGATGAGCCGGTGCTAGCGCTCGGTTTGTTCTGGACTTACTGCGCCGCAAGTTATAGCGTCCCGGAGTGCGAGGCTCAACGAGGTGGCCGGAGACCACAGCGGGGCTCCGCGTCTTACTGGCATCGCTGACGTGTGTAAGACCAAGGTCCAGCGGTGATCGCTGCGGCCATGTTCGGATCGGAGAGCTAGAGATATGACGGCACAGGAGCTGACCGACACGATCGAGATCAGGGAGCTGTTTGCCCGGTACTGCCGCGCGGTCGACGACGGTGATGCCGAAACGTGGGCCAAGACCTTCACGGCCGACGGCGCAATGAACTGGTCATCGGGCATCAGCGAGGGGTATGAGGCGCTCAAGGAGCTTGTCCCGCGGGTCACCGGACAAGGCATCCATACCACGACCGACTCGGTGATCGAGCTCAAGGGTGACTCGGCTCGTCACTGGTGCACCGTCGTCATCTACACGCGTACCCCGGGCTCACCCCACGAGGTACGTCTCGTCGGTCGCTACGAAGACGAGCTGCGACGCACACCGGCGGGACGGCGCATCAAGTGCCGTGACGTGCAAACGCCCTACCGTTTGAGCGATACGAGGGTCCGGCCATGACAGCCAGCAGGGGGCACGATGATATCTCGCTGGAGGGCCAGGTGGCGATCGTAACCGGGGCCGGTAACGGACTGGGCCGTGCCCACGCCCTCGAACTCGCGCGCCGTGGAGCCGCGGTCGTCGTCAATGACGTAGCGGTCACCGACGGCGGTGCCTGGACTGCGGACGCCGTCGCCGCCGAGATCATTGCCGGGGGTGGTCAGGCGATCGCCTCCTACGACTCCGTGGCGACACAGGAGGGGGGCGAGGCGATGGTCTCCCTGGCCTGCCGGACATTCGGGTCCATTGATGTCGTTGTGCACAACGCCGGCGTTTGGCGCAATGTGCGATTCGAGGACATGACGGCAGCGATGCTGGATCCGGTGCTCGATGTCCATTTACGCGGAGCCTTCTTTGTCACGGTGCCGGCATGGCGGGTCTTCAAGGCAAAGCGATACGGCCGAGTGGTGCTGACGAGCTCAGCGACCGGGGTGTTCGGTCGGGACGCGGGCTCAAACTATGCCGCCGCGAAGGCTGGACTGATCGGCCTCGGACGGGCATTGGCGATCGAGGGTGCCCAAGCGGGCGTTATGGTGAACTGCGTGCTGCCGATGGCAGCCACCAGCAACGTGCGGCGACCGATGCCACCTGGCGTCAGGGAGCAGATCGCCGAGAGTCTTGCCGTCATGCAGCACAGGCGTCAGCCCGAGCGGGTCTCGGCACTGGTCGCCTATCTCGCCAGTCCCCGCTGCTCGGTGACCGGCAAGGCCTTCTCCGCAGCCGCCGGTCGCTACGCCAGCGTCTTCATCGGAGTCACAGAAGGGTGGTGCAGCCCGGGTGAGGAGTTTGCGACGGCTGAGGACATCGCCGCGAGACTGGAGCTCATCGAGAACACCGCGCGATACACTGTCCCATCGTCGGTATTTGACGAGTTCGATGCGATTGCGGCGGCGATCGACGCCAGCGGGCGGGCCGGAGTGGTGTAGCCCCGTGCGCCGCCTCTCCGATCTTGCCAGGCTGGACGTCGACGGACTCGTCACAGAGGCGATCGAGCGCAGCATCCATGACGACGGTGAGGTCGGACTTCAAGTCGCTGCGTATCTCGGAGACGATCTCATCGTCGACACGTGGGGCGGGCTGGCCGACGAGACCACTCGTCGCAAGGTCGGCGGGGACACGCTGTTCAACATCTTCTCCGTGACCAAAGCCCTGACGGTCACTGCCCTGCACGTGCTCGCGCAGAGAGGGCACATCGAGTACGAGGCGAAGATCGCACGGTACTGGCCTGAATTTGCGACTCATGGAAAAGGGACCGCTACGGTGCGGCACGCTCTTTGCCATCGAGCAGGCATTCCGCAAATGCCGGCGGGCTGCACGATGGGACGGATGTGCGATTGGGACGGGATGGTCACCTCGATCGCCGACCTGGCTCCCCTGTACCCGCCTGGCACGATGAGCGCCTACCACGCCTACACCTTCGGCTGGATCATCGGGGAGCTGGTTCAGCGGACGGATCCCCTCGGACGTCGTATTGACCGCTTCATCCTGGAAGAGATCTGTCAGCCGCTTGGGATCCGCGACTTCTGGATGGGCATTCCGCCAGAGCTTGAAATGCGGATCGCGCGTCTCCGCGACGAGACCGTGCACGTCCCGCTCAACGCGGACATCTCGAAGCTGCCGCTTGTCCAGCGCGTAGCGCTACTGGCCATTCCGAACGAGGTATCCACGACACCAGAGCACTTCATGCAGCCGGCTGTCAAGGCGGCCTGTCTGCCGGGCATGGGAGGAATCGCGGACGCCCGCAGCATCGCCCGGTTCTTCGCGATGCTCGCCAACGGAGGGCGGCTTGGCGATGTCCGCCTCCTCTCGGACGCACGCGTGCGTTCGTTTTGCCAGCGGCGACCCCGAGTCGAGGGCGACGAACTCGACCTCGATGACATGGTCGTGGGGCAAGGTGGATTTCACCTACCCTCGCCGCCGGGGCAGCGGACCTATTACCATGTTCTCGGGTCACGATCACCCATCCTCGCGCACGCCGGCACAGGCAAGCAGGTGGGCTGGGCCGAGCTGGATACGGGACTCGCCGTGGCGATCCTCCACAATCGCCTGTCGTCGGCGGCACCAGATCCAGCTTCGGATCCCCTGGTTCCAATTGCACGCGCAGTTCGCAAGGCGGCGGCCATCACGGCAGGGAGGCCGGCCACCTCACGGCAGTGATCGGCGGGCGGAGGACGGGCCTCGGTCGAGGCATCGCCGGCTCCCGAGGGAAGGCAGGTCGATCGTCGCGGGTTGAAGCAGGAAGGATACGGAATCTTGGAGGAAGACCTACGGAATCTTGGCCAGCGCGTCCACCAGCGTGACACGGTCAGCGGCAACGAGGACAGGATTGAGCTCAAGGAAGCTGATCCGGCGCTCAGACAGGGCGTCGAGAATCCGGTCGACGAGATTCGCGATCGCAGCGAGATCACCCACCGGGCCGCCGCGGTAGCCGCCCAGCAGGGTGCCGACAATCGACGACTCGATATGCCGGCGGCGCACCTCAGTCGACCAGCCTCCCCAGACGATGGCCTGCTCGGAGATGAGCTCGGTCACGATGCCGCCAGGCCGGAGGAGTGCGACTGGCCCGGTCTCAGGATCCCAGATGCCGCTCACCATGACCTCGAGGCTCCCTGTGATCTGCTCTTGGATCATGACCTGATCTCCCGAAGCGGCGGCCAACTTCGCGATGCGGCTGAACTCCGCCGCAAATGCTGCCGCCGTGACTCCGACCGCGACGGCGCCAGTATCGGAGCGGTGCTGCAGCGTGCGGCCGGCCGCCTTGATGACCACCGGAAAACCAAAAGCGCGGGCGCCGCTCGTGGCCTCGTCCAAGTCCGTGGTCACTGTGTATTTGACCCACGGCCAACCGTCGCCAAGGATCCGGACTGTCTCCTCGAGGCCGAGCACGTTGTCGTCATGATCTTCGTGCGCTCGTTCTGTCCTGGATTCCGCGTTGGTCGGCGGAGTGCGGCTCGCTATCACGTTCAGCGCGGCGATGGCGCGTTCGACCGATGGCATCACGACGACGCCGGAGTCGCTCAGCTTCTGGACCAGGTCCACAGGAGGGGGCTCGGATTCTGCCAGCGGCACGATCATCGTGGCCGCTGTCCGGCCACGGTAGGTCGCGAGATCCTCAGCCAGAACCGTCTCATCGGAGACGAAGCCGGCCTCCGCGACGACCACCGCGTCTACCCGCGGGCTGGAGGCAAGCGCGTTGACCCAGCCGGCGAACTCGTGCGTATCCCAGACCGGCATGTCGAGAGGGTTTTCAAGCCGCGTCACGCGACCGCCCAATCGACCCTTCAGCACGGGGTCGTCCTCGAACGCCGCGAGTTCGAGGTTCGGGCTGCTCCGGAGTGAGTCAGCGGCCATCACGCCGGTGCCGCCCGAGACGCTGGCGATCGCGACGCGCCGTCCCGGCAACGGAGCCAGTACCTCCGAGGCGATCAACGCATCAGCGAGGCCGCCGAGCGTATCGACGATCTCCATACCCGCCTCCCGCATGACCGCGAGGGCGATCTCGGCCGAACCAACGACACGTCCGGTGTGTCCGGCTGCGGCGAAACGACCGGCATCGGTCCGTGCCGCCTTCAGCACGATCACCTGCTTGCCGGTCTTACCGACCGCCTCGGCCATCGCCGGCAACCACTCGAGGTTTCCGAGACCCTCCATGAATACGCCCACGACCGAGACGTCTGGCTGATACAGCAGGCCAGTCACGAGCTCGAGCGCGCTTACGTCGACCTCGTCACCCGTACTGAGCCAGTGAGAAAGACCCACGCCGCGAGCATGAAGAGAAATGAGCAGTAGGTTTCCCATCGCCCCACTCTGCGTGACCAGCGCAATCCTTCCGACGCTAGGCCGGCGGCGACCCACGATGCTGGACGTGATGAGGTAAGTCGACGACGCCGTCGTCAGAGAACCGAGACAGTTGGGTCCAATGATCCTCATGCCACTCTCGGCCGCCACCCTCTCGAGCTCCGCTCGCCCGCTCGGGTCGACGCCGCTTGCGATGGCGATGGTAGCCTTGACCCCGGCCCGCGCGAGATCGCCTACGGCGCCGGCAACGAGGGGGGCCGCCAGCAGCACCATAGCCACGTCGACGGAACCTGGCTCGATCTCGTTGACGCGGTGGACCGTCTGCACACCACCTACCTCGTCGCGCTTGGGATTAATCGGGACGATGCGTCCCGGGTAGCCGTAGTTGAGCAGATGCGCGAGCGGGCGCCCCGAGGTGGATGTGAGGTCGCTCGAGGCGCCAACGATGGCGATCGATGCCGGATTGGCGAGCTGCTCGATCAGCTTCGCTCCCATCAGTTTTCCGTTGGCGGGTGCACTCACCAGAGATCTCCTTGCCGATAAACAAGCCCTGGGCAACGAGGCCAGGGGTCGTTAGCCATCGTCTGGGCAGAGTGAAATGCCGGAGACGCTCCGGCTCGGCAACACCCTACCTGACCGCTTGCGTATCGGCAAGCCAAAGCGACTCCGCACAACGGCGCCGTCGCATTATCGCCGCGATCGGCGTCGATCCGCGCACCCGCTTGCTCAATAGCAAGCTGCTCTGATGATCTAACATCAGGGACGATGATCACTGGCTCATTCTTAGCGCGGCGCCTTCTCGAGCAGCGTTCACGCATTTCAGGGAGCCCCACCCCGAGCATCCGTCCCGCTGGGGAACGTGTCGAACTAGCCAACAGAGGCTAGACGCAACGCTCCCGCTGGCGCATGAATGCGTATGACGGCAGAGGCTCAACCCGAGGTCGAGAGGCTCACGTGCAGCGGCCTAAAGGGGCGAGTGGCCGTCGTGACCGGGGCTGGTTCATCCCCTGAGGGGATAGGGATCGGCCAGGCCATCGCGGTTCGGTTGACCGCATCTGGTGCCCGGATTTGTATCGTCGACCGCGACTCGACACGTGCCGAAGCGACGCATGCGATGGTTAGCGCGCTCGGCGGCGAAGCCTGTGTTGCCGTGGCTGATGTCACGTGTAAGGACGACTGCCGGGCGGCAGTCGATGTTGCGGTGAAAAAATTCGGGGGAGTCGACATACTGATCAACAACGTCGGTATCAGCGGTCCACGAGGACCTATCGGCGACCTCGATGAGGAGCAATGGGAACGGGTATTCGCGACGAATCTCCGCGGTGCGCTCTACATGAGTCTGTACGCCGTTCCTCGGATGGTCGAGCAGCACGCTGGCGCCGTCGTGAACGTGGCTTCGGTTGCGGGTCTTCGCGCATCAGGGGGTCTGGCATATGGGCCTTCTAAGGCCGCGCTCATTGCTCTCACGCGGGAGTTGGCGGTGCTACACGGGCCTGACGGGGTAAGGGCGAATGCAATCGCCCCCGGCCACCTACACACGCCCATGGTGAGCAACCTGGGGCAGCGTGAGATGCGCCGAGCGATCGCACCGCTCCGAGTCGAGGGAACAGCGTGGGACGTTGCGGCTGCTGCTGCCTTTCTCTCCGGGGATCAAGCCCGTTTTGTTACCGGGATCTGCCTTGCCGTGGACGGGGGAGTGACGGCAATTGGGGCTCTTGCCGCTCATCAGCAAATGCTGACGCAAGCTCAAGGATCTTGATGCGGGCGACTTTCGCCACGCCTTCTCGGTGAGCGACGAGGTCGACGCTCGGTCCGATCGGGTACTCGTGGACGAACTCGTTGCGTCGCAAAACCGAGGAGCCACCCGGGAATCCGGGAGCCGTGGTCAGCGTACTATTCGCCGTCCCTTCGAGACGCCGTGCCTAGCGGGAACTGGAGAACCACTAGTTCGGTGCCTGCGTCGCCGGCGGTCGCGCTTAGCGACTCGTCGGCCTCTGCCCATACCAACGAGCCCTCGTTGAGGGCATCTCCATGGACAGTGCAGGACCCGTTGACGACGAGGTAATAGCGGCCGCGGCCGCCAGGCGGAGGCGCTGCGATCGGCGTGCCGGGCCCCGCGCGCACAACGAAGGCCGCCAGGCCGTCTTCTTGCGGTTCGATCGGAGACTCGCGGTCCGGGCCGTCGCCACCGAGGCCCGACTGCAGGCCGGACGCCACGGTGAAGCTCCTACCCGAGCGAACGGGCTTTGGCGAGCCCGGCATGCGGTGCGAGCCAGTATCCCCGTCGGCCCGTAGCGTGTAGAACGAGATCGTGCTGTCGGTCGGCGTGATCGGCCCGTACGGCGTGTACGCATCCGTATAGTGAATCGCTACGGGCGCAAGCGGATGCTTGCCTATCGTCCCCACGCCGTCGACGACGACCTGGAACTGGTCGACCACATGGTAGTGCGGGAGGATTTGGCCCTCCACCTTGACGAGGAAGCCCTGCGGCCCATCGACGATCTCGGGGTAAACACCGAAGAAGTCAGTATGCGCTAGTACGCGCGCGGTGGAGCCCGGACGCCTCGGGAGCGGCCCACGGGTGCGCTTCTTTGCTTCGGTGCTGGCGGACACGATACTCATCATGTCGCTCCCTGGGTCGCGCGAGGTCGGGCACAGCGCCCACAGTCGCTGATATATTCGTCACCTCGCAAGTACGTCCTCCCGGTCTGCGACTGCGGCGAGGTGAATCCTACGAGCTACCACGCTACACCGCCGCCTCGAACTCGAGGTGGAGATGAGTCAAGCCGCGCATATGCGGGCTCGGGATATGACGGATCTCTGCTCTGGGTGCCAACCGAATGTTCCTGAGTCTCGTCAGAAGACGGTCGAATGCGATCCTCATCTCCAGCCGTGCCAGCGGTGCTCCGAGACAATAGTGTGGACCGTAGCCGAACGTGAGATGATCGTTCACCCGCTTCCGCGTGACGTCAAAGGCGCCCGGGCAGGGGAACCTGTCACCGTCGCGGTTCGCAGCGGCTAGAGAGATCAGGACGAAGGAACCTTTGGGGATTCGCGTTCGGTGGAGCTCGACGTCGTTCGTGACCCGACGGGGCATCCACTGGATTGGCGGCTCGAGTCTGATTGCTTCGTCGAGCATTCGGGGGATCAGGGTCCGATCGCTTTGTACCATGGCCATCTGATCCGGGCTCTCGACCAGCAGCAGCATGGCTGAGGCGAGGAAGTGCGCGGTCGTGCTTACGCCGCCGCCGAGGAGGATTGCGACCTGCGGAAGCACCTCCGCGACGTCGAACTCTCCGCGCTGCGCGAGCTGTGCGTCGATGACCTCGCTGATTACGTCATCGGCCCGTTGCTCGTAGCGTTCTTGGATCTTGGTTCTTAGGTACTCGTTCATCCTGGTGGAGCGAACCATTTGCTCGTGGTTGAACTCCTCGGAAAGGAAAGGAAGTCCCGCCGCCTCGAACTTCGCCCACTCGCGAATCCACTCGGTGTCCCGCGTGGGGACCCCCATGAGCCTCATGGTGAGTTGGACGGGCAGCGCATGCGAGAACTGGTCCACGAACTCGACTTTGCCCTCATCGATGAAGGTGTCAATGATGTCATCGACCAGCTCGTGGATCATCGGCTCGTAGCTCTTCAGGCGTGCGGGCTTGAGCGGACCGACCGCCATAGTTCTCAGTTCTTTGTGCAATGGCTCGTCTGCGTCGATCATCGGCGGCGGCCCAGCCTGCGTCCCGATAAGCAATTCAAAGCCGATGAAGTCCCGGAGGTGATGCTGACTGGAGAAGCTCGTGGGATCGCCGAGGACTGCCCGAACGTCCTCGTAGCGGGTGATGAAGTAGAGGTCCGGGCGGTCGGGCAGCTGATAGACCGGTGCCTCCCGCCGCAGGCGATCGTAGAACGGGAATGGACATTCGGCCAATTCCACCGAAGGATATTCAGCGATGCTCTCCACAGCCAAGGCGCGACTCTCCTTACAGGGAATACTCGCCGACGGGCCGGACTGAGAACCTCACACCTCGGAGCCAATCGTCCGGTAGCAATCCGTCTCGGAGAGCGAGCAGACACCACCGTCGTGACAAGTCGGTCG
Source organism: Solirubrobacterales bacterium (assembly GCA_003165655.1). Lineage (GTDB taxonomy): Bacteria > Actinomycetota > Thermoleophilia > Solirubrobacterales > Solirubrobacteraceae > Palsa-465. The sequence continues at coordinate 23,911 of PMOY01000418.1, forward strand.
CGCTCGGCAATCGGAGCCCACAGTGGGATTTGACGCTCAAGACATTACCCGATATTTTGCGCCCTCGCAAGTGCGCGAAGCGGCTCTGCGGCCGCGAGAGGAGCCACGATGCAGCTTTCCGTGTTGTTCGAAGGACAGGTCGCCTATCCCAACAAAGCGAACGAGCAGCGTGTCTTGCGGGCCGGTGTCGAGCAGGCGATTTTGGCGGACCGCTTGGGCTTTGACCGATTCTACGTAGTTGAGCATCACTCCCTTGAGGGCTACGCGCATTCAAGTGCGCCCGAGGTGCTACTCAGCTACATCGCGGCCAAGACCGAGCATATTCGCATCGCACACGGGATCGTGTGCCTGCCGTTCAAGATGAATCACCCTGTTCGGGTGGCGGAGCGCACCGCGATGCTGGACATCCTCAGTGGCGGGCGGCTTGATGTGGGCGTGGGACGCAGCTCTAGCGCGCGTGAGCAGCAGGTGTTCGGAATCACCGACGAAGAGACTTATCCGCAACTGGAAGCCGGGCTGCGTGCAATCGTGCGGATGTGGACCGAGGACGAACTCGACTTCTCACCGGAGAATGACCTGCTCGAGATGCCGGTCAGAACGATTCGCCCACAGCCGATGCAGGAGCCTCACCCGCCGCTCGCGATGGCATGCACGAAGGACGACACGTTCCTACTCGCCGGTCGCTTGGGCTCGCAGCGATGTCCAACTCGCCAGACGGGCCGGATCAGGTGCGCCGCAAGCGTGCGATCTACGACCAAGCTCGGGCGATGCGTCAACCGGCTGACCTGGCCGGGAAACTCGCTACCGATCGATTCAGCGCCAGCGTGTTCGCCACGGTGCTCGAGGATCGAAAGCAGGCCCGGAGCTACGGACTGCGCGGCCTTCGCTACTTCCTCGAATCGGCTCGCCGCTGGTCGTCCTCCGGATCATTGCCCGATCCGAACTCGTGGTCCGACGACGAGCTGGAGCCAGCGTTGATCGAGATGTTTGAGCGGATGGCCAAGCCGGGAGGTGGTGGCGCGGGTCTCACTTCCCGTATACCGGAGGGTAGCCCGGAGGCGATCGTCCGCAGCCGGACGAGTGGCTCTGGCACGGCGCGGGACACGATCGAATTTGTCGAAGGCTTGCAGGATGCCGGAGTCGACGAGGTCTACTTCCTAGTCAACCTCGGAGGGGTGCCCGACGAGATCGCGCTCGAGAGCTTGGTGCAGATCGGAAGAAACGTGATCCCACACTTTCATCGCTCCCGGCAGCGAACGGTCGTGGGCATCGACTCGTGACCGACGCAGCTCCTCCGGTGTCGATATCCATGAGCTTTCTCGGAGCGCCTGGATCGTTCGTGACGTGAACAGACACGATCCCCCTTCGCTTGCCGAGCTCGCTGCGGCGCTGGGAACCACGGTCGGCTCTCAGGCCGAGCCGGAGGACAGATACCTCTGGGTTGACGGGCTCAGACTCCACTACATCGAATGGGGCCTGCGTACTGACCCCGCCGTTGTTCTACTGCATTCGGGCGAGGAGACGGCTCATAGCTGGGATGTACTTGCGGCGGCGCTGGTCGACAGATATCGATTAATTGCGCTCGATTCTCGCGGCTGTGGCGGGAGCGACCATGCCCGTGACGGCCGCTACACCGAGGAGCTCTACGTGCGCGACGTCGTAGGTCTGATCACCTCGCTCCATCTCGCCGACGTGGTGCTGGTCGGCCAGGCCTACGGTGCACGGCACGCGCTCATCGTGGCGGCCTCACAAGCCGATCGCGTGCGTGGGCTCGTGATGGTCGACACGGCGCCGGAGGTGGATCCAGCCGCGACTGAGGAGGTTCACTCACTCCTCCGCAGGACGCTCAGCGTCGGCAGCTACGAGGAGTTCGTTCGCATCATGAGCGATCACAATCCGCTCCGGACGCTTGCTCAGGTGTGCGCGCTCCTCCGCCACGAGGTCTGCCAGCAGAACGATGGGTCGTGGACCTGGCGGCGGGACCCTCGGACGGTGCTCGACAGTGCTTCCGACGATTCTGAGATGAGTACCCCCGGGTTTCTTTGGTCGGCATTGGCTCAATTGCGGTGTCCGACACTGGTGGTTCACGGCGAGCTGAGCCCATTCCTGTCCGCCGCGGTCGCAAACAGAATGTGTCGGACCATTCCGAACGCCCGACTTGAGACAATCGCCGACGCCGGTCACCTGGTCGCTGGCGACAACCCAGTGGCGTTCGAGCTAGCGATACGAGGTTTCCTCCAAGAGCTTGAGGAGCGGAACCCGATCAGATGAGAAGAAGTAGGCTTTCACGTGCGGCGTCGCCTCAAAAAGTTCACCACACCAGATT
>PMOY01000248.1 GCA_003165655.1 Solirubrobacterales bacterium
TCGTTGTCGAAGTGACCGATGTTCCCGACGATCGCCTGGTGCTTCATCCGCGACATCTGATCCGCCGAGATCACGTCCTTGTTCCCCGTCGTGGTGATGAAGATGTCCGCCGTGCCCAGCACGTCCTCGAGCGTCGCGACCTGGTAGCCGTCCATCGCCGCCTGGAGCGCGCAGATCGGATCGATCTCCGTGATGATCACGCGTGCGCCCTGGCCGCGCAGCGACTCAGCACAACCCTTGCCAACATCGCCATAGCCGCACACGACCGTGACCTTGCCACCGATCAGCACATCGGTCGCGCGGTTGATCCCGTCGATCAACGAGTGGCGACAGCCGTACTTGTTGTCAAACTTCGACTTCGTCACCGAATCGTTGACGTTGATCGCAGGAAACAGCAGCTGTCCCTGCTCCGCGAACTGGTACAGGCGATGCACGCCCGTGGTCGTCTCCTCGGTCACGCCCCTGATCTGGGCCGCGATCGTCGTCCAGCGTTGGGGATCCTCCTCGAGCGAGCGCTGCAGCGTCGCGAGCACGATCTGGAACTCCTCGGACTCCTCGGTCGCGGGGTCAGGGACCGCGCCCGCGAGCTCGAATTCGACGCCCTTGTGCACGAGCAACGTCGCGTCTCCGCCGTCGTCGAGAATCATGTTCGGGCCCTCGCCGTCGGGCCAGCGGAGCGCCTGCTCGGTGCACCACCAGTACTCCTCCAGCGACTCGCCCTTCCACGCGAACACCGGGACTCCACGAGGATCCTCGGGGGTCCCGTCAGGGCCAACCACAGCCGCGGCAGCGGCGTGATCCTGGGTCGAGAAGATATTGCAGCTCGCCCAACGAACCTCGGCGCCGAGCGCGACCAGCGTCTCGATCAGGACAGCTGTCTGGATCGTCATGTGCAGCGAGCCGGTCACCCGCGCCCCCTTCAACGGCTGACTCTCCGCGAACTCGCGGCGCGTCGCCATCAGACCAGGCATCTCATGCTCAGCAAGCCCGATCTCCTTACGACCAAACACCCCAAGCCCGAGATCAGCGACCTTGAAGTCAGTACCAATTCCTTCGACGGTTGTACTCATCGGCTCTCCATCAATTCGTTCTCCATCAGTTCGAGTTCATTCGAGCGCCGGCCTGCGACGGCCAGCAGCCTCTCGTGCTTGTCCTGCTCAAAGCGCAGCCAGTCGTCTGCGCTGACGTCTTCGGGCCTGCTGGCCGGCGCCGAGAACCATTCCTGTACTGCTTCGAACAGTCCGTCGCTGTCCGCCAACCGGGCGGCGAACGCTACGTCGGACAGGGCCAGATCGAAACGCTCGAGCAGCTCGCCGAGCGTTCGCAATCGCTGCAGCTCGGCGGGGCCGTACAGCCGGTAGCCGGACGCTGACCTGGCCGGGGTGACAAGCCCCGACGCCTCGATGTAGCGGAGCATCCGCGGAGACCATCCGGTCGTTTCGGCGGCCTCTTGGATTGTCAACGACGCCATCGCCTCGCAACCTTACCACGAAAGTGTCAAGGTTAGAGGGAGAACGGTTCGTCTAATGGCCGGGTTCGACTCGTGGCCTAACCGCGCGCGAGCTCGCCCTTGAGCCGCTCGATCACCTCGACCGGCGTGGGATCGACGCCGCGCAGCACCGCCAGGTAGACCGAGACCAGATCCCCGAGCAGCACCAGCGAGACGAGCCGCTCGGTCCGGTGCTCGCCACGACTCTCGACGCGATAGGTCGCCGCCGCTTGCGCGGCGATCAGACCACGCGTGAGCTCGATCCGCTGTTGGATCCGCGGGTGCAGGTCCGAGTCGTCCAGGAACACCGCGCTGAACTGGCCGAGCGCTGCCGCCCCTTCCCAGCCGACGATCTCGTTGTGGTCGAGCTCGGGCAGCTCGTGCGAGAAGCACGGTGTCTTGGCATTCTCGTTGATCTGCGTCTTCCAGCGGTAGGCGATCGGCGCCGTCAGCCCCGAACCGGCGACCTGCGGGATCGTCCCGTGGAGTCCGAGGGCGAGCTCCTTGGCCAGGCTGTCCTCCGGCGCGTCGGGACCCCACTCCGCGACCAGCTGCTCGGCATGAGCGGCGGCGACGTCGATCTCGAGGTGGACCCGGGGCCCCGCGCCGCACAAGCCGGCGACCTCGAGCGCGACGACGATCGAATAGGCGACCGCGGCCCGCGGTTGGAATCCACCCGGCAGTGGAATCACCGGGACGCCGTCCGCCCGCGCCGACGCCGCGAGCTTGCCGCCGGTCGTGGCGACGATCCGCCGTGTGCCGAGTGCGCCGGCGGCCTCGTAGGCGGCGAGCGTCTCCTCGGTATTGCCCGAGTAGCTCGCGCACAGAACCGTTGCGTCAGGAGTCGTCCACGGCGGCAGCCCGTAGTCGCGCGCCAGCACGATCGGTCGCGAGGCGCGATCGCCGAGGGCGGCGCGCGCAAGCTCACCTCCGATCGCCGATCCGCCCATCCCGGCGATCACCAGACCGCCGGGCGCATCGTGTGGCTCAAGGCTCGCGGACTCGACGCGCCAGAGGGCGTCGCGCAGCTGGTCGGGCAGGGCGAGGACGTCGTCCGCCTGCCGCGAAGCGTCGATCCGTTCGATCGCCTCTCGCGTCAGCTCCAGTGTCGCGGTCAAAACGTGATCGCTCCTGTCGGCAGCTGCACCCCCGGGAAGATACGCGCACCGTAGGCGAGCGCGTTCTCCGACCCGATGCTGACCGCCTCGCCGAGGACGACTCCACCCTCGATGTGGCAGTGCTCACCGATCGAGACGCCGACGCCCACGATCGAGGAACTGATCGTCGTGCGGGCGCCGATGCGAGAGCCGTCAAGCACCACCGAGGTCTCGATATGCGCGCCCTCGCCGACCTCGACGTCGGCGCCGAGCACGGTCCGACCGCCGACGATCGCGCCCTCGGCGATCGTGCACCCTGGCCCCACGAACGCGGGCGCCACAACCATGCCGTCGACCTCCGCTCCGTCCGCGAGCGCGCGGTCGGACTCGGACAGCTCGCGCCCGATGTCGGTGCTGACGATGCCCTCGAGGATGTCGAATGTCGCCTGGAGGTAGCGCTCCGGCGTGCCGATGTCGAGCCAGTAACCGTCGGATGCGTAGCCGTAGAGGCCCTGTCCGACGAGCGCCGGGAAGACCTCCCGCTCGATCGAGGCATTGGTCCCCGCGGGTCCGATCGCGTCGAGCACATTGCGCTCGAGGATGTAGGCGCCGGCGTTGATCAGATCCTGGCCGACCGCGCCGCCGCTCGGCTTCTCGACGAACTCGGTGACCGAGTGATCGAGATCGCGGCGCACGAGCCCGTATGCCGAGGGGTCGTCGACCGCGATCAGCGCGAGCGTCGCGCGTGCCCCGGTCCGCTCGTGCTGGGCGAGCTGCTCGGTCAGGTCCATGTCGGTGAGCACGTCCCCGTTGAGCATGAAGAAGCGCGGGTCGAGCAGATCCTGCGCGAACTTCAGCGCCCCGCCGGTCCCCAGCGGCTCGGGCTCCTCGAGGTAGCGCAGCCGCACGCCGTGCGCCGAGCCGTCCCCGAGCACGGCGCGAATGCTGTCGGCCATGAAGTAACACGAGATGATCACGTCATCGACGCCGTGGTGGCGGAGCCATTCGATCATGTAGCCGATGAACGGCCGGCCGACGAGCGGGATCACCGGCTTGGGCATCGTCGAGGTCAACGGGCGCAGGCGCGTGCCCTCGCCCCCGGCGAGGATCAGCGCCTGCACCTGCTCACCGTCCGATCCCCTCGTAGGTGAGGCCGGCCGCCTCGACGCGCGAGCGGTCGAAGAAGTTTCGCCCGTCGACCACGACCTTGCCGCGCATCAGCCGTGCCACCTCGCAGAAGTCGAGATCGGCGAATTCCGGCCACTCGGTGACGAGCACGCAGGCGTCCGTGCCTTGCAGCGCTGCGAGCGGCGAGTCGGCGAAGTCGACGCCGAGCATGAGCTTGCGCGCTTCGTTGGCGGCGGCCGGATCGTACGCCCGTACGCGCGCCCCGTCGGCCTGCAGGCGCGCCGCCAGCACGAGCGATGACGCCTCGCGCATGTCGTCGGTCTGCGGCTTGAACGCCACGCCCAGGAGCGCAACCGTCTTGCCCACGAGGGACCCGAGGTGCTTCTGCAGCTTCGCCATCACCCGTCGCTTCTGCAGCTCATTGACCTCGATCACGGCGGTCAGCAGCTGGAAGTGGTAGCCGGAGTTGCCGGCGAGCTGCTTCAGCGCCGAGACATCCTTCGGGAAGCAGCTTCCCCCGAAGCCAATCCCCGGTCGCAGGAAATGCGAGCCGATCCTGCGGTCAAGGCCCATCCCGCGCGCCACCTCGAGCACGTCGGCACCGGTCTCCTCGCAGACATTGGCGATCTCGTTGATGAAGCTGATCTTGGTGGCGAGGAACGCGTTCGCCGCGAGCTTGACCATCTCCGCAGAATTGATGTCCGTCCGCACGAGCGGAGCGTTCAGCGGCGCGTAGAGCTCGACGACCGCGTCTCCGGCCCAGTCGCCGTCGTCGCCGACGACCACCCGGTCGGGGGCAAGGAAATCCTCGAGTGCCGACCCCTCCTTCAAGAACTCCGGACACGAGACGTAGGAGAATCCGGCCTTGCCGCGCTCGCCGAACACCCGCTTGATCGAGGTACCGGTGCCGACGGGTACCGTCGACTTCATCACCAGCGCGTGCCGGTTCGAGGCGGGCATTGCGTCCACCACGGCGTGCACGGCGGACAGGTCCGCGTCGCCCGAGTACGTCGGCGGGGTCCCCACGGCGACGAACAGCAGGCGGGTGTGCTCGAGGGCGGGTGCGAGCTCGGTCGAGAAATGAAGCCGGTCGCGATTCCGGGCGACCGATTCCTCGAGCCCCGGCTCGTAGATCGGGATCTCACCGCGGTTCAAGCGCGCGATCTTCTCCGCGTCGACGTCGACGCACCAGATCTCGCCGCCAAGTTCGGCGAAGCCCGCTGCGGTGACGAGGCCGACGTAGCCGGTGCCGATCACGGCGATCGGTTCGCGTTGGGGGCCCATCGAGGGAGCGTAGCGACCGCTAACGGTGCCGCGTCAGCGACGCCGCGATCGCGATCATCTCGCTGTTGCTCAGGGTGTCGATCAGCGTGTTCGAGATCCAGTAGGTGCCCTGGGTCGTGCGCCACGCGACGAGGCTGATGTGCGCGCCGCTCTGATACAGGTCGAGCAACTTGCCCTCGACCCTCCGCGTACCGTTGATGTCATCGAGGATCGGCGGGTGGCGCCACGCCGTGCCCTGGACCCCGTAGTACTCGCCGAGCGCCGCGTTGATCACCAGCGTCATCCGGTACGCCGGGTAGACGGCGCCATCCTGACCGTGGATCTCGTACGCGCGTGGATACGCGCCGGCGTAGTCGCTGTCGAGGTTCGGCAGCTCATCGCAGTTTCCCGTCAGGCTCGCGCAGTACTGGGACCCGTCGGCGATCAGCTTCGGGTAGTACACCGGAAGCGTTCTCTCGCCGAGTGCGATCGCCTGGTCACGACCATCGCTCGCGTCGGCGATCAGTCCGGCGTCGCTGAGCTTCGTCGGCTTGCGTTTGTGCCTGGCGGCGGAGCTGCTCGGTGCGCTCGGCACGGTCGGCGTCATGAACGCCTCGAAGGCGGCTTGCTCGGCGACGGTAGAGGTCGGAACCACGTAGCACGGGGTCTGACCCGCGGCCGTCACGGGACAGGGCAGGAACGCCGCCGGGAACGGGATCTGCTTGATCCCGTGGCCGTCCGCGTTGAGCACCAGGTTGAAGAGGTTGATCAGTCCGTCCGAGGTGTGCAGGCTGTGATCGGTCTGCACATGCGCGCCGAAGATCTTCAGCAGCTTGCCCCGGTTGCTGATCAGCTGATTGACGCTGTACTGGTCCTTCGCCCAGCGAATGAAGTCTTGCTGACGCGCGTTGCGGACGATGTCGCTGTCGGTGTGGCGGAAGCGAACGAACTCCAGCGCCTGTGGTCCGCACAGCTTCTGGTAACCGGGCTGGATATCGATGCTCGAGTAGTCGGTCTGAAGTGTGTTGTTGTAGTAGCGGTGGTCCACGTCGGTGTAGACGCAGCCGATCGCGTTCACGAGATCCTCGAAGCCGCCGAAATTGACGTCGACGATGTGATTGACGGCAAGCCCCGGGAAGACCTGCTGCTTGAGCGTGTCGATCAGCAGCTTGGGCCCTCCTTCCGAATACGCGGCGTTGAGCTTCGACATCCCGTCCGGCAGCTGGACCTGCAGGTCGCGCGGGATCGAGAGCAGGTTGATCGTTGACGAGCTCGCGTTGAGGCGGATCAGCATCATCGTGTCGGTGTTCGCCGAGTTGTACGACGTCCCGGCCCGATGATCGGAGCCGATCACGAGGATCGTCTGCGGGTCGCCCGGGGCGGGGAGCTTGACGGGGACGTTCTTGAGCGCCGGCGTCTCGTTGAGGTAGCTGACGATCTGCTTGATCTCCAGCAGGCCGGCGACGGCCGTCGTCGTGGCGGTGAACGCCACCACGATCGCGGCGCCGAGCGCGAAGCGCCACAGCGCTCCGCCGCGCGAGCTCGGGATCAGCCTCACTTTTGTTGGTGCCCCCCCTCGACGGCCCTGAGGCCGCCGAGCACGCCCCGCGCGTCGGCCGCGCTGCGCTCGAGCCAGATCGGCAGCGCGCGTACGAAGTCGCCGAGCGCCCGCCGGTAGCGCGCCAGGGAGGTCAGCGAGACCCATTCCTCCGGCCCATGATGCCCGGCCCCGGCAGGACCGAACTCGACGGCGGGGATGCCGGCCTCGATGAACGAGGCCGCATCGGAGGCGCCGTCACGCCCCACGCTCATAACCTCGCGGTCGGGGAGCGACCTGGCCACTGCGTCACACAGCGCGCGCACGTACACGTTGGTGCGAGCCACGGTGACCGGCGGGTGGATAAAGGTCCGCGTCACATCGATGTCGGCGATCGCTCGCACCTGGGCGAGGATCTCGCCGGGATCCTGACCCGGGAGGTAGCGCACGTCGACCGCCATGCGGCACCTCTCGGGCACCTGGTTGAGCGCTTCGCCACCCTCGATCCGTCCGAGGTTGATCGACGGGCGATCGAACATCTCCGATGACTCGCGGCTGAATGGGAGCGACTCGATCGCGCGAAAGACGTCGATGGCCTTGAGCACCGCGTTGTCGCCCAGCCACGGCGTCGAGCTGTGCGCGGCGCGCCCGTGAACGTCGATCTGCATCACGAGCACGCCTTTCGCCTCCACGCCGATGTGCAGATCGGTGGGCTCGCCGGTGATCGCGAAATCGCCTCCGAGCCCTCGCTTGACCACGTCGTCGGTCGAGCGCTCGTCGAGCTCCTCGGATTCCTCGTCGGGCACGCAGACGAAGCGCACCCGGATTCGCTCCTGGCCCGCCACGTCCTTGAGCGCACACATCATCGCGGCGAGGCCGCCCTTCATGTCGTAGGCGCCGCGGCCGATCAACCGATCGCCCTCGATCCGCGGGGCGAACTGCTCGGGTCGGCCGGGTACGACATCGAGATGCCCGTGCAGGACCACGCAGGGAGCGTCCCCCGCGGCGGGTCCGACATCGGCCACCAGCACCGGTAGCCCGTTGTGATCGTGCTCGCGCACTTCGATATCGCGAGATTCGAGCCATCCCTTGACGAATCCTGCCGCGGCGGCGAGCTCATCCCGGCGCGAGGTGTCGTACGAGATCAGCCGCTCGGCCAGCACACGCTCTTCGATCATGAAGCCAAACAGGATACGGAGCGTGCCTGACGCGGTCCTAAGCGCGCTCCGCCGGCCGGTTGGCCTCAGCTGCCCGCCGAGGCAATCGCCAGAAACGCCTCGAGCCGGCGCCGCGTGCGCCGCGCCATGCGCCGTTTCTCGCTGTCCTCGGCGGCGTCATCGTATTCGCGCTCGGCTACTGAGAGCCGCTCCCGCAGGTCCTCGGGGTCGAGCGCCGAGGGCTCGTGGGCTTCCTCGACGAGCAGCAGGGCGCGATTGTGTCCGACTTGCATGTACCCCTCGGCCTGGGCGAAGCGGACGATGTCATCATCGCTGCGGTACAGGCGCAGCTCGGTGGGGTCGAGCATCGCGAGCAGCGGCGTGTGGTTGGCGAGGATGCCGATCGACCCCACCCCGGTGAACGTCGAGACCATCTCGACCTCGTCGTTGAACACCTCGCCGTCCGGGGTGAGGACCTCGACCTGGAACTTGGTATGCGCCATGGCCCGGCTCGCCTAGCCCTTGCTCGCGTCCTCGAGCACCCCGTCGATTCCGCCCTTCATGAAGAACGCGCGTTCGGGCACCTCATCGTGCTTGCCCTCGAGGATCTCCCTGAAGCCGCGGATCGACTCGGCCACCGGCACGTACACACCCGAGATGCCGGTGAACTGCTCGGCGACGAAGAAGGGTTGGCTGAAGAATCGCTCGATTTTGCGGGCTCGGCCGACGGTTAGTTTGTCTTCTTCAGATAATTCATCGACGCCGAGGATGGCGATGAT
>PMOY01000176.1 GCA_003165655.1 Solirubrobacterales bacterium
TTCGTCGACGAGCTCTCCAACTGGTACGTGCGCAGGTCGAGGCGCCGCTTCTGGGAAGGCGATCCGGACGCGTTCGTGACGCTGCGCGAGTGCCTTGTGACGGTCGCCGGACTGCTGGCGCCGTTCTGCCCGTTCATCGCCGATGAGATCTACGACAACCTCGAGGGTGCAGAGGAGAGCGTCCACCTGTCCGATTTCCCGGAGCCCGGCGAGCGGGACCTCGTGCTCGAGGAAGACATGGCGGTGGCGCGCGAGACGGTGCGGCTCGGGCTGGCTGCGCGCGGCCAGGCGAAGCTCAAGGTCCGCCAGCCCCTGCGGGCGACGGTCGTGGTCGCGACCGGACGCGAGCGGACGGCGATCGAGCGACTCGACGCGATCGTCCGCGATGAGCTGAACGTCCGCGAGCTTCGCTTCGTCTCCGAGGCCGACGAGCTGGGGCGGGTGGAGATCAAGCCCAACTACCGCACGCTGGGGCCGCGCTTCGGCAGCCAGATGCCCACCGTGGCGGCTGCCGTGGCCGGCCTGGACCCGACCCACGTCGGGGCGTCGCTGCGCGAGGGTCGCAGCGCCGTGATCACGTTGGGCGGACAGGATCACGAGCTCGACGCCGAGGATCTGATCGTCTCGATGAAGCCGCTTGAGGGCTACCAGGTCGAGCGCGAGGGCTCGCACGCGGTGGCGCTCGAGGTCACGATCGACGACGACCTGCGCATCGAGGGCTGGGCGCGCGAGATCGTCCACGCCGTCCAGGCGACGCGACGCGACGCGGGATTCGACGTCTCGGATCGGATCGCACTGACCCTGGACGGAGACCCTGCGCTGCTCGCCGCCGCCCGCGGCTACGAGTCGCACGTCGCCGGCGAGACGCTGGCGGTGGAAGTGCACTACGCACCGCTGGGCGGAGTCAACGCGGTGCTGATCGACGGTCGCGACCTGCGGATCGCAGTCGAGCTGAGGTAGGGGCCGGAGGGCGGCTCCGGTCCGGCGCGTGCCCGGCGGGAGGCGGCGTGCGCCGCGGGCTGGCGCGGAGGGAGCGGCCCTACGCCAGCGCCGGCTCCAGCTGCACCGCGGGCTGGCGCGGCGGGAGCGGTCCTACGCCAGCGCCGGCTCCAGCTGCTCCTCGAGCTTCTTCTTGGGGTATGCGCCGATCACCTTGGTCGCGACCTGGCCGTGACGGAAGAGGATCAGGGTCGGGATCGACATCACGTCATATTCGACCGCGGTCTTCTGGTTGTCGTCGATGTTGAGCTTGACCACCTTCAGCTCGCCATCGCGCTCCTTGGCAATCTCTTCGACCACAGGCGCGACCCGGCGGCACGGACCGCACCACGGCGCCCAGAAGTCGACCAGGACCGGAATGTCGCTTTCGATGACCTCTGCCTGAAAGTTGTTATCTGTGACTTCGGAGACGGCGCCTTCCATCTGGGCTCCTCGCGGTATCGGCTTTACTTCAAAAAGTATAGCGCGGTGGCAAGTTGGCGCCGCGGTGGCCGGAGCGGGGTGAGCCGCCGCCACGCCACGCGCCCCGGCCGCGGCTTACACGAACGCCCGACGGCGGGCGGGCGGCCTCGCACCTGGCGGCCTCGCACCTGGCACCATTGTGTGAACCCGGCACCCCAGCTGAGCCCAGCCCATCCGAGCCTGGTGTCAGGACGAGGTGCCCGACCGCCACCCATGGAACCGACGAACACCGAAATCGCCGCCGCGCTTGACGAGCTCGGCGACCTGTACGAGCTCGACGGGGCGATCGTTCATCGAGTGGTCGCGTATCGGAGTGCGGCCAAGGCGGTTCGGGACGCGCCGGTATCGGTCACGGCGCTGGCGCGAGTCGGGAAGGCGACGGAGCTGCCCGGGATCGGCCGGACGATTCAGGAGAAGGTGCTGGCGTTGGCGGATCAGGGCGAGATCCCTGCGGCGCTGAAGCTGCGGGCGAAGTTCCCGCCCGGACTGGTCGAGATGACGCGGCTGCCGGGACTTGGACCCAAGCGCGCCCGCCGGCTGTTCGAGGAACTCGGGATCGACTCGCTCGACGCCTTGCGAGCCGCGGCCGAGGAGCACAAGATCCGTGAACTGAAGGGGTTCGGCCCCCGCGCCGAAGAGACGCTCCTCGCGCGCGTCAACGCCGCTGGGGCCGGTAGCGCTCATGAGCGCGTCGTGCTCGATCGTGCGCTGGCGATCGGCGAGCGGCTGGTGGCCGCGCTCAGAGCGCATCCGGCGGCCGACCGGGTCGAGCTGGCCGGCTCCGCCCGGCGGATGACCGACAGCGTCAAGGATCTCGATGTCATCGCGACGGCCCACGACCCGGGCGCGCTCGCACGGGCGCTCGTCGAGCACGAGCTCGTCGAGTCGGCCGGCACCGCCGGCGAGGCGGGCGTGCGTGCGCGGACGCACACCGGCGTCCAGGTCGACCTGCGCATCGTCGCGCCGAATCAGTTCGGCAACCTGCTTCAGCACTTCACCGGCTCCAAGGAACACAACGTCGCTCTCCGCGACAACGCCGTCAGAAAGGGACTGCACGTCTCGGAGTACGGGGTGCTCGACGACGCCACCGGCGAGTTGCACCGGTGCGCGACCGAAGCGGAGGTCTACGCCCTGCTCGCGCTCGAGTACATCGAGCCGGAGCTGCGCGAGAACCGTGGCGAGCTCGAGGCCGCGGCCGCCGGGACGCTCCCCGAGCTGATCGAGATCGGGGACCTGCGGGGTGACCTCCACTGCCACACCGTGGCGTCGGACGGGACCGCTTCGGTGCAGGAGATGGCTCAGGCCGCGCGCGAACGCGGTTACGACTACCTCGCGATCACCGATCACTCCGCGAGCTTCGGCTTCGGCAACGCGGTCTCGCCCCAGGGCCTGCAGGATCACATCGCACGGATCCGAGCGGTGCGCGTCGATGGGATCGAGCTGCTCGCGGGCACCGAGGTCAACATCCTGCCCGACGGCTCGCTCGACTACGACGACGATCTCCTCGCCGAGCTCGACTGGGTGATCGCCAGCGTCCACTCGTCCTTCCAGATGGACGCGACGGCGATGACGGAGAGGATCCTGCACGCGATCGAGCATCCGCTGCTCGACGCGATCGGCCACCTCACCGGACGCAAGATCGAGCGCCGTCCGCCGTACGCGCTCGACGTCGAACGCGTGCTCGAGGCGGCCGCGCGCACCGGCACGATGCTCGAGATCAATTCCAGCCCCGACCGGCGCGACATCAACGAGGTGTATGCCCGGGCCGCCGCGCAGGCGGGGATCCCGATCGTGATCAACTCCGACGCCCACCGGGTAGGAGGGTTCGACGTCGTCCGCTACGGCATCGCCACGGCGCGGCGGGCCTGGCTGACCGCGGCGGACGTCGCCAACACGCGACCGTGGGCGGAGCTTGTGTCGCGCCGCAAGCGCGCAGCTGGAGCTCAGAGCCGTCGCGACGGCTGACCCAGCCGAGCGTCGTTCGGCGGGACGGCTCCCGGCGGCGCCGGCCGCTCGACACTGTCGGCGGACGTCACTGGACCGCCCCGTCCCCCCCGTCCCGGCCACCCGCCCCCGCGCTGGATCCTCCAGAACCACACCAGCCCGGCGAGGCACCCCAGCGTCGCAACGTAGAAGTTCAGCCGCAGGCCGAAGTACCGATGCGAGGGATCGATCCGCAGGGTCTCCTCGAAGATCCGGAAGGCCGAGTAGCCGGCGACATAGAGTGCGAACAGCCCCGGGTGGCGGATCTTGCGGTGCCTGCCGAGCCACACGAGTGCGCCCGCAAGGGCGAGGTCGAAGATCAGCTCGTAGAGGAACGTCGGGTTGAACGTCGCAAACTGCGCGTACCCCGCCGGACGATGTGCAGGTGAGATCTCGAGTCCCCAGGGAAGCGTCGTCGGTTTCCCGAACAGCTCCTGATTGAAGTAATTGCCGATCCTGCCGATTGCCTGAGCGACGAGGATCGCCGGAGCGGCGACGTCCATGAAGGCGGGGACGTCGGCGCGACGGCGATGGAGCACCCAGATGCCGGCGAGCGCACCGAGCCCGATGCCGCCCCAGATCCCGAGCNNGTGATGTCGAAGTACAGCCGGCCGCCGATGAGGCCCGCCGGGAACCCCCACATCGCTACCTCGTAGACGACCTCGCGCGAGCCGCCTTGGCGTTCCCACTGCCAGCGCGCGATGAGGATCGCCGCGGTAACGCCGACGACGTAGGCCAGTCCGTAAGCGTGGAGGAAGAACGGCCCGATCCGGATCCCGTTCGCGGACGGGCTGGGGATGAAGGCGAGCAAGAACGTCATCGTTGCATGAGTCGCGGCAGCACGTCGCAGGCGATCGTGCGATCGACGGCAGCCCGCCGGAAGGGCGCGAGCAGCTCCGCCGCCCGCGACGGGTATCCGGCGACGGGATCGTCGAGCGCGGTCCTGACCGCCACCGCGAGGTCCTCTGCCACGAGTCGCGGGTCGAGCGTTCGCGCCAGCTCGAGTGCCGCGTACGGGCCCGGTGACGGGGTGCTCACGAGCATGCATCCATCGACCAGCGCCTCGAGCGCGGCGATCCCGTAGTCCTCTCGCCGGGGAGCGGCGATGACCACGCGGGCGCGGCGAAGCAGCGCCCGATAGTCGGCCGGCGCGAGCCTGCCCGCGACCTCGACGCCGTCGGAGGATTGCAGCGTGTCGGTCCCGGCGACGACGAGCGTTTCGCCATCGCGGCGCGCCCGCGCCCACGCGGCGAGGACGAGGTCGAGGCGCCGCTTGACGGGATCTCCCGCATAGGCGACCGCGGCCACGTCCCTGGCCGCCCCGGTCACGAGCGGTCCGGACGGCTCAACCGGGACGGGCACCACGACGCGATCGGCGTAGCGGTCGCCCAGCGGCGCGAGCGCGGCGGCGCTCCACGGCATCACCAGGCACGCTTGTGCCAGTCGGCGGCACTCGACAGAGCGCTGCCAGACGCCGTGGCGGCCGGGACGGTTCTCCCGCGCCATGGAGTCGAGCCAGATTGCACCGGGGACCGGCCACAGCAGCGCCGCCGTGACCGAGCAGTAGATGATCGCCCTGGGTTCGTGCGCGGCGATCCCGGCCACTGCCGCGCGCCGGCAGGCGAGCGCCTGGACGAGGTCGGTGAGGGCGAATGTCCGCACTCTGGGCATTGCCTCGGCGGTGACCAAAGCCACCTTCGCGCCGGCCCGCCCGATCGACCCGACGAGCTCGTCCGCGGCGGCGGTCCACCCGCCGGTTGTGCCGAGCGAGACGACGAGGACATCGGCGCGCGGTCCCTGTCTGCGCGCGGCGCTCGGTCGCGGTCTGTGCGTCGGGCGTAGTCGCGGTCTGCGCTGCGCGCGCGGTCCCGGTCGGAGCGGAACACGCGCACCCGTTCTGCGTCCCGCGTCCCCGACATCGCCGTGACGCTCAGCCTCGGAGCGCATGGCTACGCGCGCGGGCTGGCCGGCCGAGAGCGTCGCGTCGAGCCGTTGAGCTCGAACAGGTTCGAACGGAAGCCGGGCGTGCGCACGAGCTGGATCGGTTTCAGGAACGACGTCGGCTCGACGTAGAAGCGCACGCCGTCGCGTTCCTCGATCGCCGTCACCGCGGAGGCCTGGCGCCTCCATCCGAGCGCCCAGATGATCGCGAACCCGGCCGCCACCGCGGGAACCTGAGGCGCAACGAACGCGACCGCGCCCGCGCCGAGAGTCGAGAGCAGGAGCGGCCACAGCCGGTTCAGCAGCGTCCGACCGGGATTGAGCTCGGGCAGCGTCGGCTGCGTCCGCGCGCTCGCGAGCAGCGTGGCGATCGGGGGCGATGTGTTCGCGCGGCGTCCCAGCCATCCGCCGATCATCGCCGCGATCAGCCACCAGCCGCCTGCGACCGGGACGATCAGGTCGCCGGCGCTCCCGGTGCCGCCGGCGACAGTCGCCGCCGCGAGCGCGGTGGCGGCGCCGGCGCTGAGCAGAACGGTTGTCCTCAGGAAGTCGGTGAAGCGCACGTCGTCTACTCAGCGGTCAGCATCGCCAGCAGCTCACGGACGCCCTCCGTGCCCTCGACGGTGACGTCGGCCTCGGCAGCGATCTCGGATGGCCCTTCATCCGAGAGCACGCCGACCCTGATCACATGGGCGATCCGGCCCTGTTGTGCGAGGTGATCGAGTGCACGGAACGCGTCCACGTCGGTCGTGTCGTCACCGACATAGAGCGCGGCGCTCAGCTGCGCACCCTCAAGGAACGCGATGACGCCCGCGCCCTTGTCGATGCGGACCGGCGGGCGGACCTCGAGCACTTTGCGTCCCCAGTGGGTCCGCAGCCCGGCCGCCTCGGCGCGCTGCGCAATCGCGTCGATCGCCGCCCGGGCGGCGTCCTCGTCGGGCGCGCCGCGCCAATGGAAGGCGACGATCGCGCCCTTGTCCTCGACGCGCACTCTCCGCCGACGGAGGTCGGTGGTGTCGGCTTCGCGGCCAAAATCCTGGATTCGCCGGGCCCAGTCCTCGAGCACCGGATCGAGCACCGGCTCGGTCCAACCGGCGCGCAGCAACTCCGCCCCGTGGGAGCCGATGTAGGAGATCGTCCCGATCGAGACCATCGCCCGGGCCTCCTTCGCACGCCGGCCGCTCACGCAGGCGACCAGGCCGTACCGCCGGGCAACCGCGATCAGCAGATGCCGCGTCCCCTCGGGCACGTTGGCGTCGCCGGCGTGCTGAACGATCGGGGCCAGGGTGCCGTCGATGTCGAGCAGGATCGCCGCACTTGCGGGGTCAGCGCGGAGCGGTGCGAGCGCCTCGGACAGGAGCGCGGACGGCACGGTCCTAGTATGCCTGCTCATGGCATCGGAGCGTGCGGTGAAGCGCGCTGGCCACAGCACGACGGCCGGTCTGTTCGGCGTCGGCTCCGCAATCGGGTTCGCGCCCCGGGCCGGCGCTCGTGCGTGGCCTTTCGACGGCGCCGGCGCAGGCCACCTTCCTGCCGGGTGCTGCGCGGGTTCTCCGAGGAACGCGGCAGGGTAGGATCGCGTCAGAGTGACCCCGGACCAGGAACAGCCGGACGCGGGTTCGGAGACCTCCGTGCCGAGGGCCGGCGCGGTCCGTGAGCCGGTGACAGGGTCCGGCTACGTTGTCGGCAGCCTCGACGGCCTCGGCGAGGATTACGGATTCCGCAAGGTCCGCACCGGCCTCGGCGTCACCGCGTTCGGGATCAACGCGCTCGTCCTGCCCCCGGCCTACGAGGGGGGCCTGCACTTCCACGACGAGCAGGAGGAGACCTACTTCGTGCATGCGGGCATGGTCGAGATCTTCTTCGGAGACGGCTCTACGCACCTGCTCGGACCCGGTGGTCTTGCGCGCGTGGACGCCTCAACGCATCGTGGACTGCGCAACGCCGGTGACAGCGACGCGGTGATCCTCGTGGCCGGAGGCCGGGGTGGCTACGTCGGTCGCGACGGACGGCTGGCCGAAGGCTCCACGCGCGCGGGCACCGGCATGCCCGTGCGCGCGGGCACCGGCATCCCGGAATCGGGCGCCGGCGGCGTGGGCGCGATCGACGGCCACACGGGCGCGCAAGCGCGCCCCGACACCCCTTCGTGATGCCCCAGCCCGGGGCGGCAGCGAAAACCCGGCCTGGGGCGGCAGCGACGTCCGAGCCGGCGGCGGCAGCGAAGACCCAGCCCGGGACGCCAGCAAAGACCGAGCTCGGTCCGGTGCTGCTGTTGCACGGACAGCCCGGCAGCGCGCGGGATTGGCGGCTCGTGATCGCCGCCCTCGGTCCAGGAGCTGAGGCGATTGCCTTCGATCGCCCGGGCTGGGACGGGAACAGCGCTACTACCGATCTTGCGGGCAACGCCGAGGCGGCACGCGCGGCCCTCGATCTGCACGGCGCGGAGTCGGCGACCGTCGTCGGTCACAGCCTCGGGGCGGCGATCGCCGCGATGCTCGCGATTCTTCATCCGGAACGCGTATCCAGGCTCGTGCTCGCATCGCCGGTGGTCAACGCGGCGTCGCTGCGGCCCGGCGATCGGCTGCTCGCTGCGCCCCTGATCGGACCGGTCGCGAGCGTGGCGGCCCTCGCCGGCGGCGGCATCGCGCTAGCCGGGGCCGGTTTCGCCCTCGCGACGCCCGCGCTGCGTCGCAAGCTGGCAGCCGCGGAGCGGCTCGACGACGCGTACCTTCGGGCAACCGCTCGCTCGCTGCTCCGCGCCGCCGTGTGGCGTGCGTTCCTGACCGAGCAGCGCGTGCTTGTGCGCGAACTGCCGATGCTCGAGTCCCGTCTTACCCAGATCGCCGCGCCGACCACGATCGTGTCGGGAACCGAGGACCGGATCGTTCCGCCTGAGGCGGCCCGCCGGCTCGCGTCACAGATCCAAGCCGCCGAGCTCGTGATGATCGAGCGCGCCGGCCATCTGCTGCCCCAGCTGCATCCGGATCGGATCGTCGCGGCGCTGCAGAGCGGCGAGCGGGCATCAACTCAGGGGACCCCGGCGATCCGAGCCGGCCCTACTGAGCGGCGCCCGCGAGGCCGTGGTCGATTGCGCCTTTGACGCTCGCCTCGAGCGCGTT
>PMOY01000347.1 GCA_003165655.1 Solirubrobacterales bacterium
ACGCGGATGCTGCTGCAGGCGGGCGCAGACCCAACCGACGATCGTGACGGCTACCACGCCAACGAGGTCCTTTATCACGCGTGCGAGTTCCGCGACCCGACATGCGCGATGCTCGTCATCGACGCCGGCGCCCGACAAGACCTCGTCGACCGCAACCTCGGCCGGGCCCTGAACTTCCCGAATCCGGAGATGATCGAGATGTTCTGCACGCACGGTGCGCGCGCGTCGGCAGGCAGCCTGCACCAGGCAGTCTGGCGGCGACGGCCGCCGCGGACCGTCGCGGCCTTGCTCGATGCCGGGGCGCCGATCGACGCGCCAGACGAGGACGGCATGACCGCGCTTCAGATCGCCGTCCGCTGGGGCGAGGAGACAGTCGCGGCGCTGCTGCGAGAGCGCGGCGCCGACCAGGCGGCCGTCACCAATGAGGACCGTGGCATCGGCAGGTACCTCTGCGGCCGCGACCACGACCTACCAGCCGGCATCGCGCTCCCGGTGCTTGACGAGATGGTGATGATGTCAATCCAAGGCGGCCACCTCGAGGCGATGTTCCGACTGCTCGACGTGGGCGCCCGGATCGATGGCAACCCCGACAGCGAGGAGATCCCACTCGGCGACGCTGGCTGGCGCGGACGCGTGCAGATGGCCCGCGAGCTGATCGAACGCGGCGCGGCACTCACGTTCCGCGACGGTGGCAGCGCGATCGGCGCCGCGCTCCACGGCTCGCGCCACTGCCACGACCCAGAGGGCGGTCCGACGATGCGCACGGCCGACGAGATCCCGAAGCAACCCTACGCCGAGATCGTGCGGATGCTGCTCGCCGCCGGCGCGATCGTTCCCGACCGGGTCGGCGACGACGGCCCCCGTGCCATCATGCTGATCGCCGAGCTCGGTATCGACCCACCAGCCTGACCCACCCACAGACACACCCTACGACGGCGAAAGGCAGACCGAGTGCCGTCCGGGTTGCCATCACTGTTCTGATGGCATGTGCTCATGCCGTACATCACGTTTTCACTACCGTCCGGGCAGCACACGCCAGTTGTCGCACCATCCGCTATGCAACATTCTGAGGCGAGGTTCGCCGCAGTCCGCACCACCGGTGATCGGTGGCTCACGGTGGGCGCCCCATCACCGGACTGGCTGGGGGTGTTGCGCGATCGGCACCATCCCTACATCATTCGACGTTCGTGGAGTTCCGCCGGGCGCGACCGCCCTCGAGTACGTGCTGGACCACGTCCTCGTCCCAGCGATGGGTGCGCAGCAGGCGATAGCGCTCGGAGGCCACGCGCATGTACGCCTCGGTCTCGGTGCAGCCTCGGATCATCTCGGCGTCGCGCAGCATCGCCACGACCGGTCGATACTCGGTCTCGAGCCACAGCTGCGCGGTGTCCTTCCGGTCGATCGGCTCGCCGCGGTCCTGGCTCAAGCGAAAGCCCCACGCCTCGACTGCCTCGGCCAGCCGGGCGTAATCCCACGGATCTGACAGGTGGATCTCGTCGCGGCCTTCCGGAGCGAGGGGGACGCGCTCGAAGAAGACGCGCTCGTGTCCCTTGAGCGGGAGGTCGGCGAGCGTGATCGTCTTCTCGGCGCCGACGCGGGTGACCACCTCGGTCACGTACGCGTCGATGTCCGTTCGCCCGAGCGCGCGCGACACCGACACGCGATGGTGGCCGTCCTCGACGAAATAGAGCTCCCCGATCTGCTGCAGCGACACGGGCGGCAGCGACTGGCCACGGCGCATCGCGGCGGCGATCTGCTCCCAGCGTCCGCGCACGCGACCCGACGTTGGACGGAAACTACGGTCGAAGTCGTGACCGCGACCGACCGACCCGACGATCGCGTCCAGGGGCACGACCCGAAGTCCCACCTGGCGCTCTGAGACGAAGCCGAGCGCCGCGATCACCTCGTCGTAGGGGAGCACGATCCCGACATCGTCAGGCTCGCCCCGCAGCCGTGCCGCGAGTCGAGCCATCACGGCCCGGCGGCGGACGCGCAGGAAGTCGTGCTGCGCGTCGACTCCGGGCATGCCGGTCGAGCGCGCGCGGGCCATCGGCGAATTCTAGGCGGCCGGAGGCGGCGCGTCGGGCGCATCCGACGCATCCGCGGGCGCCGGTGCCGCGGCCGGAGCGGACCCCGCGCCGACGTCGCCGGCCAGCAGGCTGCGCCCCGATTCGGCGTCGAACAGCTGCAGCTTCCTCCCGTCGAACCAGAGCTCGACCTCCTCGCCCTGGCGAGCCCGGCTGGCGGCGTCGAGGCGCGCGACGACTTGGCTGCCGTCGCCGGCGCTGGGCAGATCGGCCGCGCCCGCTTCCTGGGCGAGCTCCTCGAGCTCGCGCGAGGACACGCGCTCGGAGTCAAGGGTGAAGTACGCGTAGTACTCCGCCCCCATCGACTCGAGCACGTCGATGTGCGCGGTGAAGGTGATTCCGTGCGAGCGCTTCTCGCCCACCAGAGCGGCGTCCTCGAAGTGCACCGGCCGCAACCCCGCGATCACCCCACGGCGGCCTGACTGGCCGCTGGCGTCGATCCTGCGCCGGAGCTCGTCGGGGAGGCGCACCTCCCCGATCGGCAGCCGAACGGCGTCGTTCTCGAGCTCGGCGGGGAGGAAGTTCATCGACGGCGAGCCGACGAAGCCGGCGACGAACAGGTTCTTGGGCCGGTCGTACAGGTCGCCGGGCGTGCCGACCTGCTGCATCACTCCGGCGCGCATGACGGCGATCCGGTCGCCCAGCGTCATCGCCTCGGTCTGGTCATGGGTGACGTAGATCGTCGTCGTCTTCAGCCGCTGCTGGATCCGGGCGATCTCCGTGCGCATCTGCACGCGCAGCTTGGCGTCGAGGTTCGACAGCGGCTCGTCCATCAGGAACACGCTCGGATCGCGCACGATCGCCCTCCCCATCGCCACACGCTGGCGCTGCCCGCCCGAGAGGTTGGCCGGCTTGCGCTCGAGGTGCTGCTCGAGATCGAGGATGTGCGCCGCCTCGTTGACCTTCTTGTCGATCTCCTCCTTGGGGGTTTTTGCCAGCTTGAGCGCGAACCCCATGTTCTCGCGCACCGTCATGTGCGGGTACAGCG
>PMOY01000318.1 GCA_003165655.1 Solirubrobacterales bacterium
CACCGCAGCCGCGCCCTGACCGATGGTTTCGAACGAGCGGCGGCGCGCGCGTACCTGAAGGGGATCGGCTACGACGACGAGTCTCTCGCGCGTCCGTTGGTTGCCGTCGCCAACACGTGGATCGAGACGATGCCCTGCAACTTCCATCTCCGCGCGCTCGCCGCCAAGACCAAGGAAGGGATCCGCGCCGCCGGCGGCACGCCGATGGAGATGGGGACGATCGCGATCTCGGACGGCATCACGATGGGGACCGCGGGGATGAAGGCCTCGCTCCCCAGTCGCGAGGTGATCGCCGACTCGATCGAGCTCGTGTGCGACGCCCACATGTTCGACGCCGTGGTCGCGATCAGCGGGTGTGACAAGACGATCCCGGGCACGGTGATGGCGCTCTGCCGCCTCAACGTGCCCAGCCTGATGCTCTACGGGGGGTCGATCGCGCCCGGCGTGTACAAGGGCGAGCAAGTGACGATCCAGGAGGTGTTCGAGGCCGTGGGCGCCCGGGCGGCCGGCAAGATCACCGATGCCGAGCTGACCGCGCTCGAGGACGTCGCCTCGCCCGGGGCCGGCGCGTGCGGTGGCCAATTCACGGCGAACACGATGGCGATGGCCTTCGAGGTGCTGGGCATCTCGCCGGCCGGCTATTCGATGGTGCCCGCGATGAACGGCCGCAAGGCAGAAGTCGCCTTCGAGGCGGGCCGGCTCGTGATGGACGTGCTGGGACGCGGCCTGCTGCCCAGTGACATCATCACCCGAGCCAGCCTCGAGAACGCGATCGCCGCGATCGCGTGCAGCGGAGGCTCGACGAACGGCGTGCTCCATCTGCTGGCGATCGCTCGGGAGATCGGCGTCGAGCTGTCGATCGACGACTTCGACAGCATCAGCGAACGCACGCCGCTGCTCTGCGATCTGAAGCCCGGCGGTCGGTATGTGGCCACTGACCTGTACGAGGCCGGCGGCGTCCCCGTCGTCCTGAAGCGACTGAAGGACGCCGGCTTGCTCCATTCCGACGCGATCACCGTGACGGGCCGCACGATCGGCGAGCACGCTGATGCGGCGCGGGAGACCCCGGGCCAGCTCGTCGTTCGCCAGCTCGATGACCCGATTGCGCCGACGGGCGGCCTGGCAATCCTTCGTGGGAACCTGGCGCCGCAGGGCTGTGTCGTCAAGCTCGCCGGGCACGAGCGACGCGCGCACACCGGCCCCGCGCGCGTGTTCGAGTCCGAGGAGGACGCCATGGCAGCCGTCACCGCCAGTGCGATCGTCGCCGGTGACGTCGTCGTGATCCGGAACGAAGGACCGGCTGGGGGCCCGGGAATGCGCGAGATGCTCGCGGTGACCGCTGCGCTGGTCGGCGAAGGCATCGGAGAGGACGTCGCCCTGATCACCGACGGTCGCTTCTCCGGCGCGACCCACGGTCTGATGGCTGGCCATGTCGCTCCGGAGGCTGCGCGCGGGGGTCCGATCGCGGCAGTGCGCGACGGCGACGAGGTCACGATCGACGTGGCCACCCGCCGGCTTGACGTAGCGCTCTCTGACGAGGAGATCGCGGCTCGCCTCGCCGACTACCGCCCACCCTCCCGGGAGGGCATCGGCGTCGCGCTGGCCAAGTACGCCCGGCTCGTGGGGAGCGCTGCCGAGGGCGCGGTCACATTCTGAAGCACCCCGACGGCTCGGCTCACGCTACGCTCTGTCCTATGGCGAACATCCAGAAGCGCGGCAGCTACACCCCGAGGCGCCAGCGTGAACGCCGCGCCTATCAGCTGGCCGTCGGGGGAACCACGGCGGGCGTTGCCGGCGGCGTCGGGCTCGTCCTGGCTGTGGTCGGCGTCGTCAGCTATGGCCTGCCGATCATCCTGCTGATTGTCGCCGCGCTCTGCTACGTCGGCTTCCAGCGGTCAGTTTCTGGTCGCTGAGTGTCGAGGCCGGCGGGCCGCGCTCCGGCGTGATGCGCTGAGACGCGGCCGTGGCGTGCTGTCGCCGGGGTGTGATGCGCTGCGCCGCGGGCCGTGGCGGACCGCGACCGGGAGCCTTTCGTTCACCCGTTGGTCGGCCAGAACTCTGGGAGCATCTCCCCGTCGCCGTTGCGGTGCGGTCCGACCGCGAGCACCTCGAGCCCGTCGGGCCCCGCCTCGAACGCGCGCGTTGACCCGGGCGCGACCCGGATCGCGTCGAGCTGACGGACCTCGCGAACCTCGTCGTCGATCCGCACCCGGCCCGAGCCGCCGAGCACCACGTAGACCTCCTCCGCGCGCTCGTGACGGTGCCCGAAGCCCTGGCGGCGACCGGGACGCAGGCGCTGGTGACTCACCCCGGTGTCCGTCGCTTCGAGATCCTCGCGGGCGAACCGCGCCTCGCCCATGTCGGAGATGCCGAACTTCGGAGCCATGTCTTCGACCGAGTCGAGGTTGACGATCGTGAAGCCGGTCGCGCCGCCGGCGGCGTGGCCGACGCCACCGAGCGGCTCGAGGTCGATTCGCTCGAACGGGCCGTCGACGAGCTCCAGCACCTCGGGCATCAGGGCCCGGGCGCGCTCGAGCGCCAGGGCGGCGTCGAGGTCCTCCTGGCTGCGCCAGAGCTCGGTTACCCAGACCGTGTCGGGCTCGGCCGGCGAGCGGTTGACGATGTAGAGCTCGCAACCGGCCGCATCCTCGAGCATCGCGGCGACACGGAGCAGGACCTCCGCGAGCGCGGCTCCCGCGCCGCTCTTCGCAGTGGCCTTGACGTAGCGAGCGACCTCGGGCACGAGCCGGAGGCTACGGGATGGCTCGGCCAGCCGCCAGTGTGGATGTCAGCTCCCCGACGCCTCGGCGCACCGCCGAGCCGAGGCGTTTACAGTGCCACCGTGGCAGAACCTCCGCTCACCGGTGGCTGCAACTGCGGCAGTGTCAGATTCGAGGTCGACGGTCCCCTGCTGGCCGCCAGCTACTGCCACTGTCGGCGGTGCCAGCGCCGCACCGGCACCGCTGTATCCGCGAATGCCCGGCCGGTGCGGGGCGCCTTCCGGATCGTCGCCGGGGAGGGGCGCATGCGGGTGTGGGCGCCGGGGAACGGCTGGGAGAAATGGTTTTGTGGTGACTGCGGCTCCGCGGTGTTCAGTCGCGACCCCGAGGACAGCGACGCGGTCGGCATTCGGATGGGAGCCTTTGACGGCGACCCGGGAATCCGTCCCCGCCACCATCAGTTCGTCGCCTATGCCGCGAGCTGGGAGCCGATCCCCGATGACGGCCTGCCCCGCCATCAGGAACGCGCGCCCTAGACCACGCTCGCCCGCTGGCGGTGCGCCTGCTCGAGGAAGGCGCGCAGGTCGGAGTTGAAGCGCTCGGGGCGCTCGATCATCGGGGCGTGGCCGGTGTCCTCGTAAGTCACCTTGCGTGAGCCGGAGATCAGCCACTCGAACTCCGCGGCGTCCGAGGGGGGGACGAGACGATCCTCGTCGCCCCACACGATCAGCGTCGGACAGGCGATCTCGCCGAGACGGTCGCGGATGGGATAGCGAGTGAGTGCCTCGAGGGCGGGGTCGAAGCCGGGTTTGGCGATCCCGCGCACCTGCTCTGCGATCAGCGGGCCGGGGAGCTCCTCGGGATGGGCGACGACGAGGCCGAGCATCCAGCGACGCACCCGAGGGCGCAGAGCGAGGGAGGGGAATCTCGTCGCGAACCACGCGATGGAGAAGAAGAGGAGGTTCTCGATCCGGTGGCGCACGCCTCGGCTGCGATCGGCGCGGGCCCGCGCAACGCTCAGGCCAGCCGCGGCGACGAGGCAGAGCGCTTGGACGCGGGCCGGGCACCGGATCGCCATCTCCGCGGCGATGAAGCCGCCCATCGAGTTGCCGACGACGCACACTGTGTCGAGGTCGAGCGCGTCACACAGCGCCTCGAGCGTCCGCGCATAGCCCGTGATGGAGATCGGGCGGGCCGGCATCTCCGACTCGCCGAAGCCGGGCAGGTCGACGGCGATCACACGGTAGTCGCCGGCGAAGAAGGGGATGTTCTCGAGCCAGTTCTGCCAACAGCCGCCGAGACCGTGGACGAACAACAGCGGCGGGCCCGAGCCGATGTCGATCAGGTTCAGCCAGCGGCCATCGATCTTCTCCCGGCGCTGATGCGTGCGCCAATCGATGTCGAGCCACGCCGAGGCACGCGCGACCGGTGTCACGATGAGGCTTTCGTGGCGGACTTTCGACGGCCGGGACCGGGCTTGAACGCGTCGTGGAGCGTATCCAGGCCGGCGGCTTCCGCGGCCATGGCAAGCGCGGTCAGCGCGGCGATGCTCGCCAGAGCGACGATCCGCTTGGCGAAACGCGCCTGTTTGGTGGCAGAAAGCCGCGCGAACACGGTGAGCGCTTCGCGCTCGAGCTCCTCGGCCTCGACGGCGGCGAGCAAGCCTGCCAGGATCGCCTGATCGCTGGCGGCGATGAGCTCGGCGATTCTCCGCTGCGTGGTCTCGTCGAGCTCCGCGGCGAAGGCGATCAGCGCCGGCCAGAGCTCCTCCTCGTGGGCGGCGTCGATGATGGCCGCGTACTCGGCTTTGAGATCCGCCGCGATGACGGCCACCAGGCGGCGCGCCGCCACGGGCAGCAGCGGAAGGAAGACGAGCAAGTCCGCCCAGAGCGCTTCTTGCGCGGCCGCGTCGACGATCGCGGCGAGCACCTTCTCGGTCTGCACCGAGGGCAGTCCGACGAACCGCTCGCGACTCGCGGGGCTCATCGCGCGGGTCACCGGCAGCAGCACCGGCCACAGACCATCGTCGAGCGCGACCCGGACCAGGCCCTCGAGCAGCTCGTCGTCCTGGGCCGCCGCGATGTCGGCGAGCTCTCCACGCTGGTGCTCGCTCACGTGGCCGATCACGTCGAGCGCTTCGGGCCACAGGTCGGCCTCCGAGGCGGTGCGGATGATCGCGGTCAGCCGCTTCGCGGGGATTAGGGCGACGAGCGAGCCGAGGCTGCCTTTCGACTCGACCACATAGGCCGTGCGCAACAGCGCCTCGTCATCGATCGCGGCGAGCGCGGCCAGGGTCGCGGCTTTGGACAGGTGACCGACGACGTCGCCCATCGTGATGTACTGCTCGCGGCGTACGAGCTCCTCCGCGATCTCCGCAACCTGCTCCGCGGGCAGCTCGGCGATCACGCGGCTGGCGCGGCGCGGGTCGAGATACGGCGCCACGTCGGCGAGGAAGCTCGTCGACAGGCGCGCTGCGATGTCGACAGCACGGTGGGGATCGAGCAGGCCGGTGACGCGAGCGCACAGCAGCGGGCTGAACATGGACTCGCCGATCGTCGCGGTGAGCTTCGAGGGAAGCAGCTTGGTTGCCGCGGCGACGCGCTGGAGCATCTGACGATCGGCGTCGAAGAGAACGCCCGTCACCTGCTCGCGGAGATCCCGGATGTCCTGGGGGTCGAGCTGCTCGAGGTAGTCGAGCGCCTGCGGCCGGCATCCGACCTGCCGCGCAAGCTTGAGGATCTCGACATCAACGCTGAGGCCGGCCGTCATGGCACACCTAGCCGAAGAGCATCCTACGAATCGTCCCGCGTAGGAGCCGAGGCACGACGTCGAGCGACTGCTCGATCGCTGACTCGAGCTCCTGCGACTGGCGTGCCTTCGCGTCATGAAGGACGGAAGCGAAGGCACGGCGCTCCTGCTCGCTGAGCGCCGCGAGCCCGTCCGGAGCCTGTCCTCCCAGCTCGGCCTCGAGTGTGCGCTCGACACTCAACGTGGCTTGATCCGCATGTGTGCGTGAGCCATACAACATATTACGGCGGTGTGAGCACGGCGGATCAATGGCCCAGCCGTGCGAGAATCGTCTCGATGCCGAGACCGAATCGCCCAAGCCGACCCGAGAATCTCGCGCTCGGAACGTTCGCTGGGCCCTCTGCGGGCGCCAGACCGGCGTCGCCTGGTGCAAGTTGACGTGCATCGAGCCCAACCGGGCGCATCTGTAGCATCCTAAAACTGGGTGATTTGCTGTGGCCGTTGGTTCACTTGAAAAGATAACGACGACCAAGGGCCGCTCTTCCCTGTGGTTGATCCTGCTCGCTCCGGGGGCGCTGCTCGTGGTCGTTGTCGTGGCCGCGATTCTCTTCGTAGCCTCGCAGCCCAGCGTAGTGTCCGACTCGACAGCGCTGGCGAAGGTCACTATGGCGCTCGGGGGAGGAAAGGTCCTGAGCGTGCGGGTGACGGGCCCGACGGGTAAGACGATCCCCGTCACGCTGAGCGGCGGGCGCATCTTCCCGCAGATCAAGCTGCGGCCCAATGAGCGTGTTTCGATCGTCGCCGTCGTGCAGCGTCCCGGGTGGATCGGGTGGCTTACCGGCAGTCGCGACAAGGAAACCCTGACGCTCAACACCCCGAGCACGGCGTTGGACAGCCAGTACCTGACGCTGGCGCGCGATGCGCCGATCCGGCTGAGCTTCAACCATCCCATCTCCGTGCTCTCCTACGGTCAGCCTGGGGCGCTCGTGCGTCACGCATTCGCGAAGCCCGAGGTCGAGGTCGCGCTCGTCCGTCCGTCGGTCGCCGGCACGATCGACGTCGCCGCGGCGCCGAGGACGTGGGAGTCGGCAGGCACGACGCGCGTCACCTGGTTCCCGGCGGGTGGGGCGGCAAGCGCTGTCGCCAGTCCCTCGCCGGGGACGAGTATCTCGGCCACGACGCCGATCATCTTGACGTTCTCGAAGCCCCGCACTCAGGTTCTGGGATCCGCGCTCCCGAAGCTGTCGCCCGCGGCCGCCGGCCACTGGAGCTCGGTCGACAGCAACACGATGGTGTTCAAGCCGTCGGGCTACGGCTTCGGCCTGGGCGCCACGGTCAACGTCTCGCTTCCGAAAGGGGTCAAGCTCGTGGGCGCGAGCAGCGGGAGCGCGAGCAGTGGTTCGTGGACCGTGCCGCCCGGCTCGACCGTGCGGGTGAACCAGATCCTCGCGCAGCTCGGCTACCTTCCGGTCCGGTGGCACGCCGCCAAGCGGCCGGTGCGGCTGACGGCGGCGGCGCAGCTGACGGCGGCGATCAAGCCACCACGCGGCCACTTCTCTTTCATCTACCGCGACACGCCGGGCTCGCTGGTTGCGCTCTGGAACCCGAACGAGCAGACCGTCGTCACGCAGGGGGCGCTGAACGCGTTCGAGAACGCTCGCGGCCTGTACGGCGAGGACCCGACGTCGTCGCAGGTCTGGCAGGCGCTGATCGGCGCGGCTATCAGCGACCAGCGTTCCCGCTTCGGCTACACGTACGTGATGGTGAGTGAAACCTCCGAGACCCTCAATCTGTGGCACAGCGGGCGCACGGTCCTGAGCACGCCGGTGAACACGGGCATCGCGGCCGCCCCCACGGCGACTGGCGTCTACCCGGTGTTCGAGCACATTCCCTCGGGGACGATGAGCGGGACGAACCCGGACGGCAGCCACTATTCCGATCCGGGGATTCCTTGGATCAGCTACTTCAACGGCGGCGATGCGCTCCACGGCTTCGTCCGGGCCAGCTATGGCTTCCCGCAGAGCCTCGGATGCGTGGAGATGCCACCGGCCACCGCCGGGCAGGTCTACCCGTATACCCCGATCGGCACGCTGGTCAACGTCGAGTAGTGGAGGTTGGAGTGGCTGCGATCGGTGCCCTCCAGCCATCGGGCACCCCGATCTGGTGCACGCCCACTTCCTCCCATCCGTCGTTCAGCAAAGAGGCATGGTGCCCCAGGTGCCGAATAGCCAAGGCGCCGATGTGGACGCCCCGAACCTGCTTGCGCAGCACCGCATACCACAGCATCGACGCGTCGTCGGACCCCTGGATCCGGTGCCACGGGCGCTCAGGAAGTCGGTCTGCGGTGCCGAGCCCGGCGTCGATCAGCTGGCGGATCGTGGCGACCTGACCCGTGGCTGTGTCGATGAAGAACCTGCTCATCCCCACGGAGGCTAGCCCCCGGTCGCCGACGCTGCATTGGGAGGACGCCCTGCGCATGTTCGAGCACGATCTCGGCAGACGCGGTGCCGCCGAGAAGACCCGTCGGGCGTATCGCGCAGATCTCGCGCAGTTCGCGCGCTGGGCCTCGCGGCACGACCTCGGCCCAGCGTCGGTCGACCACCGTGCCTTGCGCCGTTACGCCGCGAGCCTGTCCGAGCGCGGACGGGCGCCTGCGACCGTCGCCCGCAAGCTCGCGGCGCTCCGCGGCTTCTTTCGCACCCTCGTCGAGCTCGGTGAACGAGCAGACAATCCCGCCGAGCTGCTCAGCTCGCCCAAGCGCCACCAGCACCTGCCGCGCGTCCTGAAGCCCGCCGATGTCGCCACACTGCTCGACCACATCGCCGCGACCACGCCGCTCGAGCTCCGCGACCGGGCGCTGTTCGA
This sequence comes from Solirubrobacterales bacterium, assembly GCA_003165655.1. Classification (GTDB taxonomy): domain Bacteria; phylum Actinomycetota; class Thermoleophilia; order Solirubrobacterales; family Solirubrobacteraceae; genus Palsa-465. The sequence goes on from PMOY01000318.1 coordinate 8,334, forward strand.
GCTTGCCTACGCGTCGGGGTTGCGGGCCGAGGAGTTGGTGTCGCTCGACTGCGAAGCCATCGACTTCGACGCGGAGCGCGTGCGGGTCGAGGGGAAGGGGGAGAGAACGCGCCTCGTGCCCATCGGCGAGCACGCACTTGGTGCGATCGAGGGTTATCTCGGCCGTGCCCGACCGGCGCTCGCGAACGGCGAGAATGCCGCGCTGTTCCTCTCCAAGACGGGGCGCCGCCTGAGTACCTCCGACGTTCGTCGCCGACTGCGGGTGTGGACGCGCCTGGCATCGGCAGAGGCTCCCGGGGTCGGGGATCTCCACCCGCACGCGCTTCGGCACTCGTTCGCGACCCACTTGCTCGAGGGCGGCGCCGACCTTCGCGCGATCCAAGAGCTCCTCGGGCACGCGAGCATCTCGACCACCCAGGTCTACACTCGGGTAGAGTCGGGCCGTCTGCGGTCCGCCTACCTGCGGAGCCACCCGCGGGCATAGGACTCGAGCTCTGGGGGAAAGCTGGACACCAACGTCAAAGCCATTGAGCTGCAAGATCTGTGGCGGCAATACAAGACCACAGGCGACGAACGTGCGCGCGAGCGTCTCGTGGTGGCCTATTCACCGCTGGTCAAGTACGTCGCCGGGCGGATGAGCTCCGGCCTGCCGGCTCACGTCGACGAGGCTGACCTGATCTCCTACGGTCTCGGGGGTTTGATCTTCGCGATCCAGCGCTTCGACCTCTCCAGGGAGATCAAGTTCGAGACCTACGCGATCACGCGGATCCGGGGCGCGATCATCGACGAGCTCCGCTCGCTCGACTGGGTCCCACGTTCGGTTCGTGCCCGCGCTCGGGAGATCGAGGGCGTGAACATGAAGCTCGAGTCGCGCCTGCAGCGTGCGCCGACCGACGAGGAGATGGCGAGAGAGCTCGAGATCGAGGTCGAGGAGTTTCACGAGGCGCTGCTGCAGATCTCGAACTCGACGATCGTCGCGCTCGACGAGCTCTGGAGCGTCTCCGACTCGAGCGGCGATCAGGTCTCCCTGCTGGACACGATCCCGGACCACGGTGCACCCGATCCCCAGGCGATGGTCGACCAGAGCGAGCTGCGCGACCGCATCGCCGACGCGATCGCCGCCTTGCCCGAGCGGGAGAAGCTCGTGATCGCCCTCTATTACTACGAGAACCTGACGCTCCGCGAGATCGGCGAGGTGCTCGGCGTGACCGAGTCCCGCGTCTCCCAGCTGCATACGAAAGCCGTGCTGCGTCTGCGCTCGAAGCTGGGCGGCGAGCTGGAATAGTGCGTCGCTCTCGACGCACAGCGCCCCCTGTAGCCCACGCCTTGTTCGCCTCGCTGAGGCGATATCGTCGCACCCTCGGACACACGGAGAGGAGATAGGCATGCACCAAGTCGCGGATCGGATTCGCAACGTGGCTCTTGTCGGCCATCGGGGTAGCGGGAAGACCTCACTCCACGAGGCGTTGCTGTTTCAGGCCGGCGCTGTCAACAGGCTCGGATCCGTCCTCGATGGGACGACGGTGTCCGATGCGGACAGCGACGAGAAGAGCCGCCAGATGTCGATCTCCGCGGCGCTCTCCTCGTTTCAGTGGGACGGCAGAAAGGTCAACCTGCTCGACACCCCGGGCGACCCGAGCTTCATCGCCGACGCGCTCGGCGCCCTGCGCGTGTGCGAGTCGGCGGTGTTCGTCGTCAATGGGGTGATGGGCGTCGAGGTGCACACATCGCGCCTGTGGCAGCGCGCCGCCGAGCTCGATCTCGCCCGCCTGATCTTCGTCAACATGCTCGATCGCGAGCGCGCCGACTTCTTCCGCGCGCTCGACTCGCTGAAGGCGGCGTTCGGCCCCCACGTCGTCGCCACCGAGATCCCGATCGGAGCCGAGCACGAGATCTCGGGCCTGATCGACCTCGTCGACATGAAGGGGTACCGCTACGAGGGCACCGCACGCGAGAACAGCACCGAGATCCCGATCCCCGACGAGCTCCGGGCGCAGGCCGAGGAGTATCGCGAGAAGCTGATGGACGAGGTCGCCGAGAACTCCGACGCGCTGATGGAGCGCTACCTCGAGGGCGAGGAGATCTCCCACGAGGAGATCGTCGCCGCGCTCAAGGACGGCACCAACCACGGCGCCATCTTCCCCGTCACCTGCGGCGTCGCGACCCGAAACCTCGGGACCAACCGGCTGCTCGACGCGATCGTCGAGGACCTCCCGTCGCCGGTGAAGCACGGCGGACCGACGATCGGCGAGCTGACGCTTGAGCCGGTCGAGGACAAGGAGCTGTTCGCGTACGTGTTCAAGACTCGGGCGGACCCGTTCGCCGGGCGCATCAACCTGTTCCGCGTCTATCAGGGCGTACTCAAGCAGGATTCGCAGGTGCTCAACGCGCGCGCCCACGCGAAAGAGCGCATCGGGCAGCTCCTCTCGTTCGAGGGCGGTCAGACCGGGCATCTCACCGAGTTCGGCCCGGGCGACATCGGCGCGGTGGCAAAGCTCAAGGAAACGCGGGCAGGGGACTGGCTCGCGTCGCGCGACGAGCCGATCCAGATGCCCTCGATCAAGCTGCCGGCGCCCGTGATGGCGTTCGCTGTCGCACCGAAGAGCAAGGGCGATGAGGACAAGGTGTTCACCGCGCTGCGGCGACTGCAGGAAGAGGACCCAACGATCGACCTCCACCGCGACCAGCAGACGGGCGAACAGATCGTCGCCGGCCTCTCCCAGGTCCACGTCGAGGTGATCGTAGAGCGCCTGCGCTCGCGATTCGGTGCCGAAGTCAGCCTGAAGCCGCCGCGCGTGCCCTACCAGGAGACGATCCGCAAGGCCGCCAAGGCGCACGGCCGCCACAAGAAGCAGACCGGCGGCCGCGGGCAGTTCGGCGACTGCCACATCGAGATCGCGCCGCGCCAAGCCGGCGAGGGCTTCGAATTCGTCAACGCGATCAAGGGAGGTGTGATCCCGACCGGTTTCATCCCCGCGGTCGAGAAGGGCGTGATCGAGGCGCTCGATCACGGCGTCGTCGCCGGCTACCCGGTCAAGGACGTCAGCGTGCGCCTCTACGACGGCTCCTACCACACGGTCGACTCCTCGGAGATGGCGTTCAAGATCGCCGGACTGCAAGCGATGAAGCAGGCGCTCGAGGAGGCGGGGCCGGTGCTGCTCGAGCCGATCATGCTCGTGACCGTGAGCGCACCCGAAGATGTCGTCGGCGACGTCATCGGCGACCTGAACTACCGGCGGGGAAGGCCGCTCGGCATGGACTCGGCGGCCGGAATGAGCGAGGTAAAGGCCGAGGTGCCGATGGCCGAGATGCT
>PMOY01000039.1 GCA_003165655.1 Solirubrobacterales bacterium
GCGTGGCGGGAAGCGGACTTGGATGTCGAGTCCGCCTTCGGGTCGGGCGTGGGCGGTGAGGATCGCCTCGTGGGCATCGGCGATCGCTTGAACGATCGCGAGGCCAAGCCCGTGTCCAGCGGCGTGGGTTCGCTGGTCACCGAGTTGCTGGAACGGTCGGAAGAGGCGATCGACTTGGTCGGCGGGGATCACGGGTCCGGTGTTGCTGACCTGGATGGTCGCCTGTCCGGCGGTCGTCGTGGTTGTGATCTGCGCTCGGCCTCCGGGCTTGTTGTGGCGGATCGCGTTGTCGATGAGGTTGGCGACCAAGCTCTCCGCCATTGCCGGGTCCCCCGCAGCTAGCGCAGCGGCGAGCGTAGTCTCGATGCGAATGTCGTGATCCTCGGGATGTTCGCGGCGACCCTCGACCGCCTTGCTTGCGATCAGCGCCAGATCGAACAGCTCGCGGCGATCGAGGCCCTGCGCGCTGCGTGCCAGCGTGAGGAGGGCCTCGATCAGCTGGTGCTGCTGCTTGCCTGTCTCGAGAACGTCCTCGCAGGTTGCTTTCAACGAGGTGAGGGTTGTGTTGCGGCTGGCGAGGGCTACCTGAAGCATCGCCTGGCTGACGGTGAGAGGAGTTCGCAGCTCGTGGGATGCATTGGCGACGAATTGCCGCTGAGCATCGAACGCGCTCTCTAGTCGGGTGAGCAGGCCATCGATGGTGGCGCCCAACTCTGTGATCTCGTCGGGCGGACCATCGAGCGCGAGACGCTCGTGTAGGTTGCGAGCGGAGATCTGCCGGGTAGCGGCTGTAATGCTCCGCAGAGGTCGCAGAACGCGGCCGGCAACAAGCCAACCGAGAACAACAGAACCCGCCGCCATGATGGCCAGAGCGACGCTCGAGCCCACAAGGAGCGAGTGGAGGTCGAGGTTGCGCTGCTGCACAGCTGGCTGCAAGACCGAACCGCTTGGACCAGGGGTCACGTGCACAGCCGACGCGACTTGCGATGCGTCGTCGCGCGATGCGTCGTTGACCAGCAGGTAGATGATCGCGACCAGGACGACGCCCGAGGCGAGGAACACACCGCCATAGAGAAGGGCGAGACGGCCACGGACGGTGGTACGAGGGTGCACGATGCGGTGGATCAACTCGGCGGACTTGCGACGAAGCGGCACGGTGAGGTCAGATGATCCGATAGCCAGACTTGGCCACAGTTTCGATGATCGGTGGCGGGCCGAGCTTGGCTCGCAGTCGACTCATGGTGGTCTTGACCGCCTGGCTGAACGGATCGACCGCCTCGTCCCACGCCCGTTCGAGGATCTGCTCGGCTGATACCACCGCACCCTGGGCGCTGAGCAGCAGCTCCAGGACCGCGAACTCCTTCGGGGACAGCGCGACGGGGTGACCCGCTCTGGTGACGAGATGGTGGGCGGAGTCGAGTCGCAGGTCGCGGTGGATCAGCGTTGGCGGTAGCGACGGACGCGAGCGCCTGGAGAGCACGCGAATGCGTGCCACCAGTTCGGAGAACTCGAACGGCTTGGGCAAGTAGTCATCGGCGCCAAGACCGAGGCCCTGCACCCGGTCCGCAACCGCGCCCGCGGCGGTGAGCATCAGCACCCGGCTCTCGGATCCCTCGACCACGAGCGTCCGGCAGACCTCGTCGCCGTGGACTCCGGGGATGTCCCGGTCGAGCACTACCACGTCGTAGTCGACCCGGGCTATGTGGACGAGCGCGTCGTGGCCGTCGTAGGCGACATCGACCGCCATACCCGCCTCGCGCAGGCCGGTCGCGACCGTCATCGCCAGCTTTGCGTGGTCCTCGACCAACAGCACTCTCATCGTCTCTCCATCGTAGGTGGAGCCGGGCCTGGTGAACGACGGCCGGCCCGCGGCGAGGATGCAGCCCGACCGGAGTCCAGGATGCCTGCTCAACGGTTGCGGAAAGGTAACGGCGTTACCGCCTCACAACTGTCGCTGTCCTACAACGCCCCCAGCACGAGCCCCCGTCGCATAGGAGCCAACGGTGACCAGCGCATCCAACCACACAGACCACGCTGAGCACGTCCCTCGCGGGCCGGGTCGGCGACCGTCGCGTCCGACCAAGCCGACGGCGGCGATGACGGCGATGCTGGCGCTCGCGGTCCTCGCCGCTGGATGCGGCGGCTCCGACGGTCCGGGAACCACCGGCGCCTCGGCAGGGACTGCGATGACCCAGGCGCTCGCGTACACACGGTGTATCCGCAGCCACGGCGTCGGGGACTTCCCGGACCCCACGACCCCCGCCGGCGGCGGTGTCGCGTTCCAGATAAATGCCGGTCCGGGCGGCGATCTCAATGCCAACAATCCGACATTCAGAGCGGCCAACCAGGCGTGCCGGGCGCTATTGCCCGGCGGCCAGCAGCCTGCGACGCCGCCGAGCCCGAAGATAGCCGCCGAGGTGAAGTGGGCTCGCTGCATGCGCTCGCACGGCGCCCCCAGCTTCCCGGACCCAAACAGCCTAGGCGCGTTTGACAGCGGCAAGATCGACGACAGCTCGCCCGGATTTCAAACCGCCACCAGAGCCTGCAAGTCGCTGCAACCGACGGGAGCGATAACCGCCGTGCCCGGGAAGCCCTGACGTGTCCGTAGTGAGGACCCGGGAGCCAGGCCCGCCGGCAAGAGGGTCACGAGGTGGCCGAAGGCTTGAGGGACAGCGCTGTCGCCACGTCCGGTGGTGCCACGAGCAGGAGCGGTCTCGGTGTGGAGGAGTCGCGAGAGGCGGGATCGCGCTGGGTCCGCCGCGAGCACCGGCCTCCGATCGCAGCTGCGTTTGCCAGCTCCCAGCAAACAGCCGACCCGAAGGGGAACTCTCGCGATGCCTCGCCCACAGTTGCCCAACGGGCAAGACGGAGAGGCCGTGCGAGCGCCAGCGCCCACCCAGGCTGCCAGCACAGCGCTCGCCGCTGCTGCATTCGCCGAGAGCAGTCACCTCGCCGCCAAGCGTCAGGTGGCCGGAGTAGCGGCGGCGCAGGCACACGCCGATCTCTGGCGTCGGCGGCCGATCTTGTGCGCTCCTACACAGTCGCCCTCCGTCGTCGCCGGCGATCGGCACGATCGGAGCGTCGCGAGGCGATCGTCGGGCTCGGAGGCTGACCCAACGAACAAAGCGGTCGTCCGCCCGTTCCGGCGTCTGCGCGCAATGCGCGCCTGCTCCGCCGAGGAGGGAATTGTGTGCGGAGCGGCTCGCCGAGACCGTACGTCACCATTGCCACGATGGTCGTTACCGGTCCGGCCGCAGCCGAGTAGCCTGGCCGCACCGAAGCGTGACGGCACAAGCGAAAGTGAGGAGATCCACGATGGCGATCGTGACACGAGATGCCCAGATCAATGCCTCGCCGCAGGAGACCATGGCGCTCTTGAGCGATGCCAGCCGCTGGCCGGACTGGTATCCGGGCATGACGGAGCTCAGCATCGCTGCTCCCTACCCCGAAGCAGGAGGCAAGGTCGCCTTCAAGGTGAAGTCGGCGGGCATGTCCCTGCCGATCACCGAAACGGTTCTCGACTACCAGCCGAGCACGCTGCAGCTTTTCCAAATGGATGGCATGTTGTCGGGGCGGGCTCGTTGGGAGCTCACAGCGGAAGGCGATGGAACACGCCTGACCACGACGTTCGACTACGCGTTGCCGGGCGGCGTGTTCGGCAAAATCGCAGATGCGCTCATCGTTAAGCGCTTGAATGGCAAGAGCCTCGAAGAAGGTCTCCACAATTTCAAAGCGCTCGTCGAACGGCAGTAGGTTGTTCTGTGGTTGGCGCGCCGGGTTTCAGACCTGCGACCGCTCGCGTGTGAAGCGCGATCGAGGCGAGGTCGACGCGCCCGAAAGCCGACTTCGACTCCGGTGATATTGCGCGGCAGGCCGCGTCGAGCGGCGCTGCGGATTCGCGGCACATGCGGACGATGTTCAACCGTGGGCACCTGCCCTCCCATTCTCGCCCACGCGATCGCGCGAGTACAGGCAGTGACAGGACGAAAGCGCTGGCGCGAGCAGTGATAACGCGGCACTTCCGGCGGCCAACGGCGCCCCCGGTCGCGTGGCAATGGCCGATTTCAGCGGTTGCGTGATGTGGATCAGCTGCACGGCGGCGTCAGCCGTTCCGGGCGTCCTCTGCGAGCGACCAGCGCGCGTCCTCGACGGCATAGGAGTCGCCGAGTCCGTGGCTGCGCGCGCCCGGATCCATCGCTGTCGGACGAAACCTGAGAACTCCGGACACCCTCACGGTCCGGCCCGCGACCTCGGCCGCCCACGCGTCGAGGCCGTCGATGTAGATCGCCCGGCCGTCAACGCGCAGCAGGGGGCCAGCCGCGCCCGTGCGCGCGGAGCCGGTCAGAACGACCTGCTCGTCAACGTGAGCGGAGGGATCGAACGTCACGAGAAGATGATCTGCTCCGGCATGAACTTCGCCTTGGCGACGCCGTACACGACGCGGTCGAAGTCGTCGTAGCTGACGTGCTCCTCACCGCCGTCCCAGTACGAGTGGGCGAACTTCTCTTTCGTGCTCTGGTAGATCTTCTCTGGGTCCTTGGCCTTTCCGTACTCGCCGTGGTTCGCGTGCCAGAACGAATGCGAGGCCTCGTCCCAGAACCCGAAGTCGAAGTTCACCGAGTCGGGCCGCCCGTCGTTGTAAATGTCGCCGATCTTGCTCATGTCGACCCTGCCGGTCGCCGGATCAGGGCGGAAGGCCTTCGGGTCGGGCTTGTCGTTGTTTGGCGCATTGCGGTTGGACCAGAACAGCATTGCGAAGAGGACGTAGACGGGCGGCTCCGGACTCGCCAGCGGCGTGCCCGCGAACGGGTCGCTGAACCAGAAGTAGGCGGAGTTCTTGGTGACGACGGCCCTTCGCGCCTGATTGAACGTGCCATACACCTCGCCGACGGGCGGGGCGTCATTCGGGCCGATCCCGAGGTTGAGGGCGCTCAGGCCGATGCAACCGCGATCGACGTTGTCGAGCTCGGCGCTCGACAACGCATGGAACTGAGCCGCCCACATCGCGGAGAACTGCGCCTTCGAGTACCGCCGCTGATCGCGGTCTTCGCCGTAGGCAGGCTTCTCTGAACCGGCGGGGCGCTTCGACCCGAGCGGGTAGCCGAGTCTGGCCAGCGTCCGCCGCGAGACCCGCCGACGACCGATCGCCGCGGCGGTCGCTCGGTTGCCGGCCGCTCGCTGCATCGCGAGCACGGCCGCCGGAGAGCGGCTCATCACGATCGTCTCACCCGCCACCGACCACACGGCATCACGCGGGGACCGCGTCTCAGCCACGACGCGGTTAGGCCCGCCCTCACCAGCGGCCCGGTCGCCTGCCATCATCATCGCCACGCTAACAGGTGAGGTGTGCCGTCGTAACAACTAGCGTCCAGCCCAGCTCAGGGATCGCGGCCACTGCCCGGAGGACGTCCTCAGTGGTGCGCGACCCGGAAGTCGTCCTCCTGAGCCGCGTCGCCACGTGGTGGACGCCCGTCGTCATAGTCGAGCTCGGAGATCACGCGCAGCTCCACCGCTTCTCGCTCGGCGCCCGAAATCTGCTCCAGCGCCGCGCGCAACGCAGCGCGCTGCTCGTCGGTATCGATCAGCGCCGCGATCAGCAGCGCTGACTCCTGATCGAGCGGGGGGCGCTCCAATCCGAGGCGCCGCGCCACGCGCATCTCGACCTCGCGACGCCGGAAGAAGTGCGCGAGCTTCTTAGCAGCGATTCCATACAGCCAGGCACCGCCCGGCCGACCGACGTCGCGGAACCGACCACGATGCTCGTAGGCGGCAAGCGAACGTTTCCGCGAGCAGATCAGCGGCGACCTCGGCGTCAAGTACCCGGCGCATGAAGTACGCCAACAGCGGCTCGGCCCACCGGTCATACAGCTCCCGGAAAGCACGGGGATCCTGACGAGA
>PMOY01000192.1 GCA_003165655.1 Solirubrobacterales bacterium
GCTTCGGTCTGCTGGCGCTCGTCATCTGCGCCGCGCTCGTCGCCGTCGAGCTGCTGGCGCTGCTCGTGCCCCGCTGCCGCAGCGCGGTCCGCGCTCGATTGCAGAAGCGTCGTAGTCGGATCGCAGCGGCCAACGTCGAACGTCGGACCCGCGCACTGATGAGCGAGCTGTGTCCGCAAGGCTGGCGCGCGCAGATCACCCTGCTCGGACCCGGCGACGAGGTGCCCGAGGGAGTGTGCGACGGCAAGCCCGCGCGCGTGGCGCTCGACTGGGCNNGCGATGGTCGCCGACCGTCGCACCGACGAGACGCTCGAGCAGGTCGAGCGCGGCGCCGTCGCAGATGGCGCGCTGTGGCCTGATCTCTACCTCTGACCCGCCTTCACAGCGTGACGCTTTGCCCCGCCTCGAAACCGTCGCTCGAGGCGATCGCCTCGCCCAGCTCGCGTGGCACCGCGACATCGGTGGTGATCGCCATCGCGGCGAAGCCGTCGCTCCCCGCGCTGATGCCGTCGGGCTGACGGCCGACGGCGGCCGAGACGATGTTGATCCCGTGCTCGCCAAAAACCGTGCCGACACGCCCGAGCATGCCTGGTAGATCGCGGTAGAGGAACAGCGTGATGTTGTCCTCGAGCTGGACGTTGAATCGCTGGCCCCAGGCCTCGAGCAGGTGGGGACGGTTCAGCTGGCCGAGGTTCGTCCCGACGACGCGGACCGTCGTCTCGCCGCTGGTGACGGCCACCCTGATCAGGTCGGTGTAGTCGCGCGCGCTGACCCGCTTGACCTCGACGATGTCGATCCCGCGCTCGGCGGCGATCGCCGGAGCGTTGACCGCGTTCACGTCCTCCTCGGTGTGGTCGCCCAGCACCCCGAGCAGAACCTGGATCGTCAGCAGCCGGGTATCGCGCTCGGCGACCCGGCCGAGGAACTCGACCTGGACGCGGTCGATCGAAGAGCCCTCTGCCAGTGCCACGGCGATCCGACCGAGCGAGCGGCAGAGAGGCACGAAGGGTCCGAGCACGTCCTGATCCTCGGCGGGAATCGCCGGCACGTTGACCGCGCTCGTGACGACGCCGCCGTTCAGCGCCGCGAGCACCTGCTCAGCCGCCTGAAATCCCGCACGGTCGGTGGCCTCCGCGGTCGAGGCTCCGAGGTGAGGTGTCACGATCACGTTCGCGTAGTGGAACAGGGGGTGCTCGGTCACGGGCTCGGATCGGAACACATCCAGGGCCGCGCCTCCGACCTTGCCGGAGTCGAGCGCCTCCCGGAGATCGTCGTCGACGACGAGCGGGCCGCGGGCGACGTTGAGGATCCGCACCCCGTCCTTGCACTTGGCGAGTGCCTCCGCGTCGAGCCAGCCCTCGGTGTCGGAGGTCTTCGGCAGGTGCAGCGTGATGAAGTCCGCGACGGCGTACAGGTCATCAGAGGACTGGGCCTTCTCGACGCCGAGCTCGCGATAGCGCTCCGCCGATACGAACGGGTCGAACGCGATCACGTGCATGCCGAAGCCGCGGGCGCGCTGCGCGACGAGCTGGCCGATGCGGCCGAACCCAAGGATCCCCAGCGTCTTCTCGTAGAGCTCGACGCCTGAGAACTTCGAGCGCTCCCACTTGCCTGAGGTGAGGGAGGCATGCGCCTGCGGGACATTGCGTGCGAGCGCGAGCAACAGGGCCATCGTGTGCTCGGCCGCGGTCACGACGTTCGATTGCGGCGCGTTCGCGACCACGATCCCGCGCTTGGTCGCGGCGGCGACGTCGACGTTGTCGACTCCCACGCCGGCACGGCCGATCACGCGCAAGCGCGTCGCATGGCCGAGCAGCGCGGCGTCGAGCGCGGTGGCGGAGCGGATCAGGATGCCGTCGTAGTCGGCGATCCGCTCGCAGAGCTGCTCGCGCGTCCAGTCGGCGCCGAGCTCGACGTCGAAGTGCTCGCGCAGCAGGGCGACGCCAGAGTCGCCGATGGTCTCTGCTATCAGGACGCGGGGGCGCTCCGCAGCCTCCGTTGCCGGCCCGCTACGTCCGCTCGCCGCGCTCATATGTTCCGCTCCAGGACCCAGTCGATGCACGCCGTCAGCGCCTGAACGTCAGACGGCTCCGTCGCCGGGAACATCGCGATCCGGAGCTGGTTGCGGCCGAGCTTGCGGTAGGGCTCAACGTCGACGATCCCGTTCGCGCGAAGCGTCGCTGCGAGCGCTGCCGCGTCGACGGCGTCGTCGAAGTCGATCGTGCCGACGACCAGCGACCGCTTGGCGGGATCGGCGACGAACGGGGTCGTGTGGGATCCTGACTCGGCCCAGCCGTACAGGTGGCTCGAGGAGTTGGTGGTGCGAGCGACCATGCCGTCGAGCCCGCCGCGGTCGAGCATCCATTCGATCTGGTCCGCAAGCATGATCAGGGTCGCGATCGCCGGCGTGTTGTACGTCTGCTCCTTGACGGAGTTCTCGAGCGCGATCTCGAGCGAGAGGAAGTCGGGCATCCATCGTGGTGCGCCGGTGGCGGACGGGCGCTGCTCCCCGATCTCGGCCACGCGCTCGAGCGCGGCCGGGCTGAACAGCGCGAGCCACAGACCGCCGTCGGAGGCGAAGCCCTTCTGCGGCGCGAAGTAGTACGCGTCGGCGAGGGCGATATCGACGGGGAGGCCGGCGGCGCCCGAGGTCGCGTCGATCAATACCAGTGCGCCGTCCGATTCCGGCGGGCGCGTCACCGGAACCATGACTCCGGTCGAGGTCTCGTTGTGTGCCCATGCGAGGACGTCTGCCTCGGGGTCGGCGACCGGCGCCGGCGCATCTCCAGGCTCCGCGCTGATGACGATCGGGTCGCGCAGGAACGGCGCGCCGCGGGTGCTGCCCGCGAACTTCGAGGAGAACTCGCCGTAGACGAGGTGAAGCGCCCGCTCGCGGACCAAGCCGCAGGCCGCGGCGTCCCAGAACGCCGTCGTGCCACCGTTCCCGAGTACGACCTCGTAGCCATCGGGGAGTGAGAAGAACTCGCGCAGCCCGCTACGAACGCGGCCGACGAGCTGTTTGACGGGAGCTTGCCGGTGGGATGTGCCCATCAGGGCGGCGCCCCCGCCGGCCAGGTGCGCCAGCTGCTCGGGGCGAATCCGCGAGGGGCCGGATCCGAAGCGNNGGCCGTCGCTCCCCGGTGGTCAACTCCACCCGATCGCGCCAGTCACGACGGCAGTTGAGCAAGTGTAGCGGGCGAGGACGCCCGCTACCCGCGAACCGAGTTCAGGAGGCGCGACGAGTGCGCCTGGTGTCGTGCGTGTGGCGCTTGGCGACCTGCGCGTGCGCGTGGCGGCTGCTGTTCTCGAGCTTCGTGTAGCTGGCCGTCGCCATCGAAGAACCGCTGTCGGCGACGCTCAGGCTGTGGGCGAAGGAGCTGAGAAGCGAGCCGACTGTCGAGGTGGCGACCGCCTTGTGATGCTTCCGAGCCGGCTTGGTGGTCTTTGTCGGCGTGGTCGTCGGCGGCGTGGT
>PMOY01000144.1 GCA_003165655.1 Solirubrobacterales bacterium
ATCGGGACCGCGACGAGGGCCAGATAGGTCAGCCCCGTCGCCGTCTGCGAGACGCCCCGGATCGCGAAGATGACGACCACGATCGAGCCCAGGGGAACGAGCGACCACCACCGCCCGCCGAGCTGGCGCAACCACTGCAGTCCGGGCGGTTCGGCGCGCGGAGCGGCCACGATCCCGGCCTGGACGGCGAGCATGCACGCATCGGAGGCGATGAATGGCAGGGCCACGTGCCCTCAGGTTACGCACAACCCACTCGCGGGCCTGCAGATGCGTTGTGATGAGCTGATACCGGATAACGTAGTGTCGACATGAGACGGCTGGCGGCCTCTATCGGAGTCGCGTGTGTGCTGGCGGCGGTGGGTGTGGGCGTCGCGATCGCGGCATCAGGAGGAGGCCACAGTTCGCGGGCCGTCGCGACGGCGCCGCGGACCGCCGTGGCGACCGAGCTTCTCCTGAGCCGGCCGTGGACGCTCCGAGCGGTCCGTGACCACGGTCGTGTGCTCGCGATCACCTACACCGAGGGCGACTGCTGGGGCGCTAGCCGGGTGCGCGTCACCCAGAAGCAGAAGTCGGTCACGATCGAACTCCTTCAATCCTTCAGCGGCGGCGGCGTGGCCGCGTGCCCGCAGTTCCTGCTCGTCCGCGACCTGCAGGTTCATCTCCGGGCGCCGCTCTCACACCGGCGGCTGATCCACGCGAGGCTCAGCGGCTCCCCGGCGCTGCACGCGGGCGTGATCCCGCCCCCGGGCGTGCACTGACCCCGCCCCGCCGGCGCTACCCGAGCCGCTGCTCGAGCGCCTTCAGCTGTGCCCACAGCGCGGGCGGAAGCCGATCCCCGAAACGCTCGAAGTGCTCCCTCAGCTGCGGCAGCTGCTGCTTCCACTCCTCGGGGTCGACCGCGAGCAGCCTGGCCAGCGCGGCGTCCGAGATCTTCAGCCCCCGGGTATCGATCCCGCCGGCGGCGGAATCGGTGCTCGGCACGAGACCGATCGGCGTTTCCTCGGCCTCGGCGCTGCCCTCGCAGCGCCGGAAGATCCACGCCAGGACACGGGAGTTCTCCCCAAAGCCCGGCCACAGGAACGTGCCCTGATCGTCCTTGCGGAACCAGTTGACGTAGAAGATCTTCGGCAGCTTGGCGCCGTCGCGCTGACCGAGCGTCAGCCAGTGCTGGAAGTAGTCGGCCATGTGGTAGCCGCAGAAGGGAAGCATCGCCATCGGGTCGAAGCGAAGCTTCCCGACCGCCCCTGCCTGAGCCGCCGTCGTCTCGGAGGACATGATCGAGCCGAGGAACACCCCGTGGCCCCAATCGCGAGCCTCGTGCACGAGCGGAACGACCGTCGCGCGCCGACCCCCGAAGAGCATCGCGTCGATCGGCACCCCGGCGGGGTCCTGCCATTCGGGCGCGATCGACGGGCACTGCGAGGCGGGCGTGGTGAACCGGGAGTTCGGATGGGCGGCGGGCTTCCCTGAGGCCGGCGTCCAGTCCTTACCGTGCCAGTCGATCGCGTGCGCCGGCGGCTCGGGGGTCATCCCTTCCCACCACACGTCGCCGTCGTCGGTCTTCGCACAGTTGGTGAACACCGAGTTCTTCGCCATCATCTTGATCGCGTTGGGGTTCGTCAGCTCGCCCGTCCCCGGAGCGACGCCGAAGAACCCGGCCTCGGGATTGACGGCGTACAGCCGGCCGTCGGCGCCGAACTTCATCCACGCGATGTCATCGCCGATGGTCTCGACCTTCCAGTCCGCCAGTGTCGGGATGAGCATCGCGAGGTTCGTCTTGCCACACGCGCTCGGGAAGGCCGCCGTGACGTACTTGACCACGCCTTCGGGGGAGGTGAGCTTGAGGATCAGCATNNGCGAAGCACTTCTTGCCGAGGAGCGCGTTACCGCCGTAGCCGGAGCCAAACGACCAGATCTCGCGCGTCTCCGGGAAATGCACGATGTACTTGTTCTCCGCGTTGCACGGCCACGGAACATCCTCGACGTCGTCGCTGAGCGGCATTCCGACCGAGTGCAGACAGGGAACGAAAGCGCCGTCGCCGCCAAGCGCGTCGAGGGCGGGTTGGCCCATGCGGGTCATGATCCGCATCGACGCCGCTACGTAGGCGGAGTCCGTCAGTTGAACGCCGATGTAGGAGATCGGCGAACCGATCGGACCCATCGAGAACGGCACCACGTACATGGTGCGGCCGCGCATCGAGCCCGTGAACAGTCCCGTCAGCCGCGCGCGCATCTCGTCAGGGTCACACCAATTGTTCGTCGGGCCGGCGTCCGACTCGTGCTCGGAGCAGATGAACGTCCGATCCTCGACGCGCGCGACATCGGCGGGGTCCGAGCGCGCCAGGAAGGAGTTGGGCCGCCTGGTACCCGAGAGTCGCTCGAAGGTACCAGCGTCGATCAGCGTGCGCGCAAGCCGCTCGTACTCCTCTTCTGACCCGTCGCACCAGTGGATGTCGTCCGGCTGGGTCAGTTCGGCTACTTCCGCCACCCAGGCCTGGAGGCGGACGTTGTCGGTGCTGGCTTGGTGCTGCGCTTCTGTGTACGTCATGGGCTGTGTCGACACTCCTTTTTTTGTACTCGGTGGCCGGGCGAAGCCTACCTCGCATTCCGCGCCGTCTGACCGAGGCTAGTCGACGTTCCCCTCGGGCGAGGCTAGTCGACGTTCCCCTCGGCGCGCTCGAGATCCTCGGTCACGTGCTTGCGCGGCACGAGTACGAGCCGCTTGAACTCGGCGACGAGGACCCCGTCTTGGTTGAGCACGCGCGTATGCACGCGAACCGTGCCCCGGTCGGGCTTGGACCGCGACTCGCGCACTTCGAGAACCTCGGACTCGCAGAACAGCGTGTCGCCGTGGAATACGGGCGCGGGGTGCTTGAGCTCCTCGGTCGCGAGGTTGGCGATCGCCTTACCGCTGACGTCCGAGACGCTCATGCCGAGCGCGAGTGAGTACACGAGCGGCCCAACGACGACGTTCTTGCCCTGTTGGGACTGCTTCGCGTAGACGTCGTTGAGATGCAGCGGGTGGTGGTTCATCGTGATCAGGCAGAACAGGTGGTCGTCGCCCTCCGTGACGGTCTTGGCGGGCCAGTGCTTGTAGATCGCACCCACCTCGAATTCCTCGAGGTAGCGCCCGTACGGATGCGCTCCGCTCGCTTCGCGTGCTGCCTGGTCGGTATCGACGTGCGTCATTGGCTCTCCTGGGCTGTTCGAAGGACGGGAAGGATGACAGCCGCGCACCGTCGTCGCCCGTGGCTGCCGCGCAGCGACCGGACGCCCGCACCGGCCACAGCGCTTCGTGGCGCCCGGGCGGCACGTCAGGGCCGCGCGGGTACGATTGCCCTGGCATCCCCCGAACAGGAGTCGATCCTTGCGCAACCCCCGCGATTTCGGAAAGCCCCTCGCCCTCGGCGCCCCAGAGCCGATCTTGGAGATCCCCTTCAAGCCCTCCCGGATGATCCACTTCTTCGATCCGAGCAACGAGAAAATGGTCGCCAAGCTGCCCGACCTGGCGGCGAAGTCGGACATCCTGCTGGGCAACCTCGAGGACGGGGTCTCGGTCGATCGCAAGGTGGCGGCGCGCGAGGGCCTGGTCCGGATCGCCGGGGAGATCGATCTCGGCGAGACCGCCCTGTGGACGCGTGTGAACAGCCTCGAATCCCCCTGGGTGCTCGACGACTTGATCGCGCTCGTGAGTGAGATCGGCGACAAGCTCGAGGTGATCATGGTTCCCAAGGTGCAAGGGCCGTGGGACATCCACTACGTCGACCGTCTGCTGGCCCAGCTCGAGGCCAAGTCCCGGCTCGATCGCCCGATCCTGGTCCACGCGATTCTCGAGACCGGGCTCGGCGTGGTCAACCTCGAGGAGATCGCGACGGCGAGCCCGCGGATGCAGGGGATGAGCTTCGGACCGGCGGACCTGGCCGCGTCGCGACGCATGAAGACGACGCGCGTCGGCGGTGGCCATCCCGGCTACCGGGTGATCAGCGACCCCGATCCTGACAATCCGGACGCACCGCGGCCCACGGCTCAGCAGGATCCGTGGCACTACTCGATTGCCCGCATGGTCGACGCCTGCACCTCCGCGGGCATCCTCCCCTTCTATGGCCCCTACGGCGACATCCGCGATGTCGAGGGATGCGAGACCCAGTTCCGCGCAACGTTCCTGCTCGGCTGCGTCGGGGCGTGGTCGCTGCACCCGGTGCAGATCGAAATCGCCAAGAAGGTGTTCAGCCCCGATCCGGAAGAGGTCAGGTTCGCCAAGAAGGTGATCGAGGCGATTCCGGACGGCCGGGGCGTCCACATGATCGACGGCAAGATGCAGGACGATGCAACCTACAAGCAGTGCCAGGTGATGCTCTCCCTCGCCGAGATGCTTGCCCGCAAGGATCCCGAGTTGGCGGCGGCGTACGGGTTCGAACCAGCCCCGGTCGCGTAGGCGGCGACGCGTGCGGATCTCGGCCAAGGCGGAGTACGCGGTGCGGGCTGCGGTGGAGCTCGCGGCGGCCACCGGGGACAAGCCGGTCAAGGCCGAGCGCCTCGCGACCGCGCAGGAGATCCCCCTCAACTTCCTCGAGAACATTCTCGGCGAGCTCCGGCACGCCGGCATCGTCCGCAGCCAGCGCGGAGCGGAAGGCGGCTTCCGCCTCGCACGTCCGGCCACCGAGGTGACGATCGCGGACGTGATCAGGGCCGTCGACGGTCCGCTTGCGAGCGTGCGCGGCGGTCCCCCCGAGAATGTCTCCTACACCGGGGCCGCCGAGCCGCTGACCAACGTCTGGATCGCCGTGCGCGCCAGCCTGCGCGGGGTGCTCGAGCAGGTCTCGCTGGCCGACCTCGCGGCCGACAACCTTCCGGCGCACGTCCGCAGGCTCGCCGAGGACCCCGAGGCCTGGGTCACCCGCTGAGCACCGCACGCGGCGGTGCCTGATTCACTTCGGTGGGCGCGTGAGCAGCCCTTTGCGCGCACGCTCTTGTAGGGTTCCGGCGCGCCATGCGCTTCTTCGAGTACGAATCGCGGGCGATCGTTGCCAAGGCCGGAATCCCGGTCACCAGGCACGGCTTCGCGACGACCGTCCTCGAGGCTCGCGCGATCGCCGAGGAGATCGCCGGCCCGGTCGTGATCAAGTCCCAGGTACTGACCGGCGGACGGATGAAGGCCGGCGGCGTGCAGTTCGCGCAGACGCCCGACGAAGCGGCCGACCACGCCGAGCATGTGCTCGATCTGGAGATCGGCGGACACATGCCACGTGGCGTGCTCGTCGACTTGCGCGCGTCGGTCAAGCACGAGTATTACGCCGGCGTCGTCTGGGACGGCATCCGCAAGCAGCCGGTGATGCTGTTCTCGGACATGGGCGGGATCGACATCGAGGAGGTGGCCGAGCAGCACCCCGACCGCGTCGCCCGAGCCCACTTCTCGACCATCCGGCCGTTCGCGGACTGGCAGGCCAAGCAGGTGATCGCGTCGCTCGGGATCTCCGGCTCGGCGCTCAATCGCCTCACTCCGATCCTCGCCAAGCTCGCGCGCCTGTTCCTGCGCTACGACATGACGCTCGCGGAGATCAACCCGCTCGGAGAGCTCGAGGACGGCGCGTTCGTCGCCCTCGACGCCCACATGGAGATGGAGAACGAGGCCCGCCCACGCCAGCAGGAGATCCTGCACGAGCTCGGCATCAGCGCCGAGGAGACGCGGCAGGCGCGGGAGGCGACGCCGTTCGAGCTCGCCGGCGAGGCGATCGACGCCCAGGATCACCGCGGCGTCGCCGGCAACGTGACCGAGTTCGACGGCAACCTCGGGCTGGTGATCGGCGCNNAGCCGGCCAACTACTGCGAGATCGGCGGCAACCCCTCGGTCCGCAAAGCCTGCGGCCTGGCGAAGCTCGTGCTCCAGAAGCCGGGTGTCGAGCGGATCGCGGTGATGATGTCGATCGTCTCCAACACCCGTGTGGACATTGTCGCGCGCGGCGTGATCAAGGCGTGCGTCGAGCTCGGCTACGACCCGGCCGAGAAGATCGCGATCTTCCGTATCCCCGGCGCGTGGGAGGAAGAGGGCTTCAAGATCCTCGAGAAGTACGGGGTCGATTACGCCGACCGCTCGGTCTCGCTCGACGCGGCGGCGAAGCGGGCGGTCGAGAAAATCGGTGCGGGTGAGGCGGAATGAGCGCCTGATGTCGATCCTCGTCGACGAGACCACGACCTTCATCGTCCAGGGGATCACCGGGCGCGAGGCGGTCAACCTGACGCGAGAGTGCATCGACTACGGGACGGGCGCGAAGATCGTCGGCGGCGTGACCCCCGGTCGCCTGGGGCGCGACGTTCACGGCGTGCCGGTGTTCGACACCGTCGGGCAGGCGGTCGAGCATCACGGCGGGCCGATCGACGGATCGGTCGTGACGGTCCCCCCCGCGTTTACCAAGGACGCCGTCTTCGAGGCGCTCGAGAACGCGATCAAGCTCATCGTGATCGTGACCGAGCGGATCCCGCGCGGCGATGTCGCGCAGATGGTCGAGTTGGCGCGCGAGCGCGAGGCGAGGATCATCGGGCCCAACTGCCTCGGGATCATCGTTCCCGACGTGATCAAGATGGGCGGGATCGGCGGCCCAGCGCGCGATGCGGCGAAGTCCTACTCCCCCGGTCCCGTCGGTGTGATCTCGCGCAGCGGCGGCATGACGACCGAGATGTCCTCCACGCTCACGGCGGCCGGCCTCGGCCAGTCGACCGCCGTCTCGATCGGCGGCGATGCGATCATCGGCTCGAGCTACGCCGAGCTGATGCCACTGTTCGAGGCCGATCCCCAGACCTCGGCCATCGTCATCTACACAGAGCCCGGAGGCCGGATGGAAGCCGAGCTCGCGCGCTGGGTGACCGAGAACGACTCGCGCTTGCCGATCGTCGCCTTCATGGCGGGACGCTTCATGGATGAGATGCCGGGCATGAGCTTCGGCCACGCGGGGACGATCGTCGAGGGCAAGGAGGACACCGCCGCGGAGAAGATCGTCCGGCTCGCCGAGGCCGGGATCGTCGTCGCCGAGGAGATCTCAGAGATCCCCGCGATCGTGTCCGAGAAGATCGCTGCGCGGAGCGCGACGGCGTGATGAGCGATGCGCTGTTCATCGACGTCCAGGTCGACGAGTCGGTCGCGCACGATCCCCAGCTCGCCGCCAAGCTCGCCGAGGTATGCCCGGTCGACATCTTTCGCGCGGCGGAGCATGGGGTCGAGATCGTGCGCGAGAACCTCGATGAGTGCGTTCTCTGTCAGCTGTGCCTGAACGTCGCGCCGCCGGGCAGCGTGCGCGTGATCAAGCTCTACGACGGCGGCGCAATCCTCGGGGCTTAGGGTCAGTCGGTGCCCTGGCGGCATCGAGAATTCGTTTGAGCGACCTTCGCCCAGGTGCACGGTCAGCCGGCGGTCCCCGGCGCCTCCGGCGGCCCTGCCGGCGCCTCCGGCGACTCCGCAGACGCCCCGGGCGGCGTCCGCGACGCCTCGGGCGGCCCCCCCGAGGCCACGGGCGGCGCGGCCTCGGCGTCGGCCGACGTGGATGCCGTCGACGAGGCGGCGGCGGTCGCCACGTCGCGGGGGTAGGTGTAGCGGGCTCGGAGCAGGATCACGCCGGCTGCGCCCAAGGCGATCAGCATCAGGAGAAAGCTGTATTCGAGCCCGCGAGCCGTCCCCTGTTGGATCGTCCCGTGCGGCTTGGTGCCGATCGGCGACTGGTGCGGCGTGAAGCCTGCGACCAGGTCGGCGACGGCACCGAAGAGCAGCGGCGCGAGAGCCTGACCCAGGGTGCGCAGGAGCGTCCGGATGCTCTCCGCCCGCCCCCACAGACCCGCGGGCATGATGTCGAGTCGGGCAGCGTCAAGCGGCGGGTTGGCCGCCGACAGCAGCGCTGCGCCGGCGACGTCGAACCAGATCGCGGGCGTCAGCTTGGTTTCGAGCAGCCCCGGCACGAGCAGGACAGCGGCGGCGATGTAGGAGACCGCCGGCACCCACACGCGCGCGTTGAGCACGCCCCGGCGGAGCAGGTGGTCGGTCAGCCGGCCGCTGATCAGCACGCCTGCGAGTGCGCCGAGGACGAGCAGTCCCAGGACCCCTGTGGCCGTCGCCTGATCGGTGTGGTAATGGCCGCGAACGAAGAGGACGGCGAACGTCTGCAGCCCGGCGAAGAAGAAGTAGCCGAGCGCCGAGGCAATGATCATCGTGACGTTCGACTGGATGCTCAGCACGTAGCGCACGGCTCGCTTGAGCGGCATCTGCGCCGGGTCCTCGGTCAGCACGAGCGCGAGATCTGCCTCGATCCCGTGGCTGCGCACCGCGTCGAGCGCGAGGTCGTCCTCGCGGATCGGCTGATCGGGGTCCTCGCCGGGCCGGTCGGGTCCGCTCTGGCCCCGCGCGGCCGCGAACAGATCGACAGTGCCGTGCTCGAGCCGGCTCTTGCCGCCGCGGCGTGGCTCGGGCAGGGTACGCCACAGTTCCCTGGCAAGGAAGAAGCCGGGGATCGCGATCACCCAGAAGGCGAACCGCCACGACAGCACGCTGGCGACCAAGCCGCTGACGATGAAGCCCACCGCGGTCCCCGCGATCTCGCCACCGAGGATGTAGCCGTACACGCGACCTCGCTCGCGAGCGTAGAAGTAGTCACCGGTGAGCGACGCGATCGCCGGTCCCGCGGTGGCCGACACGGCGCCCAGCCCCAACCGCGTGATCAGCAGCGACGAATATGACCCCGCAGCGCCGCTCGCCAGCATCGCGGCGCTCCACAGGACGATGCTGATCGAGAGCATGTGGACGCGGTTGATCTTGTCCACCAGGAGCCCGACTGGGATCACGGCCACTGCTCCGATCAGCAGCGTGACCGAGCTGAGCAGTCCGACCTCGGTGTTGCCGATGTGGAGCGAGGACTCGAGCTGGGGAGCGACCGCCCCGATCGTCGACGCGTCGGCGCTCGCCAGCGCGAGGACGCCGCCGAAGAGGAAGATGACGCGCGCCCGGGCCGGCCCGCCGACGGCGTAGACCGCACGCGCCTGTACGCGCCGGCCGCTCCAGCGCAGGCCGGTGGCGAGCGCCGTGGCGGCCGCGTGCGCGGCCCGCCGGGAGAGGCTCTGTCCGCCGTCCTCGGCCACGGCCTAACGAGACGCGCGCGTCCCGAGTGGACCACGGGCCGGCGCAGGGCGAACGGTTATGTAAGCGACCGTGGCGATAACCCGCAACGTAGCCGATCTGATCCGCCGGCCAACCCCGCCCCGACCGCGCGCTATGGTGGATTGACCACGGACTGCCGCGACCCACCCCCGGCGCGGCACGTCGATCCCGTTCCCCGTAAGCGCGCCGAGCTCGCCCGCATGACCGGCAGCCGACGCAGTTTCAGGATGCCTCTTCCCAGCATCGGTTCGACACTCGACGTACACTGATCTATTCAGGGGCACTCTATGTTGCGCATCGCGATCGTCGGACTTGGCCCATGGGGCATTTGTGCCCTGGAGCGGGTCGTCACCACAGCTCGTCACGGCCTCCGGCCGGGACTCGAGCTCGAGGTTCACGTGATCGAGCCCGGAACCCCCGGGTCCGGGGTCTACGACGTGACCCAGCCCGACTATCTGCTGATGAACAACGCGTGCAGCCAGATCTCGCTGTACCCATTCGCCAGCGAGGCGGACCAGCCTGGCTACGGCATCGGACTCCACGAATGGGCGGTCAGCGCCGGCTACCGCTGGGTCGGGGGTGTCTGCGCCGTCGACCCTTCGGGGCGTCCGATCGAGCCCCACGACTTCCTGCCCCGGCGCCTGATGGGCGAGTACCTCCAGTGGTTCTATCTGGCGCTGGTGGCCGAGGCCCCAAGCGCGGTCCACATCGTCCATCATCCTACGGCTGCGGTCGATCTCGTCGAGAGGCCCGACGGGAGCGAGGAGGTAGTTCTGGCGGACGACCTCACGCTGAGGGTCGACCACGTGATCGTGACCTCCGGTCACACCGCCAACGCGGATGACGGTCAGCTCGCGTCTCACCCCCGCCAGCTGAGCCCATACCCGGTCACGCGGTACGTCGACAGCCTGCCGGCCGACGCGACCGTGGGCGTGGCGGGGATGGGACTGGTGGCCCTCGACGTCGCGACGGCCCTGAGCGTCGGTCGGGGCGGCGAATTCGTCGATCACGGCCAAGGGCTGCGCTACCGACCCAGCGGACGGGAGCCGCTGATCCAGCTGTTTTCGCGCAGCGGTCTCCCCTACACGGCCAAGTCGGTCACAGGAGTCGACCGCTCGGACGTGTACAAGCCGATCATCTGCACCCCCGAGGCGTTCGACCAGCTCAGTGGCCGGTCCAACGGCTCGCGGCGCCAGGTCGATGTGCGCACGGAGCTGCTGCCCCTCCTGTTCGCCGAGATGTGCGCCCGCTACTACGCCCAGGTGGCCTTCCAGACCGGGGCAGCGGCCGGTGGCGCGGCGGTACGCCAGCAGCTGCAGGTCGCATGGGAAGAGAATCGCTTTGACGACGAGGTGGCCAGCCAGGCCGCCCGCTTTGGTCCCTTCGACGCCGAGGCGCTGTTCTTCGGCCATCAGCCGAGATATCGCTGCAGCGAGGACTACGAGCGCTTCGTCTACGACATGCTGGCCGATGACCTCCGGGAAGCCGAGGTGCCCGACGGCGCCAGTCCGGTGAAATCAGCGGCTGAGGTCTTCCGCATCTTCCGTGACCCGATGCGGTCCGTGGTGGAGGACGGCGGCCTGTCACTCGATTCCTACCTCGACTTCAACGCCGATATTCGCAGCCGGATCCACCGCCTGGTGGCGGGCCCACCCGCGCTGCGATCCCGGCAGCTCCTCGCGCTGATGGACGCCGGCGTGCTGCGGGTCCCCTACGGACCCGCCCCCGCGCTCGGAGCCGCGCTCGGCCAGGACGATCCCGATCTGACCCGGACGCGGATCAGCTCGACGGCCCTGCATGAGGCCCACGCCGGCGACGTGGACGTGGTGGTCCGCGGTCACCTCGACGAACCTCGGATTGAGGGTTCGGCTTCTGTGCTGCTCTCGCGCCTGTACGACCGTGGCCGGGTGAGCCAGTTCCGTTACGGAGCAGTGAACGTCGGCAGCGTCGACCTGACTTCTGACGCCCATCCGATCGACATCGACGGTCGTCCTCAGAAGCGGGTCTGGATGTTCGGGGTGCTCACCGAGGGCGTCCGGCACTTCACCCACTACATCCCGTCACCGAAAAGCCGGATCCGGGCCTTTCAGGACATCGGGGCCTGCGTGGCCGAGATCCTGGGATGAGAGGGCCTGATCGAGGTCTTCGATCAGGTCGTCGGGGTGCTCGAGGCCGATCGACAGGCGCACCATATCCGGCGTCACCCCGACAAGCGCCAGATCCGAGGGCGTGAGCTGCCGGTGGGTGGTCGAAGCCGGGTGAGCGATCAGGGACTTCGCGTCGCCCATGTTGACCAGGCGCTTGAACAGCTGGACGCGGTTGAACACGGCGATCCCGGCGTCATAGCCGCCCCGGACCCCGAAGGTGATGATCGACGGGCAGCGCTCCCCGAGGTATCGGCGGGCGAGCTCGTGGTAGGGATTGTCGGGGAACCCGAGGAAGCTCACCCACGCGATCCGAGCGTCGTGGGCCAGGTAATCGGCGACGATCCGAGCGTTCGCCTCGTGGCGCACCAGCCGCACAGCCAAGGACTCGAGGCCCTGCAGATGGAGAAAGGCATTGAACGGCGATAAGCAGGACCCGGTATTCCGCAGACCGACGGTCCGGCAGCGCGTGATGTAGGGGGCGTCGGGAAACTGCGTCGTGTACCGCACGCCGTGGAACGCCAGCTCGGGCTCGTTCATCATCGGGAAGCGCTCCGGATGCTCCGCCCAGGGGAAGGTCCCCCCATCAATGATCATCCCGCCCATGGTCGTGCCGTGACCGCCGATGAACTTGGTCAACGAGTGGATGACCACGTCCGCGCCGTGGCGGATGGGCTTCAGCAGCAGCGGGGTCGGCACCGTGTTATCGACGATCAGCGGCACCCCGTGGCGGTGCGCGACCTCCGCCACGCGCTCGAGATCGATCACGTTCCCCGCGGGGTTACCGACCGTCTCGCAGAACACTGCCTTGGTTCGATCGTCGATCAAAGCCTCGATCGAGTCAGCCTGGTCATCCGGTGGGAAGCGAACCTCGATCCCGAGCTTGGGCAGCACGTGGGCGAAGTAGGTGTAGGTGGCGCCGTAGAGCTGGGGGGCGGACACGAAATTATCGCCGGCGCCGAGCAGGTTGAGCACCGACGTGCTGACCGCCGCCGCGCCCGAGCTCAGGGCCATCCCCGCCACGCCGCCCTCCAAGGCCGCGAGACGCTGCTCGAGCACATCGACCGTGGGGTTGTTGATCCGGTTGTAGTGGAAGCCCGGAACCTCGAGATCGAAGACCTTCCCCGCGTGGTCGGCATCGGTGAAGTCGTGGGCGACCGTCTGGTAGATCGGGACGGCCACCGCCCGGGTCGAATCGGCGGTGTAGCCGCCGTGGATCGCCAAGGTCTCGTCACGCATAGGAGGTCAGGCCTGAGCCGCTGGATGGGCGGGCAACGCCGCCCTTGCGAGGCCGAGCCAGTTGGCGTACAACGTAGCCGACGGCGCAGCCCAGCTGTTCTCGACGGTGGCCGCGGTCTCGTCGAAGGGGAAGCTCGCCCACAGCTCGCGCGGGTCGGCTCCCGGGGCGGCCGCGCGCTCGGCAAACTCCTCCAAGATGGCCGTCCCCTCCGGGGCGAGATACCCCTCGGGGGCAGGAGGATAGGGCACGGCTCCCCGGCCGAACAGGGAACGGCGCACGTCGCGCCGGTATTCCCGGAGCAGGCTGAGGGTGCTGTACTCGGGGTGGCCCTGGCACAGGAGGAACAGTCCCTCGCGGTGCTTGCGCGTTGCCACTGCCCACCCGGCGCCGGCGGGACCGGAGCCGATGACGATGCGATAGCCGACGTCGATCAGCGCAGCCTCCGGCACGTCGTTGATCCGCGAGTGGGGGACAGGCACGAGCTCCGGCAGCCCCGCGGCTAGCGGGTCAGTTCGGTCCTCGACGGTGCCGGCGAACACACCGCTGCACTTCGTCGACCGGGGAACCCGCTCGATCCCGTCGAAGAGCAAGATGCTCGCGTGGGAGGCCAGGCAGGACAGCAACGTCGTGGGGACCGAGCTCGCGGCCCACTCGAGAAGCCGCGCCAGAAAGGGCCAGTAGGGCTCGTAGGGCAGCTGGGCCTGCGCCGGCTCGGTTCCCGTGACGATCAGGGCGTCCGGGGGGTGCGCCCACAGCTGGTCGAGATCGCAGTACTGGGAGCGGATCACCTCAGCGATCGCCTCCGACCGAGGCAGCTCAGCGATCGTGTACAGCTGCAGGTCGACCGGGCCGCTGCTCGGATCCGCCGCCATCGCGCGGCGGAACTGCTGCTCCGTATCGACGAAGGCCGCGTCCGGCATGTTGTTCACCAGCGCGACCGTGACCGGTGGAAGGTCGGTCGCTAGAGCTTCGGGAGCTGTCATTGGCGTCTGGAGGTGCGACGAACCGGACCGCGACGGGCCGGTGCGCCACAGATCGAGCGTACCAAGTCGGGCGCTGGACGCTAGGCTACTCGTTCAGTGGATTCTCCTGCCCCGACCGCTGAGGCTCGTCCTCGGCTCGTGGTCGTGTATGGGCACCGCTCCCTCGACGCGATGCAGATTCGCGACGCGGCGCGGGGATGGTGCGATCTCGTGTGGCTCGTGGACGGCGAGGATCCATCGGCGGCCGCGGTGCGGCCGCTGCTGGAGCGATTCGGTGTCGTTGTCGACGCCCTCCGATCGTCTGCGCAGGACGCGGCCGGGGCCTTGCGAGCGCACTCGCCCGATGGGCTCGCGATCTTCTACGACACCGGGATGGAGCACGTGGCGGCCATCGCCACGGAGCTCGGTCTGCCCTTTCAATCTGTGGAGGCGGCCCGCCGTCTCGAGGACAAGCTCTATCAGCGCGAGGCTCTGCGCTCCGCCGGATTGCCCACTCCCGGAGCTGTGGCCCTCCCGGCCGGCGCCGACCGGGCAGCAGTCGAGCGGATCGGCTCGGCGATCAGCTATCCCGCCGTGCTGAAGCCGCGCAAGGCGTCAGGCAGCTGGCACACCTTCCCGATTGCCAGTCTGAACGAGCTCGGCGAGCGCTGGGACGAACTGGCGGCGGGTGAGCCAGAAGATCGGATCGTCGAGGAGTACCTGTCCGACGGACCCCCAATGCCCCAGGGCTTCGAGGCCGACTACGTCTCGGTGGAGACGGTGGCGGTGGCGGGGCGGATGACCCATCTGGGAATCACCGGGCGGTTCCCGCCCGCACCTCCGTTCCGCGAGACCGGCTTCTTCATCCCGGCCACCCTCTCGCTCGATCAGCGCGCCGCGGTGGTCGACCTGGCCGGCCAGACGCTGCGTGCGCTCGGCGTCGAGACCGGCGCCGCCCACACCGAGATCAAGCTCACGGCCGAGGGGCCACGGGTCATCGAAGTGAACGGGCGGATCGGAGGCGGCGTTCCCGAGATGCTGCGTCTCGCAGCCGGGATCGACATCGTCACGTTGACGATGCGGGCGGCGCTCGGCTGGGCGACCGAGATCGCTGACCTTCCGGCCACCTCCGGAGTCGCCTACCGCTTCTTCTATCAGCCGCCGTCGTCTGCCCGCCGCCTGACGGCGATCGACGGCCTCGACCAACTGAAGCTCGAGCCCGGCGTGGAGAGCATCTTCTTGCACTACCCGCCGGGGACCGAGATCGACGCGCGCCACGGCACCCGGACGTACGTGTTCGCGCTCGTCGGGTGGGCGGCCGATTACGCCGGGGTCTTGGCGATCGAGGAGTTCCTGCGGACGGGGATCACTGCCGTGTACGACCACGCCTGAGCGGGCGCTTTCGGGGTGTGAAGCCGAGCCGGCGACGTCACTTCGCGCCGTGCCGCGTCGCTTCCGGGTCAGGCGCGCGCAGTCGGGCTCCTCGCCTCAAAACGCAGTCGTGCGGCATGGTGGCCGAGCATCGCGAGCGTCGGATCGCCCGGGCGGCGCCGGAGGAGGAGCTCGAGCCCCGGGAGGTCGTCTCGACCGGCCGGCGACTCGAGCCAGCGCTTCAGCAGCGTGTCGTCACTGCTGCTGATCACGGTGCTTCGGACACCGGCGTCGAGTCCGCGCCGGAGCTCGGCGATGCCGGGGGCATCCGACCGTGGCAGCAGCGAGCCCGGATAGTGCTCGAGCGCCGACCGTCCGCGACCTTCCTCGATGCTGCGCGCCACCTCGAGGAAGTCCGCCTCGACCGGGCCGGTCAGGCGGTAGGGGTCCGCCCCGAGGGTGTTGCCGAGCAGGCGCCGCAGGCGCGAGAGCTCGGCGCGGGCGCTGACCGGCTTGCCGCGCTCACCGAACAGCTCGAACGCGAGCTGCTCCGCCGAGAGCCCGCGTTCGCGCGCCGCGAGCAGCACAACGATCTCCGAGTGTCGATGGCTGAGCTTGAGCGTACGGTCCTTCAGCTGGATCAGCGCATTGTCCGCGCCGAGGGCCTCGATCCGGATCGTCGAGCCCGGATCCGCGCTCGTCGGCGGCACGAGCAGGCCCCCGACCGCCTGCGCTGCGGCGGTGACCAGAGCCAGCGAGTGCGGATGAACGGTGTTGGCAGGGCCGGTGAGATCGACGCATCCCAGCAACCTGCCCGTGCGCGGGTCGTGGAGCGGAGCCGCCGAGCACGTCCAGCCGTGCACCGCGGCACGCACGTGCTCGGCGGAGAACACCTGCACGGCGTGATCCACGGCCAGGGCGGTCCCCATCGCGTTGGTGCCCGCCGCGGCCTCGCTCCACAGCGAACCCGCGACGAGATCGACGCTCTCGGCCAAGCCGCGCGTCGCCCGGTCGCCCTCGACCCAGAGCAGGTGCCCGGCGGCATCGGTGACGATCAGGAGGTGATGGGCATCTCGGGCATGCGCGCCGAGGAGCTGACGCAACACGGGCAGCGCGGGCTGCAAGCCGCTCTGCTCGCGCCGCTCGGCGAGCGAATCTGGGTCGAGCTCGTGTGGCGCGCACCCATCCGCGGCTTCGGGTTCGACGCCGGCGCGCCGGGAGCGCCGCCACGACGCGGCGATCACCGACCGTGTGGAGGCAGACTCGTCCTTACCGCCGCCAGCGCCGCTGAAGAACGCTTTGTGGACGCGGCGCAACAGTCGCTGGCGAGCGACGAGATCGGCGCCCGCTTCGACGGCAACCCAAGGGTTTCGCGGTGGCAAGGGTGTTGGTCCTCTCCCTGATTGTAATCGCCTGCCGTTGACTGCAACAGCGCTGCAACCCCCCTCGGCTTATCCTTACGCCGTCCTATATCACGCACGCCTCAAGAGGGAGAGCTCACATGGCAGTTACGGCTGAGGCAGAATCACCTGCA
This sequence comes from Solirubrobacterales bacterium, assembly GCA_003165655.1. Lineage (GTDB taxonomy): Bacteria > Actinomycetota > Thermoleophilia > Solirubrobacterales > Solirubrobacteraceae > Palsa-465. Next base: position 16,388 of record PMOY01000144.1, read on the forward strand.
GCCCGGTTCCTCGAGCAGCCTAAGCGGATGCTCGTCGACGGTGACTGGGTCGAAGCCCGCAACGGCAGCACGTTTGAGGTTTTCGACCCGGCGCTTGGCGAGGTCATCGCGCACGTCCCCGGTGGCGACGCCGAAGACGTCGACCTCGCGGTTGCCGCGGCCCGCCGGGCATTCGAGGACTCCGAGTGGAGCCGGATGACCGCGTCGGACCGCGGGCGGGTCATCTGGCGGATCGGCGACGTCATCCTCGAGCACGCGGACGAGCTGGCCGAGATCGAGTCGATCGACAACGGCAAGCCGGTGGGGATCGCGCGCGTCGCCGACGTCGAGCTGGCGGCGGACATGTTCCATTACATGGCCGGATTCGCGACCAAGATCTACGGGCAGACGTTCCCGATCTCGGTGCTCTACGCGCCGGGGGCGCAGTTCCACGCCTATACGCTGAAGGAGCCGATCGGGGTGGTGGGCCAGATCATCCCCTGGAACTTCCCGCTGCTGATGGCCGCGTGGAAGGTCTGCCCGGCGCTCGCGACGGGGTGCACGATCGTGCTCAAGCCAGCCGAGCAGACCCCGCTGAGCGCGATCCGCCTCGGTGAGCTGACGCAGGAGGCCGGGCTGCCGGACGGCGTCCTCAACATCGTCACCGGTCTCGGAGAGACCGCCGGCGCCGCGGTCGCCGCCCACCCGGGAGTCGACAAGGTCGCGTTCACCGGCTCGACCGAGGTCGGCAAGCTGATCGTCCAGGCGGCGTCGAACGACCTCAAACGGGTGACGCTCGAGCTCGGGGGCAAGTCGCCCAACGTCGTTTTCGCCGACGCAGACCTCGAGACCGCGATCCCCGGAGCGGCGAACGCGATCTTCTTCAATCACGGCCAGTGCTGCTGCGCCGGCTCGCGGCTGTACATCGAGCAGAAGATCTATGACGAGGTGCTCCAGGGCGTGTCGGACCACGCAGGGAAGATCAAGCTCGGGCGCGGGCTCGACCCCGACACCGAGATGGGTCCGCTCGTCTCGGCCGAGCAGCTCGACCGGGTCAAGGGATTCCTCGATTCCGGCGAGCGCGAGGGCGTGCGCACGGTCACCGGCGGCAAGCAGGTCGGCGACCGCGGCTACTTCGTCGCGCCCACCGTGCTCGACGGTGCGAGCCCCGGCAACAAGGTCTACGACGAGGAGATCTTTGGCCCCGTCGTGACCACGCTGCCGTTCAAGGACGTGAGCGAGGTTGGCGCGGCGGCGAACGAGACCATCTACGGTCTCGCGGCCGGCATCTGGACCAACGACCTGACCAAGGCTCACCGCCTGATCCCGCAGCTGCGGGCCGGCACCGTGTGGGTCAACACCTACAACATCTTCGACGCCGCGCTGCCCTTCGGTGGCTACAAGCAGTCGGGCTGGGGGCGCGAGATGGGCGAAGAGGCTATCCACGAGTACACCGAGACCAAGTCGGTGTGCATCGGGCTGTAGGCAAGGTTAGTTAACATTAGTTGACGCAAGCATCGGGGCCGCGTGGTGACTGTTGCCGCGCGGCCCCAGCTGTGCGATCCCCGGGCGCGTTCAGCAGTCAGCGCTGGGTGGGGTGGTGACATTGTCATGCAGTACGCTCGTTCGATGTGCGGAATTGGGGGCTGTGTGCTCCAGCCTGGCGCCGTGCCGTCGACGGCTCGCTTGATGGCGCTGCGCGATGCACTCGCCCATCGCGGACCTGACGACTCGGGGTTGGAGATCGTCGATAACGTGGGGCTCGTCCATACGCGGTTGGCGATCGTCGATCTGACCGCTCGCGGACATCAGCCGATGCGTCACCCGGGCGGGGACTGGCTGCTCTCCTTCAACGGGGAGATCTACAACCACCTCACGCTGCGACAGGAGCTCGATGGTGCGACCTTTGTCGGCCACAGTGACACCGAGACCCTGCTGTGGGCGCTCGAGCGGTGGGGTCCACCGGTGCTGTCTCGGCTGGATGGTCAATTTGCCATCGCCGCCCTTGATCTCCGAGACGGGCGCTTGCTGCTCGCACGTGATCGGTTCGGCCAGAAGCCTCTCTATATGGCCCGATCCGATGACGGTGTGTGGTTCGCCAGCGAACCGGCCGCACTGATCGCGGCTGGAGCATGCGCCAGACCGATTGAGAATGCCTGGCGGGCCATCACCGACGGGACATATTTCGAGGGTGAGGCGACGCTGCTCGAGGGCATCACGCGAGTCGCGCCCGGGTCGTGGACGGCAATTTCGCTGGATGACACCCAGCTCTCGAGCTGGCGCTGGCACATCCGTGCCAGCGATGTTGACCCGGCCAGCGAAGCGCGTCTGAGGGATCGGTCGCGCTCGAAGCTCACGTCCGAGCTGGAACGCACGCTTCGCACCGCTGTCCACGGCTGCCTGATGGCAGACGCCGTGGTCGGAACGCTGTGCTCCGGCGGCCTCGATTCGAGCCTCATTACCGCTTTGGCAGTAGAGGCGAAACCGGACATCGTCGCCTTCGGGGCAAGCTCCGCCGGCGATGGAGTGTTGGACGAAGGACCAGCGGCCCGGCGCGTGGCCGATGCGCTCGGCATCGACATCGAAATGGTCAATGTGACGCCGTCGGACTGGAGGCGCGGGTTCGTACCGGCCACAGTCCATTTCGGCAGTCCGATCGCGAACGCGAGCTCGGTCACGATCGCGGAACTCGCGGAGCGCGCTCACCGACGAGGCGTCAAGGTGCTGCTGACGGGCGAGGGCGCAGATGAGCTATTCGGCGGGTACGACAGCCTCCACAATGCCGAAATGGCGGCCTTCCTTCCTTGGCGGCAGCGCATTCTCCATCGTGCCGAGCCGGCGCTGCTGGGAGATCCGCTACGCGTGCTCCGATTGCTGGGAGGTCTCATCAGGCGCTTCGGCCGTTACGGGGACACCGGCTGGACGGCTCAGACGAGTCCGGACGGCGTCCATGACGCATTCGCTGAGTCAATGACCGCCTACGCCCACCATGACGGACAGCGGCGTGCCCTCGAGGCGGCGCTTCTCAGTCGCATGGATTACACGCTGTCTTTCTTGCTGAACCGCATGGACAAGAACGTGATGCAAGTCTCCGTCGAGGCTCGTGTTCCGTTTCTCGAGCCTGAGGTAGTCAAGCTGGTGCTCAATCTCCCACTCGAGGCGAGGGTGGGACCGTGGAGCAAGGGCATTCTCCGCGACGTCGCTCGCCGGGTGCTTCCCTGGTCTGTGGCTTATCGGCCAAAGATCTACGGTATGGCGTTCGATGCCGACGATTGGATCGAGCAGGACGCTGACCCGAGCTTTCTTGCCGACGGCTTGCTCAGAGACGCGCTCACGATTCCTGAAGGTGAGTTCGCCCGAGCAATGAGCGCCGCTCGCGGTGCCCTGAAGATTCGCTTCTGGTCGGCTGAAGTCTGGTGTCGGTCCGTGTTGGCGGGCCATTCGATTGGGAGAATCGAAGGTGACCTGTGGCGGAACGGCCACTAGGGGCGTGTGTCTCGGCTGTGTGGCGCTCGTGCTCTTCTGTGGGTGAGGCACCTCGCTGAGCCACGGGTTGGTGCAGGCCGCTTATCGCGGGTCAACGGTGAATGATCCGTTGCGGCCGTTTTGAGCAAGCCCTGGTTTGGCACTACGTAGGGGTAACCTCAGCGACGACCGATGACCGGCGGACGGGATCCGAAGGGCTGGCGCCGGCTTCGCGACCACCTGTCGCTGCCGCTGTTCCGCAATGCCTACTTTCTCATCTTGAGCTCAGGCGTCGGGTCGGTGCTCGGGTTTCCCTTCTGGGCGATCGCCGCGCACCTGTACAGCACGAGGATCGTCGGACTGGCGGTGGCCGCAGTGTCGGCGATGATGCTCATCTCAGGAATCGGGCAGCTGGGTATGGCGAGTATCTTCGCTCGCTACCTACCCGTCGCCGGTGCCCGGACCCGGCGCTTCATCGTCTCGACGTATCTCGGGACGGGCGCTCTAACGCTGGCGCTCGGGCTCCTCGCCGCCTGGACCAGTCATCTGTGGTCGCCGCCGCTGCGGTTTCTGGGAGCGGACGCGGGGTGGTTCGTTCTGTTCGCCGCGGCGACCGTCACGTGGACGATTTTCACGCTCCAGGACAGCGTCATGACCGGGCTGCACGAGACCCGATGGGTTCCAGTCGAGAACGCGGTGTTTGCGGTCGCAAAGCTGGTGCTCGTCGTCGTATTCGCGAACGTGGCGCACAGCGCCGGCATCTTCCTCGCCTGGATCGTGCCCGGGATGTTCCTCATCTTCCCGGTCAATCTTGCGATCTTCACGCGCTTTCTCCCCCGGCGGGCCAAGAGCACTCCTCCGGCCGAGCCTGCATGGACCTCGGTTGAAATGCGCAAGCTGATCGGCGGTAATTACGTTGGTTCGCTGTCAGCGTTCGTCGCGACGCTCCTGCTCCCCGTCCTCGCCGCCAACGAGGTGGGAGCATCCGCAGCGGGGTACTTCTATGTGCCTTGGACGATCATGCTCGGGGTGGTGCTCGTAGCAGCGAACATGTCCACGTCACTGTCGGTCGAGACCGCCCTGGGCGAGTCTGAGCTTCGCGAGCACACGCGCAACGCCATCGCCGCGATCCTCGGCATCCTCACGCCCGCGGTGTTGGTGATCTTCGTGTTCGCTGCGCAGATCCTCAGCCTGTTCGGCCCGGAATACGAGCGCCATGGGACGTGGCTCCTGAGGATCCTCATCATCGGGACGTTCCCCGAAGCCCTCACCCTGGTGGGCTTGAGCCTCGCTCGGCTCCGCCATGACGGGCGCCTGGTGGCGATCGCCCAGATCGAGTTCGCGGTGATCACCCTCGGCCTCAGTGCGCTGCTGCTGCCCCGGATCGGGATCATCGCAGCGGGGATCGCCCTGCTGATCGCGCTGTTCGTGGAGGCCGGACTGATGACTCCAACGCTCGCCCATGCGCTGACCCGTGTATCTCCGAGCGCTCCGGATCCGCCGGCGCGCCCGGCTGATGAGGCAGGCGCAATCGCGGACGGGTGACATCGACAGGGCGATGCACCCGCAGAGGCCCTACGCGATCGGCCGGGCGGCGTCCGGCGTCATCACCGGGTCGGGCTCCGCGGCATCGAGCACGCGATCGAGGGCTTGGTCGAGGATCCGGTGGACGTATCGCTGCAGGCGGATCGCGCGAACCATGTGATCATCGCCCGGGATGTGATCGACATGGGTGTTGGGCCAGCGCTCCAGGTGCTCGATCCAGCCGCCGGCGACGAGCTCGTCGTAGNNCGCGAAGAAGATCGAGCGCCCCGGTGATCTGATCCACCGCTCGCCGGCCCCCGCGGCGCCCGCCGCGTACCGACAACTTCAGCCACACCGCCCCCTCGCGAATCCCTTTCCAGGCCAGAGCGCTTCTCAGCATCTGCCTCCGGGTCCGCCCGCGCCGTGCGCGTCCGGCGATCCGCTTGGCAGCGACGTCAGGGCTCCAGAAGAACGTGTCGAGGTTGACGGCCATCGCGCTCGCCACGCGCTCGTCGGCGAGCCCGCAGTGCAACGCCCAGTACGCGCCGGAACAGAGGCCGACCACGATGAAGCGGTCCGCCACACCGCGAGCGGCGACCTCGTCGAG
>PMOY01000287.1 GCA_003165655.1 Solirubrobacterales bacterium
AGCCCCCAGGCGCCGGCCGGGAGTCCGCGCTGGTCCGCACGCCGGTACGCCGCCTCCGCGCCGGCGAGATCTCCTCGCTCGGCGAGGAGGACCCCGAGGTTGAACGCGCCCTTGGCGTCCCCGCGCTCATCCGCACTCGCGAACGCCGCCTCCGCCCCCGCCAGGTCGTTGCGCGATTCCAGCAGCAGCCCGAGATTCAGCGCGCCCTGCGCGTCCTCGCGCTGGTCCGCATGCCGATCACCCGCCGGCGCACCATCCAGGTCACCAACCACCGCCGGAACGGCACCGTTCGAGTGCTGCTCGAGCTCGACCGCCGGCGCAGCGCTCGAGGGAACCAACGGCGTGCTGCGACGCGCAGCCCGCAGCCCACGCCAGTACCACGCCGCGATCAGCACCAACCCCAGCACGATCACTCCGAGCCCCACCAACCATCCATTCACCGACGAACCACCCGAGTGCGCGCGCCTCGGCGCCCGTCCGCTCGCGAGCGGACGAGACTGGCTCCTCGGCTGCGAGACCCGCGGACGCCCAGACGCCCGCGGCACGACCGGCTCTGGACGCACGCGAGAAACCGTCTGCGAACGGAGATCAGCGATTGTCCCCAGACCGGCGATCCCGGTGACCCGCAACCCAGCGCGAGCCTGAAAACGCCGCACCGCCCGCTCAGTCAGCGGCCCGTAACGCCCATCGATCGGCCCCGGCGCATCACCAACTCGCACCAAGGAACGCTGCAACGAGCGCACCGCCGCCGAACCGCCCGGACTGAAATCGCCCGCAGCGGGAACCAGTCCCGCGCCGCGCGTGGTGCTCAACGCGGCCACTGTGTGGACGCCGGCGATCCCGTCGACCCTCAGGCCATCGGCGCTCTGGAAGCGCTCGACCGCCTGCTCGGTCACGGGTCCATAACGCCCATCGATCAGCCCCGGCGCATCACCAACCCGGGCCAAGGAACGCTGCAGCGCCCGCACCGCCGCCGAACCATCCAGTTGGAAATAACCATCCCCCGGCACCACCGGCACGAGGGCGGCCGTCGGCCGCGTCGTGCGCGTGCTCCCGGCCGCGAGCGCGCCGGCCGGCTCGAAAGCCACCCCGAACAGCACCATCACGGCAGATACCGCCAGTAGCGAACAGAGACCTCGTCTCATGAGTTCGTCCTTTCATTCGTGTTGTGCCGGGGGCGTCAGGCCTCCGGCAAGAGCTCTGAGTCCTGAACTGGCGGTCAGCCAGGGAGCTCTGCGAGCAACACAAACGGGGCCGGCGGAACGAGATCCGAACCGACCAGCAGACGCCAGCAGCCAAACACTGACGCCAAGATGAAGAAGAAGAGAAGCGCGCCCGGGCCAACGCCACTACCACCCGAGCCCGACCCGACACCCGCCGAGGAGCTCGGCGCGTTCATCAGCTGCGGTGCAGCGGGGCTGAACGCCGCGGCGGGAAGCGGCTGATGCGTGGAGGCCACTCGCTGTGGGCCACCGAACGCGCTCGGAGACGAGGCGTTCGGAGCTGACGCGTCAGTCGAGCGCGGCGCCCAAACCGACGAGGCAACGAGCGGCGCGATCGTCCTGGAAGCTGCCGGCGCTAGCGGTACGACGGTGGTCGAGACCAGCGCGATGACCGGCGTCGTCGAGACCAGCGCGATGACCGGCGTCGTCTCCTGACGCACGCCCGACACGGTCGGCGCGATGACCGAAGTGATCGGCGCTGCCGGTGTGGCTGCCGCAGCGATCGGCGTGGTGACCGGGGCGATCGGCGCCGTGACCTGCGTGAGGACCGGGGCGATCGGCGTGGTGACCTGCGTGAGGACCGGAGCGATCGGCGCCGTGACCTGCGTGAGGACCGGGGCGATCGGCGCCGTGACCTGCGTGAGGACCGGAGCGACTGGCGCCGTGACCTGCTTGGCGACCCCATCAACTGCGACTCCACTTGACCCGGGGCCCGAGGCGTAAGCCTGCGCCGGAAGGACAAACACGAGCGCGAGCAGCAACGCCGATAACCATGCAATCCGCTGGTTGCGGCATGCCGGCGACGCGCCGGCCACTTCTGCCCGCTTGCATCTCATATAGGAAATCTCATTCGCATCGCGTCTTATCCCAAGTAGAAATCCGATCCTCCCACCATACGACTTAACCACTTCCTGTGCGTTCTAAACCTCATTACTCGTAATAAAACCTGTCCACGACGTTCGCCGTCTCCACCCCGACGACCGCGCGGTCGTCGACGGGATCCCGGTGACGTCGGTGCACCACACGCTGCTCGACTACGCCGAGACCGCGCGGCCGCACGAGCTGCGGTGGGCGTTTGAAGCCTACGATCGCCTCGAACTGCTCGATATGCGCAAGCTCGACGACGTGATCGCGCGCAGCCCCGGGCGGCGTGGCATCAAGCCATTACGGGCGCTGACGGCGGACTACCGCGGACCGGCGCCCGAGACGCGTTCGAGGAAGCCGGTTGCCAGGTGCTGAGGGTGATGGACACGGACATCAGCGACGCGCCGGCCGCCGCGGTCAGTGATGTGAAAGCGCTGCTCAGCGCTTGCGCGGCGCGATCATGTCGGTGATCGTGCCCTCGGCGAGCTCGGCCGCGAAGCCGACCGTCTCGGATAGGGTGGGATGGGGATGGATCGTCAGCGCGAGGTCCTCGGCATCGGAGCCCATCTCGATTGCGTGGACGGTCTCGGCGATCAGCTCCCCGGCGTTCACGCCGACCATGCCGGCGCCTAAGAGCCGCCGTGAACCTGGCTCGAAGAGCAGCTTCGTCATGCCCTCCCCGCGGCCGAGCGAGAGCGCTCTGCCGGACGCTGCCCAAGGAAAGACCGCCTTCTCCACCTTCACTCCCTGGGCCCGCGCATCCGTTTCAGTCAGCCCCATCCAAGCGACCTCGGGGTCGGTATAGGCGACCGACGGGATCGCGCGCGGGTCGAAGGCCGCGCCGGGGACGCCCGCGATCACCTCCGCGGCGACCGTGCCTTCGTGGAAGGCCTTGTGTGCGAGCATCGGGTAGCCGACGATGTCGCCGATCGCGTGGATGTGCGGGATGTTCGTACGCATCTGGGCGTCCACCGGGATGAAACCGCGCTCGTCGACGCTCACCCCGGCGGCGTCGGCGCCGATCCGCGCGCCGTTCGGGCGACGTCCGATGGCGACCAGGACGCGATCGAAGACGCTGCTCTCCGCGCCGTCGAAATCGACCTTCAGCCCCTTCTTCTGCGCGGTGATGCCGGTGACCTTCGTCCCGAGCAGGATTGCCTCGTAGCGTGCGGTGATCCGCTTCCTGAGCGGCCGCACCAGGTCCGGGTCACAGCCGGGGATCAGCGAGTCGAGCACTTCCACCACGGTGACCTTCGAGCCGAGGGCGTCGTACACGGTCGCCATCTCGAGGCCGATGATCCCGCCGCCGATCACGAGCATGCGCTTCGGCACCTCGGAGAGCTCGAGCGCGCCGCTCGAGTCGACGATCCGTGGGTCGTCCGGGAGCCCCGGCAGCGTTGCCGCCTCGGAGCCGGCGGCGATGATGCAGTGATCGAAGGACACCGTCTCCTCGCCGACCGCGAGCAGGTTCGGAGCGGTGAGGCGCCCGACGCCGGTCAGCACATCCACCTTGCGCTGGCGGGCGAGGCCCGAGATGCCACCGGTGAGCTTGGCGACGACTGATTCCTTCCAGGAGCGCAGGGCGTCGACGTCGACCGAGGGGGTGCCGAACGAGATGCCATGCGAGGCCATCTCCTCGGCCTCGGCGACCACGCGCGCGGCATGGAGGAGCGTCTTGGAGGGGATGCAGCCGACGTTCAGGCAGACACCGCCGAGCCTCGGATAACGCTCGATGAGGATCGTCTTCAGGCCGAGATCAGCGGCCCGGAAAGCGGCGGTGTAGCCGCCGGGTCCCGAGCCGAGCACGACGACCTGGGCATGGTGGTCGCCCTCGTCGCGAGGCGGTGGCGGGGGTGGAGGAGCCGCCGCGGACTCGCCCCGGGGGGCCGAGGCTGGCGCTGCGGCCTGGGCTGCCGCTGCGGCTGGGGGGGCCGGGGCTGCCGGGGCTGCCTCTGGCGCTGGGGCCGCCGTACCGGCCGGCGGCTCGGCGCCGTCGGGCTCGAGCAGCACCAGCACGCTTCCCTGCGAGACGCGGTCGCCGATCGCCACGCGGAGCTGCGTGACGATGCCGGCGGCTGGGGCTGGGATCTCCATCGTCGCCTTGTCGGACTCGAGCGTGACCAGCGGATCGTCGACGCCGATCGCATCGCCCGCCGCAACGAGGATCTCGATCACCGGCACGTCGGCGAAATCCCCGATATCGGGGACCCTAACCTCGATGGCGGTGCTCACAGCAGCGCCCGTCTGAGATCGCTCAGAACCGTGCCGAGGTGGACGGTGAAGCGGGCGGCCGCGGCGCCGTCGATCACGCGATGGTCGTAGGACAGCGACAGCGGCACAATCAGGCGGGGGATGAACTCCTTGCCGTTCCAGACCGGCTTCATCGCCGTCCGGCTCACGCCGAGGATTGCCAGCTCGGGCGCATTGATGATCGGGGTGAAGGTCGTGCCACCGATGCCCCCGAGACTCGAGATCGTGAACGTCGCTCCCGCCATGTCGGCCGGACCGAGCTTGCCCTCGCGAGCTTTGCCCGACAGCGCCGTGAGCTCGCGGGCGATGTCGAGGACGCCCTTCTCGTCGGCGTTCTTGATCACCGGCACGACCAGGCCTTGCGGCGTGTCGGCCGCGAAGCCGATGTTGTAGTAGTGCTTCACCACCAGCTCTTCGCCGTCGAGGGAGGCGTTGAACTGGGGGAACGCCTTCAGCGTGGCCACGGACGCGACGACGAGGAAGCCGACCATGGTGAGCTTCACCCCGTCGCGAGCATGCTCGTCGTTGAGCTGCTTGCGGAACGCCTCGAGCTCGGTCACGTCCGCCTCGTCGTTCTGCGTGACGTGAGGGATCATCACCCAGTTGCGCGCCAGGTTCCGGGCGGAGATCCGCTGGATCCGCGACAGCGGCCGGCGCTCCACCGGCCCGTACTTCTCGAAGTCGACAGTCGGCCAAGGCGCGATGTCGAGGCCGCCGCTGCCGGCAGCCGGTGCGGCGGCGGGTGGCGGGGACGCCAGGAACTGTTCCACGTCATTCTTCGTGATCCGGCCCTTGCGGCCGCTTCCTGACACGTCGTTGATCGTGACGCCGAGCTCGCGGGCGATGCGACGCACGGAGGGGCTGGCGTAGACGGGACCCTGGCTGGGCTCCGCACGAGCGGTCGGGGCCGGCGGCTCCGCACGATCGGTCGGGGCGTCCGCCGGCGGCCAGGGCTCGCGTTCGGTGGCGGGCTCGGGCGGGGTGCCGGGTTCACGCAAGTGGCCGGCGGCGGACGCTCCCGCCCGCTCGTTTGACCCGGTGGCCGCCCCGGACGCGCCCACCGGTGCTTCTGAGCTGGCTGGCGATGGGTCGGGAGCGGCGGGCGCCCCGGCGGGCGCAGGGTCGGGGGCGGGGGGCATAGGCTCGGGTGCTGCGGTGGTCTCGGCCGTGGCTTGTAGTGTGGGGAGCGGGTCCTCTTCGCTGCTGATGGGCTCGAGCGTGAGGACGACGGTTCCCTCGGTGACGTTGTCTCCGAGCTTGACGAGCAGCTCCTTGACTCTGCCTGCGAAGGGGGCCGGGACATCCATGGTGGCCTTGTCTGACTCGAGTGTGATCAGCGGGTCGTCGATGGCGACCTCGTCGCCGGGGGCGACGAGGATCTCGATCACGGGGACGTCGGCGAAGTCGCCGATGTCGGGCACCGCGACCTCGATGACGCCGGTCGCGGTCACGTCGAGGTCGGGATCGGAGCGTCCGGGTCGATGTCGTAGCGCTCGATGGCCTCCTGAACCCGGCTCGGCTCGAGATCCCCCACGTCGGCGAGAGACTTGAGCGCGGCGACGGCGACGTAGCGGCGGTCGACCTCGAAGAAGCTGCGCAGGTTGGATCGGTAGTCGCTGCGGCCGTAGCCGTCCGTGCCGAGCACGCGGTAGTGCCGCGGCACCCACTGGCGGATCTGGTCGGCGAACGCGCGGATGTAATCGGTCGAAGCGATCACCGGCCCGCGGTTGCGTGCGAGGCACTCCTCGACGTAGCTCCGCCGCGGCTTCGCGGTGGGGTGGAGCATGTTCCACCGCTCGACCTCGATCCCGTCGCGGCGCAGCTCGGTGAACGAGGTCACGCTCCACACGTCAGCGGCGACACCGAAGTCTGCGTCGAGCAGCTCGGCCGCGGCGAGCACCTCGCGCAAGATGGTCCCCGAGCCGAGGAGCTGAACGCGGGGACGGCGGGACCGTGGCGATCCCCCCGGAGCGAGCAGATACATCCCGCGCAGGATCCCGTCCTCGACCCCGGCCTGCATCGCCGGATGCCGATAGTTCTCGTTCATCAGCGTCAGGTAGTAGAAGACGTCCCGCTGCTCGGAGACCATCTCCCGCAGCCCCGCCTGGATGATCACCGCGACCTCGTAGCCGAAGGTCGGGTCGTACGAGCGACAGTTGGGGACCACCGAGATCAGCACGTGGCTGTGGCCATCCGCGTGCTGCAGGCCCTCGCCGTTGAGCGTGGTGCGGCCGGCGGTGCCGCCGAGCAGGAATCCCCGCGTGCGGCTGTCGCCGGCGGCCCAGATCAGATCACCGACGCGCTGGTAGCCGAACATCGAGTAGTAGAT
>PMOY01000360.1 GCA_003165655.1 Solirubrobacterales bacterium
ATCGTGCAACGCAAAGCGCTGACTCCCAACGACTTCGCCACGCTCCCCGAGCTCGCCCGGCACCTGATGGACTTCGGGCAGCACTACCGCATCATCGCCCAACCGTTCCAGTGGACATTCACCCGGGCCAAGCTCGATCAAGTGATCGAGAAGATCACTCAGCATGAGCCTCGAACGCTCGCGCTGGCCGCATGACCCGCATCACTTCCGGACGCGTCCACTAGTTGCCCCAACGGCCGAGGTTCGGACCGACCCCGGCGCCCCGGAGGGCCTGGTTACCGAGGAAGTCGTACACCGGCTCACGCGTCCCGTGCCCGTGGCCCAGGCCCGGGTGATCCGGGTAGGCGGGGCGGGTCGGGTGGCCACCTGGGAACTGCGGCTTGTCGGGGTTGCGGATCCCGTGTGCTCCGGGGTTCGCGAACGGCCCCGGCGTCACATCGAACAGACCCATAGCTACCACTACTCCTTTCGTCCGCCTCGCCTTCTGGGAGGCGGTGGCTGCGTTGACGCTAGGGAGAATCGCTCGGCCACCAGAAGAAATCAGCCCCCTACGGCACGCAAATCGGCACCCAAAACGGAACTACCGGGAGCGGAGCGGCTACGTGTGAAAGGCTTCGACCTCATGGGAGGCAAGGAGGATCGCGGGCTCGATCGAGGAGGACGGCCAGCCCTGGAAGTCCGGTTCATCTGCGAGCCCGGCCTGTCCACCGACGACAAGGCCAGGTTTCCGTTGGCGTTTGCGGTGAACGAAAATGCCCGGACTCGTCTCAATCTGACGCCGAGCGCACGAACCCTGCTCGGAATCCTTGCGTTGTCCAAAGACGATCTCCGCGCGCGGGATCTTGGGCAGATGCTCGGATCGAAACGGGCCTACGAGTCAGCGCGGGACAAGCTGATCGCAGAGTTCGCACTCCACGACCTCTCGGACATTCTCATCCTGCCCGCGACTGCACCGAACGGTCGCGGACCGCTGGCCATGGACCGGACCAGGTGTCGTGTCGATATCAATGATCTCGTTCGGGCGATTGAGCGAGCCGAGCACAGCGATGTGGCTGACCTCACCCACGGAGGGCGTGCGTCAATCGAGTTTCGCTTTTGGGGTGCGTACATCGGTGACCGACTGTCGGAGGAGAACTTTCTCAGCGAATCTGCTGCTGCTCGACGGCGTCATCCCGAACGCGTAGAAGCCGGACACGATTTGAGGGACGTATACCTTGTCGCGCTTTCTGACCATTGTCGAACACTGCCCGCATGGTTTCCCGCCGGGGTCGACTTCGCGGAGATCGTCCAGGACGTAAGCGTCCGGCCTCCGGCTGCAGCGTCCGAGACCGACTCGCAAGATGGCGAGGGAGGTCCCGACGCCCTAGCGGAACGGACTGAGACCGGATCAAGCGGCCCACGACGACTTCCGTGGACTACCGCCTTGGAACAGCTACAGCGAGTCTTGCTTATTGGTGATCCCGGAGCCGGAAAGAGCTGGGCCATCAAGACGAGGGCACTCACGCTCGCGGAGGGGTGGTCACGACACGCGGCTGAAACCGCTCTACTCCCCGTGCTGCTGGTCGCTCCGAAGCTCGAAGAGCGCTTGGGGTCGGCCGGCAACTCACTTTCAAGCCAAGATCTCGCCACGGCGTTAGCTGGTTCTATGCCGGATGAAATTTGCGTGGACGCCTCGGTCGTAGCTGCAGTTGCAGATCATCTCAATCAGGGGTTACCGACGGCGGTGTTTGTGGACGGCTACGACGAGGTGCGTGCAGACCGTCCGCGTTTGGCTCAGCGCCTGCCCGAGATTCTGGCTTTACTCGATCCGCGAGCTAGCACCTTCACATTGACGACTCGCCCAGCAAGCGTGCCGCAGCAACGCTTTATGCGCGGAGTCAGCACATGCACGCTGCAGCCGTTCGGTGAGCGCGAACAAACCCAGTTCGTGAACGCGTGGTTCGCAACCGATACCGATCGCGCGCGAGCAGTCACCCGCTGGGTCGCTAGACGGCGACTTGACATTCTGCGCACGCCGCTACTCGTTGCGTTGTTCTGTGCTGTGTCAATGAACAAGTCCGATTCTCCGCCGGAAACCGAGGCGGATCTGTGGCTCCGCGCGGTGCAGCACCTCGCGGCAGAGGGCGATCGATATGAGGAGCTGCTGGAGACGAGTGAGACGGTACGTTTGCGTATCTCGGTTCTGGAGGAGATTGCGAGTCTGTTCGTCCGCGACAGCGGACTACTAGACAGCGTTGCGATCGAACAGCTTGATGTGCTCGCCACCCATCAGGCTTGGCTGCAGTTGGACAGCATCCGAGAACGAGCGACGGTAGTTGAAGACCTCGCATCGACAGGACTGCTGCGGAAGGTGAGCGGCCAGCGCAACACCGAATTGACGTTTCTTCACAGTGCTGTCCGAGACTATTTGTTAGCGCGTCATCTGACCAAGACTCGGACCTGGCCTAGGCACGTGCATCAGCTGTGGGCACAACCCGAATGGGAGCCGGTCTTCAGCTATGTCGGCGCACTCTCTTCCGAGCCAGACGAACTCATCCTTGCACTCGAGACCAGGTTCGACGACGACCCGCTGAACGCTGCTCGGTTTGCCGCCGGTCGAATCATCGCGTCGGCGGGCGCGGCGATCACTCGTGACCGCCGCGATCGGGTTCGCGACGAATTGCTTGTCCTTCTTGCGTCGCACGACGACATCGATCGAAGCCGCAGCGCAGGCATCTTGGCGTTGCTTCGCGACAGCGAGACCCCCGCGCTCGTTCGTGCACTTCTGAGTCCGGCGATTCCGAGTCGCGTCGTGGTCGCGGCTCTACAGACAATCGCAGGTGATCCCTCGTCGGAGTCAATTGCTGCCCTGACTGACTGTGCGAGAGCGGCTGAGTACACGCTCGACGAACGTCAAGCGGCTGTTGAAGCGTTGGCTGACACGGGCGCCACGGAGGCAGTCGCCGCGCTCGCTGCGTTGGTGGCGGACAACAGCGTGGACGCTCTCGTCAGGGCTGCGGCTGCCTTCGCCGGTCTCAGGCTGTTTAACCAAGATGGGCCAGCGCGTGATCTCCTCATGAGCATTGACGACGACTCAAAGGGGGCCCGCTGGCTCCTAGCGGAGCGCATTGCGGCGCACGCGGGGGCTTTCGACGATTTCGTCGGGGGCCTGCTCCTCGACGCCGATGCTCCGGTGGATCCGTACTTCCGCGCCCTGCTCGTCGAGGATGTTTCCGACTACGGCGACGACATTGCCCGTGCGATTCCGGCGAACCCAGCGCACGATCTGGCAGCCGCGGCTGCGGAGCGCGCAAGGGACTGGGCCCGCTCAGAGCCGCTCGCAGTCACGGTGGCCCGATTCATTCTCGATCAGGCACGCTCAGTAGAGCTTCGTTGGCGTGTCGCAGTAACGGCAGTCCGGAATGACATCAACACCGCAGCAGAGATCTGGAACGGAGTTGCGTCACAGACGCCGCGAGATCAAGTCGAGGTCGCGGAGTTTCTCGCTTCAGAGCTTGCTGCGCTCCCAGATTAAATATCGGAGAAGCTCAGAGCGTCCTTCGCACACGGAGAACTCGGATTGACCGGACAACTCGCCGTCGACGCTGTCGGCCGGATGGCGGCGCGGCCAGCCGCAGCGCAGGCCCCAGAGGAGCGAGCTGCCCCCCAGGCCGAACCCGACCTCGACCTAGACACCGTGTTGAAGGCGCGTCTCGAGCCCGTCCTGCAGTACCAGCTACTTCGGGCCCTTCGTCGTACGATCCCCCCCACGGGCGAGCTGAGAGACCTAGCCAACTGGCTAACCCACGTTGTGGCGACTTCTGGCGCGACCGAGTGGATTGATGGACAACCATCAGTCGCCCCATTGGTTGAGTCACGGCTCCTGCACTCAAAGCACCCAAACGCGCGAAACGCGCTGGCTGGCCTGCGCGCGCGGTGGCCGGCGCGCCACCACGAGGCAGCGGATACTGCCTGGTCGTTCTCACGGAGCCTTTTGGACGCGCGCGCTGAGGCAGCGCTGCATTCGGACGATCTGAATGAGGCCGCAACGATGGCTTTGGCGTCCATCGGGCGAGCGAATTAGAGCGGATTCGGCCGACGGCTTTGTCGGTCACCATCCTGTTTGCTGCTGGGACGAGTAGCGGAACGCTCCGCGATGCGTGGAACCAGACCGCTCGATACCTCGGCCAGCTCTCGCCGACGGTGTCGCGTACGCTGCTCAACGCATGGCTCGAGGCTGCCGCGAGGCGGTTCGACTCGGTCCGTGAGCTGCTCGGCCAACTCCCACGGCACATCCTCGAGACCGACGCGAACGTGGCCGCGCTCCGGATGGTGGTTGGCGACGAGCTCGAAGATGCTTTTGCCGGTGTGATTTCGTGGGCAGGCTGCAAGAAGGTCCTGACGCTTCTCGATGCGGTCGGACGCTTTACGCAGTCGGAATCCGTCGCGGGGCGACTTGCCGAGGCTCGCGCCGCCGCGGAACTCAAGGCGGGGGCACTCGCGGAGGAATGGCCGGCCGAGGGGATCGATGCGGGTGACGAGGCCGCGCCGCAGTGGGCGAACTTGTTAGTGCGCATCGCAAGTCGACAGCTCATGGCGGGCAATGCTGCCGCTGCTGCAGCCATCTACGAGGTTGCCGTCGAGCAGAGCGCATCAAACCCGACGCTAGTCAACAACTGGGGCTTTTGTCTCATGCCACTGGACGTTACCGCAGCGCTTGAGACACTATCTCGGGCGGCCAACNNATGCTCGCCTATGTTGTACTTGGCGAAGGTCATCGTGCGCTAGAGCTTGGTGAGTCATACTACCGTCTCGGGCCAACCGAGCGCGGCGGGGCTTGGCTATGGGACATCGATGATCCAAAGGTTTTGAACAGTGATGTGGACATACTTGACTACATCTTGCGGCTTGCTAGTAAGGCAGCGTGGCATGTCGGGCGAGATGATCTCTATGAGCTCTGGGAGCGGCGGCTCGCCATGCGCGAGACCAAAGCTGGGACCGAGCACGAGGAGTCTGAATGAACTACCAAGACGCGATCCCAAACCCGAGTTTGGTCAGGTGTCAGCTTCACCTTGACATGTCGCTGCAGGTGCATGGGCTTCTCGATCTAGCCGAGATGAGGGACATCGACGAAAGAGGAACGCTTCGGCAGGCAAAGCAGATTCGGGACAGCCGCTTGCTACAACGCCTGAACGAGATCATTCCCTTCGAAGAACTCGCCAGTGCAACACAAGGTGACGGCATTAATCTTGATGAGTTGCGCATACGGTTTCCATTCGTGTACATGATGTGGGTCATGGATACTGCGACCGAAATGAGCGAGCTCTCAGAGATAATCACCCGGAGCGTCACGGAGAGAGGAGCCTCGGCGTCGCAGGACAGTCGGGAGAGTGACTAGAAGTAAGCTCAAACGGCCGAGACCGGCCGCTGGCGTCGTGCGCCTAGCGCCGATTGCTCCCAGCCCGCCGGCGCCCTGAGGGCGTCTTGTCCCGGCTACGGTCCTGGGCTCGTGCGCGAGAGCTGGAGGCCTCAGCCGCGAACAGAGCCT
>PMOY01000406.1 GCA_003165655.1 Solirubrobacterales bacterium
TCGTCCCAGCCCTCGGCGCCGAACACGATCCGCTCGCAGGTATCGAGATCGGTGGCCGCGATGTAGAGCTCGTTCGCGAGCAGCCGGAAGTCGTCGGAGCGACCGGGATCGGAGAGGATCGTGCGCACGTAGCGCTCGATTCCCGAGCCGGTGTAGAGCCCGGACGGCAGTGCCTGGGCGAGGCCGACGACGATGTCCACCGCCGACAGCTGGCGGTAGTCGCGCGCCAGGGTACGGAGCAGGCGCAGCAGCACGAGCGGCATCCGCACTCCCTTGGTGATGAACTCGGCATAGTTCGGAGTCAGCAGCGAGTTCACGCCGACGTCGGGAAACGGCGTCGGTATGTCCTGGACGATGACGCGCATCATCTCCTCGGGCGTCACGCCATTGGCCACCGATGCAGCGACGAACGCGCCGGCACTGGTCCCGACGTAGATGTCGAACTCGTTCACCGTCTTATTGACCGCAAGCAGGTCCAGCGCGCGCAGCGCGCCGATCTCGTACACGCCGCCGGTGAAGCCGCCCCCGCCGAGCACGAGCGCGGTCTTGGAGCGTGGGGGGCGTCGGCGTGTCGCGCTCCCTCGCGCACCTGCCTGGCGGTCCTTCGCCTGGTTCTCGAGCTTGACGACCTTGCCCATCCGGCGCCAGAGTGTACGGGCCCGTTCTCCTAACAGCATAAGAAATCCGTTGGCTCTCCTCGCCGCCACGAAGCCCCCGCTCGAGGACCGACTTCACGCCCGACACCGCACCTTTGTCCGCGCCAAGCTGTTTCATAGCCTTGATGCGACGTCTGATCGCAGTGGTAGCGGCCGTGGCGGCGGCCCTGTTGGCGGGCCCCGCCGTACGGATCGCCGCGGCATCCCAGCTGAGCGCGCTGCGCAAGGTCTTCGCCAAGGACCTCAACGCCCGCGGAGGCACGAATGGCGCGCTGGTCGTGGACATGAACACGGGCCAGACCCTGTACTCGTTCAAGGACCAGATCGGACGCATGCCCGCGTCCAACGAGAAGCTCTACACCACCGCGACGGCGCTGCTGCGCTTCGGAGCGAACGCGCAACTCCAGACCACCGTCTACGGCGTCGGCTCGCTCGCGAAGAACGGAACCTTCGACGGCAGCCTTTACCTACATGGCGGAGGGGACCCATCGTTTGGCTCGACCACCTTCGATAACTACTTCTATGGCACGGACGTCACCCACGCGACGATGCAGTCGCTCGTCGCGCAGCTCGTCGCGGGGGGAATTAAGTCGATCAACGGCGACATCTACGGCGACGCGTCCTACCTCGACGCGGCCACAGGCACCGAGCCATATCACTACCAGCCCTCCTTCGACCTCGGCAGCCCGCTGAGCGCGCTCGACTACAACCGCGGGTGGACCGATCTCGACGGCTACTACTTCCAGGCCAATCCGCCCCTGTACGCGGCCCAGCAGCTCGTGCTCGCGCTGCGGACGGCGGGAGTGAAGATCCCGAAGAACAGAGCCTTCACCGGCAAGACCCCGATCGGGGCCCCGGCGCTCGCGAGCGTCAGCTCGCCGCCGATGTCGACCTTGATCGCCTTGACGAACACACCGTCAGACAATTTCTTCGCCGAGACGCTGATCAAGGACCTCGGCGCGCGTTTCGGCGGCCGCGGCTCGACCGCGGCCGGCGCGGCAGTAGTGCGGGCCGAGGTCGCCTCGCAGTTCGGGATTCATCCCGAGATCTACGACGGGTCGGGACTCTCGCGCAGCGACTCGTCGAGCCCGCTGGACATCGTCACCGTGCTCGAGCACATGGCGAGCAACACCGACTTCGTCGAGTCGCTCGCGATCGCCGGCGAAACCGGCACCCTGCAGGACGAGATGGTCGGGACGAACGCGCAGGGGCAGTGTCGCGGCAAGACCGGCACGCTGCACGACGTCTCGGCGCTGTCCGGCTACTGCCTGGCGCGGGACGGGCACACGCTCGTGTTCTCGATCATGCAGAACTACGTCGACCCGGACGCCGAGCACCCCCTGCAGGACAAGATGGCCGAGGCGCTCGTGAGATACGACGGCCAGTCGCTCGCGGCATCGCCGGAACCGCCCGGCGCCGCCGCCGTCCTTAAGCTTCGCTGAACTCTGAGCGCCGGCGGCGAGGGCGGGCGAGGTGCTCGCTACGGTGAGGTGGTGCCGGTCCTCCGCGCAGATCGCCTCACGAAGACCGTGGGGGTCGGGCGAGCGGCGCGCCGCGTGCTCGACGAGGTCAGCCTTAGCGTCGAGGCCGATGAGGTCGTCGCGATCCTCGGCCGGTCGGGCAGCGGCAAATCGACGCTGCTGCACCTGCTGGGCGGGCTCGACTCGCCCGACGCCGGCGAGATCATCCTGGGCGACGATCGACTCACGGGTCGCAGTGCCCGGGCGCTGGCGCGGATTCGGCTGCGCCACGTCGGGTTCGTGTTCCAGCAGTTCCAGCTGATCGAGGAACTGAGCGGCGCGGAGAACGTGCTGATGCCGACCCGGCTGCCGGGCGCCCCCGCCGGGGGCGAGCGCCGAGCCGCCAAGCTGCTCGACGAGCTCGGGCTCGCCGATGTCGCTGACCATCTTCCGCACGAGCTCTCGGGCGGCGAGCAGCAACGTTTCGCGTTCGCCCGGGCGCTCGTCAACGGGCCGAAGGTCGTCCTTGCCGATGAGCCGACGGGGAGTCTCGACGCGGAGAACGGCGCCGCCGTACTGGAGCTGCTGCGGGGACTGACCGGTCGGGCTGTCGTGATCGTGACCCACGAACCAGACGCGGCCGCGATCGCAGATCGAATCTTGCAGCTGGCCGACGGGAATCTGGTGACCGAGTCCTCGACCCGGGGAGATTCGATCGCCGGCCGGGCGCGCTCCGTGGTCGCGTGGCGGCCTGACCCATGAATGCGCTGCGGTCAGCGTTCGGCGAGGCCCGTCGCGGACTGCGGCTTCGTCTCCGCGGGACGCTGCTGACGGCGATGGGAATCGCGCTCGCGGCGGCGATGCTCGCCGCCGCGGTAGTCGTCGGCGAGGGGCTGGGCGGCGGCTTCAATCGTGCCGCGCGAGCGGCCGATCTGCCCGACGTGATCGTGCGCTTCGACCCGGAGTCAGCTTCCGTAGTGGACAACCGCATCCGCGCGCTGCCCGACATCGCCTCCTACTCGACGCGCCTAGAGTTCACCAATGTCGGGATCGCGGCCGGTGGACAGCGGCGCGGGGACGCGGTGGCCGAGGTCATGTCGGGCTCGGGGCGGCCCGGATACGCGGTGGTGGCCGGACACAATCTCGCACCCGTCGGCTCCCAGGTGCTGATCGAGCTCGCGTTCGCGCAGGCGTGGCACATTCGCCTGGGGAGCACCTTTTACGTCTCCGGGCTCGGCCCCCAGCGCGTCGTCGGGTTCGCGGAGGCGCCCGACAACGTCGGCTACCCGCTCGCGAAGCCCCGCTTCTACCTGTCGCGGCCCGCGATCGAGGCGAGGTTCGGCCGACAGGCGAATCCTCGGGTGAACCTGGCCGAGATCTGGCTACGCAACCCTCGCTACCTGAACGAGGTCCTCGTGCAGGCGCGCGCGAGCAGCTTCGGCCTGCACGACATCCAGTTCGCGACGCGCTCGGGCGTCAAGGTGCTGCTCGACCAGGCGGCCGGGATCGTGATCGATCTGCTGGTCGCGCTGTCAGTGATCGCCCTGGTGACCGCAAGCGTGATGCTCGCCGCGTCGGCACGCGCCGAGGTCCAGCGGCGCCTGGGTGCGATCGGGGTGCGCCGCGCGGTGGGTGCGTCGCGGGAACACGTGGCGCTGGCGCAGGGGCTGGAGGCGATGATGGTCGCCGTTCCGGCGGCCGCCCTCGGACTGGTGGCGGGCGTGCTCGCCACCTACGGACCCGATGATCGACTGCTGACGATGCTCAACGAGCCGCCTCCCGGGGCCGCGTTGGTGCTGCCGCTGGCGGCGGCG
>PMOY01000009.1 GCA_003165655.1 Solirubrobacterales bacterium
TCCCCTGTTGCCTCCCCCCCCCGGTCAGCCCCAGCGCTAACCTCTCGCCCACGTAGAGCCAGAGAGCGGGATCTTCACGGAGACCGGACTCGGGAGCTGCGAGCACTCGCCATAGTGGAACGACCCCCGCCGGTCAGAACAGGCATACGAGGGTCCTGGTTCACGGAGCGAACCCCTCGGATCTGGAGGTCGCCCTTGATCAGCTCCGCTGTGCTCACGCAGTCCCACCGGCTCCTTAATCGCGCGCGGCTGATCGCCGAGGCACCCGCCGCCCGTCAGCCCGACGTTCGCGCCAGCGCTCGGCCGCTCGCGCCCGGGCACTCCACACCGCACGGTAAGCAGCACAAGCACTCGCGCTCGGAAAGCGCCCCGCCGCCTGGAGCGCTGACGCACGAGGTCTCAACGCTCGACGCGATCCACACCCAGCTCGAAACGGCGTACAAGACCGGGTTCGACGCGACGCTGATCGCGGCGAACGAGCGCGCAGGGAAAGAGCTCGACGAGCTGCAACACGGACCCTCCGACCGGGAGCCCGAGACCAAAGAGCAGTTCCGCTTCCGAATCTGCGAGGACTACGTCGGCAAGAGCGCGCGGTTCGTGGCCGACCGGGAGAACATCTCGCCCGAGCTGGTAAGGAAGATCCGCACTGAGGACGGGCGCGATGCGCGAGGGTTGAAGGTGGAAAGCTAGGATCTTCCTAACTTTGAAAGTTACGGCGGCCTTGAGAGAGCGGCTGAGCGGTGCCGGTGGCCGGGCTCGCGTGGGCTGTCGCAGTATGGTCGGCTCCCCTCCCAAGCGCTGTTCTTTAGAGAACATGCCGCCCGATTAGGCGAAACCCGTACAGTGGTGTAGTCGGCGAACGTCGTCAGTTCCCCCGCCGACCTTCATTTCCGTCTGCTCCACTCGCTGGAGCGCCTTTTCGTCACCCCGTTCCCCCGCCGCTAAAGGGCCCTGAATGTGACCGCTGGATGCCGCTGCCCTGAGCATTGGGGTCTGGCCGAGTACATGTTTGAGCTGACCGGGAAGGACTACGGCTTGCCTCGCGCTCGTGGCCATGCGCCGCTGCCGGTCAAGCCCGCGAACGAGCCCGTGGTCCTGGTGCCACGCCGGGCCGCGCGGCAGCCGTGGGAAGTGCGCCCCGCCCGCAACGGCCGATCGCGACCCTGACCGGGCGTAGAATCTCCTCGCATGCAGGACTTTCCGAGAGGACGGCACGAATGCCAGCCAAGCTCGATTTTCACCTCACGATCGAACGCGCCGCCGGGCTCACGCTCGACGCGACATGCGCCGCGCGCGCCGCGGGCCAAGGCCCGCTGCCCGCGCAGCACCGCCGCCTGCTGAGAAGCGCCCTGCGCAAGCTCGAGGGCGCGCAGCAAGACCTCTACGAAGCAAGGAACAACCCGTGGTCAAGTCAGCCACCCCCGACGCTCCAGCTGGAGCTCCTGTAAAGACCAGGCCGCGTAAGGCTGCCAAGGCGCGTCCGAAGCTGAGCGCCGCCGAATGCCGGGCGCTCGCCAACGCCGACGCGCGCTACAAGAAGGCCAAGCGCGCGTTCCTGGCGGCGGAATCCCAGCGCAAGCTGCTGATCGACAAGGCGGAGCCGAAGGTCGAGCTCGGCAAGTGGGTCGCCGCCGGCGGCTGGGCGATCAAGATCACGATGCAGAACTCGGGCGACCGCTTCAAGCTCTCGGAGTACCTCAAGCAGTACAACCTGACCGGACATATGCGGCCGTTCGTCTCCGAGGGCAAGGACAGCCCGCGCCTCGCCGTGCAAGCCGACAAGGTCGCGCCCGAACCAGCGAAGCCGTGAGCACGGAGACGCCCCAGCGGATCCTCGAGCTGCGCGCCGCCGGGAAGACGTACCGGGCGTCGGGCTGAGCACACCGAACTCATCCTCGTCTTCACCCAGGCCGGGCGCTCCACCATCCGTCCGTCTCCCGCCCGGGCTCGAGCGACCCGTAGCCGCCCGCCCCTCTCTCAAGAAGCCGTCCGCACCAGGAAGGCGGTCGTCATCCTCTCCCAAGTACCCGCGTCTGACCGGGCGCCGCGGCTGCGGCGAGCCGCCAAGCTCGTCGAGCTGGGCGCCGGCGAGTCGATCAACCCGCCGCGCGCGCACCGCCTCGCGCGGGATATGCGCGTGCGAGCCACGCAGCTCGAGGCTGGGACTGAGGCGACGTTCGAGGAGAAGCTCGCGGCTCTGCAGATGTGCACGCTCAGCACTTGGCTGCCGTGAATAGAGGCCGCATCGCGCCCTGATCGCCGGGGGGGTGGCCAACTAGGGCGGCATTCCCCAGGTTTAGCAGGCCCTATGGAGGCGAGAAGTCAATGATTCCGGGGCCCGAAAGGGATGCAGCCCCTATCGCTCATGGCCGCCGGCGCCGTCCGCTCCCGAAGACGCTCACCGCCGAGGAGTCAGACCGGCTGATGGCGATGCCGAACATGGCGGTGCCGACGGGGTTGCGCGATCGCTGCGTGCTCGAGCTGATGCACCGCTGCGGCCTGCGGGTCACCGAGACGTGCGAGCTTCACCTCCGCGACGTCGACTGGCGCGCCGGCGAGATCCGTCTGCGACCGGAGATCACGAAGGGCGCGCGCGAAGCCGTCGCCTACCTCGACGCGCCGACCCTCGAGCTGCTCGAGCGCTGGAAGATCACCCGCCGGCCCTTCGCCGCCGGCTGCCCGTACCTGTTCGTGTGCGTCCGCGGCGCCCAGCGCGGGCGCCCGCTCACCCGCCGCGCCGTCTACAAGATGGTCCGAGTTGCTTGACCGGATGCTTCCCCCCGAGCCCTTGCAGGCGCCGGCGATCCCGAACGCGGAGATCCTGTTCGCCGCGCCGGAGAAAGCCGCGTGACGTCTCTCAAGGTCCCCCGAGAGGACGGGACGCTGTGAGCGCGGTCCGCCACGATCCCTTGACCTTGACCTTTGGCCGAGGCCGCAAGGATGATCCGCGAGGCGGTGAAGGACAAGTCCTACCAGCTGCTCCCGCTCGGCCGGGATGCCGCTGACTATCTACGGGTGAAAAAGAAGCGGCTGACCGACTCGAGCGAGCGCGACTATGAGGCGTGCCTGGCGAGATTCGCGATCCACTTCCTCGACCTCGAGCTCGGGGACTTCGAGCCGCCGGTCGGCACCCAGCGCCTCGAGGAGTTCCTCGACGAGTGCTGGGGCAAGCTCGAGCCGCGAACGTACAACAAGAACCTGTCGATCCTCCGCGACTTCTTCAAGTTCCAGATCCTCCGCGAGCGCCTGCACGGCGACCCGACGCTCGCGATCGAGCGCGCCCGCGCGCGGCAGGTATACCGCACCACGTTCTCGAACGATCAGCGCCGGGCGATCATCGCCGAGTCCGAGAACCGTCGCGACCGGATCGCGCTGCGCCTGCTGCTCGACTACGGCATCCGCAAGGGCGCGCTACAGGCGGTGCAGTTCAAGCACTTCGACCATCAGCGCAAGCGCCTGACGATCTTCACCAAGGGCCGCAAGGTGCGTGAGCTGCCGATCCCGCACCCCGCGTTCTGGATGGACCTCGAGCGCCATATCCTCGACGTCGGCGCCCAGCCCGGCCACTACCTGATGCCAAGGACGAAGGGCAACGGCGCGGCGACCACAGCGGATCCGCGCAAGCCGATGGGCATTCACGGCATGCACTCATGGTGGTATCGCCAGCTCGCCGCGGCGGGGATCGTCGAGGAGGGCCAGACCTCAGGGGAGCGAATGCATAAGGCCCGGCACACCGCCGGCCAGCGCGTGCTCGACGCGACCGGGAACCTCAAAGCGGTGCAGAAGCTGCTCGGGCACACCTCGATCCAGACGACCGGGGACGTATACGCCGACTGGGATCTCGACCAGCTCGCGGCGACGATGCGTGACGTACTGATGGAGGACGACGCGGGATGATTCCCGGCGGCCTCTGGCTTTGCCCTGCATACGGGCACTTTATGGAGACGGCGGGAATCGAACCCGCGTCCGCGGTCGCGTAAGAGGTGGCGTCTACGAGCGTATCCGGCGCTCTGATCTCGCTGCTGGCTCGCCTCGCCGGCGGGGTTGCCAACAGCCAGCTCCCTGAGTTGTCCTCGGATCGGCGGAAGCGAACCTCACCGAGTGAGCCTGCTATCTGATCCCGGCGATCCCCGCCACAGGCGAGAGGGGGCCAAGACCTCCAGCGCTAGTGGCTAGGCCATAGCGGGGAGGGCGAACTCATGAACGTCCGCACTTATTTTTTTTCCCGGGTGATTTACGAGGCCGCCCGGGAACCTCGACTCGCAACCACCCCCACGATCCGACCACGTCGAAGCCTGTCGTCCCCTAGGGGTTATCTATTCTCAACGTCATTGTAGGAGATCTAGAAGAACCGACGGGCGGCTTGAGAGTCGGCTGCCACAATGGTGTATATGGAACCGAGCTCGCAGTGGCTGCCACCCGCCCCGCCAGGGGCGATCCGTGCTCCCGCAGCGAGGGTCTCTTCGCCGAGCAGCCCGTTTGGTGACCCCGAGCCTCCCGAGCTCGGAGCCCCGACCGAGGAGGGGAAGCGGTCGTGGCGCAAGCGCCTGACGGCCCCGTTCGTCGCCCTGCTCGCCGCGCTCTCGAAACTGAAGGCGCTGCTCCTCCTGCTGCCGAACCTGAAGCTGCTCACGACGGCCGGGACGATGGCGGTGTCGGTCGCCGCCTACAGCCTGATCTGGGGATGGACGTTCGCGTTCGGTTTCGTCGTCCTGCTGCTCGTCCACGAGATGGGACACGTGTTCCAGCTGCGTCGAGAGGGAATTCATGCCAGCACGCCGATGTTCATTCCCTTCCTAGGCGCGATCATCACCGCGCGGTCGCTCGGAGAGAACGCCACCGCCGAAGCACGAGTCGGCCTTGCCGGCCCGATCCTGGGCGGGCTCGGATCGGCCCTGTGCCTGGTGGTCTGGCGCTTGACCGGCAACAGCTTCTGGGAAGCGCTCGCATTTGTCGGATTCCTCCTGAACCTGTTCAACCTGCTGCCGGTCACCCCGCTGGACGGCGGGCGAGCGATGGCCGCGATGGCGCCCGCCATGTGGTTCGTGGGGCTCGCGATGATGGTTGCCTTCCTCTTCCTCACGCATTTTCACAACCCGATCGTCCTCCTGTTCATCCTCATCGGCGGCCTCGACTCCTCGCGACGGTGGAGGCTGCGTCGCGACGGCGGCGAGGAACAGCAGGCGTACTACCGAGTACGGCCGATGACCCGAGCGATCGTCGCTGCGGTCTACCTGTCGCTGATCGCGTTGTTCGTCCTCGGCATGACCGCGACGAACCTGCACGCGACGCTGTAGCCCGGGGGCGGCGGGCTGTGGCCCCGCGATACGGGACGTGGACTCGCGATGCCGGATCTGGGCTCACGACGCTCGACCTGGACTCGCGATGCGGGCCGGGGCGTCCGCCGTCGGCCAATTGCTGTCGAGCCCGGCAGTCCGCCCGAGCCCACCCCAGCGCAAGCCCTGGCCGCCGCCGAACGGCCTGGTCCGCCCGAGCCCACCCCCAGCGCAAGCCCTGGCCGCCGGCGGACGCCCCGGCCCGCCCGGTGACGCGCGCCCGCTACCGGCCCACGTCCCGCAGCTCCCTCGCCACGTCCCTGGCCACGTCTCGGTCGCGGATCGACTCTCGCTTATCGTGGGTGTCCTTGCCTCGCGCCAGTGCGATCTCCACCTTTGCCCGTCCGTCCTTGAAGTAGATCCGTGTCGGTACGAGGGTCCAGCCGCGCTCGGCGGTCTTCGACTGGAGACGGGCGATCTCGCGGGCGTGGAGCAGCAGCTTGCGCTCGCGCTCGGGCTCGTGGTTGGCGCGGCTGGCGGGGGCGTAGGGCGGAATGTAGACCCCGATCAGCCAGACCTCGCCGTCGCGGATGGTGGCGTAGCCGTCCTTGAGCTGCGCCTTGCCCTCGCGCAGCGACTTGACCTCGGTCCCCGTGAGCACGATCCCGCACTCAATTCGCTCCAGCAGCACGTACCGATACGCGGCCTGCCGATTGCTCGCCACATCGCCCGGGGCCGCCTTGCGCTTACCTCGCGTCTTCGCCATCTCGAGCTCACACCTCGACCGGCAGCAGGTCCACCCTACCGCGCGGCGCGTCGATCGAGCCCACCTGGACGCGCACCGGATCGCCGAGCCGGATC
>PMOY01000313.1 GCA_003165655.1 Solirubrobacterales bacterium
ACGTCGGATCCGGCGTCGGGCTCGGTCAGAGCGAAGGCCGCGATCGCCTCGCCGGCGGCGACGCCGGGGAGCCACGCCTCGGTCAGCTCGGCTCGGTCGGCCTGGAGGATCGGGTACATGCCGAGGCCCTGGACCGCAAACGCCGTCTCGGCCTCCGTGCAATGGCGCGCGAGCGCCTCGCGGACGAGGCACAGCTCGATCGCGGCAACGCTGCCGTCTCCGAACAGATGCCCGAAGAGACCGTGCTCAGCGAGTGCCTTGACCAGTGGGCGGTTGACGCGACCCGGCTCGCCGCTGTGCGCGATCGGGTCGAGGTGCGCCTGCGCGATCGCGCGCGTTTCCTCGTAGAGCTCGCGCTGCGCGCCGGTGAGGTGCACGTCGAGCGCGGCGGAGGTCATGGTCGGGGAAGCTCCGCGACGCCCATCAGCTCCACCCGAGCTGCCGGATCGGACAGTCGCGTGACGCCGAACAACCCCATCGCCGGGTAGCGCTTGCCGAAGCGCCGGCGCCAGATCCTGCCCAGCTCGCGCAGGGAGGCGTTGTACTCGTCGAGATCGGTGGCAAAGACCTGGAGCGCGACCAGGTCAGCGGGCTGGCCGCCGGCCGCGCTCAGTGCGGCGAGGAGGTTGGCCGCGGCGCGGTCGAACTGCTCGGCCATGGTGTCGCCGTGAATCGCTCCGTCCTTGGCCTGCGCGGTCTGACCGCCGAGGTACACGGTCGTGCCGGCAACGACCGCGTGGGCAAAGCCGGTGGGTGCCGCGAGCTCGGGGGAGTTGACGATCCGGTTGGGCTCGGGCGCGGCGGGGGGCTCGGGCGCGGCTCGGGGCTCGGGCGCGGCTCGGGGCTCGGTCATCGGCCCTTCCATGCCGGCGCGCGACCCTCGCTCCAGGCCGCGTAGAACTCGCGGTGGTCGTCGCTCTTCATCAGCAGCGCCTGGGTGATCGCCTCGAGCTCGATCGCGCTGCCGAGGTCCATGTCGAGCTCGCGGGTGAGCAGCACCTTGGTCGTCGAGTATGCGAATGCCGGGCCGTCGGCGATCCGACGGGCGAGGGCGCGGGCTCTGTCGGCCAGCTCGGCGTCGGGGACGACCTCGGTTGCCAGGCCGATCTGGAGCGCCCGCTCGGCGCTGACCTTATCGCCGAGGATCAGCAGCTCGGTCGCGCGGCCGAGGCCGACGACGCGCGGCAGGAGGTAAGCCGATCCCATATCGGCGCCGGCGAGGCCGACACGCGTGAACAGGAAAGCGAACGAGGCCGACTCGGCGAGCAGGCGGAAGTCGGCTGCGAGCGCGATCACCGACCCGGCGCCGGCGGCGATGCCGTTGACGGCGGCGATCACCGGTAGCGGGCACTCGCGCAGCGCCTTGACGACCGCACCGGTCATACGCGTGAACTCGAGCAAACCGGCGGGCTCCAGCTTCTGCAGCGCGCCGATGATCTCCTCGACATCACCGCCGGAGCAGAAGCCGCGCCCGGTTCCGGTGATGACCAGTGCCTTGGCATCGCCACGTTGCGGAAGCTCGGCGAGGAGGTCCCTCAGGTCCGCGTAGGTCTCGAAGGTCAATGCACCGAGCTTGGCGGGTCGGTTGAGCGTGATCGTCGCCACGCCCTCCGCGATCTCGAGGTCGAAGTGCTGCCAGTCCCCCGTGAGCGGCGCCGAGGCGCGGAACGGGCTCATCGGACTCGGGCTCCAATAGTCGACATAGAAGTCCGGCGCAATGTTAGCTATAGTCGCGCCGGATAGGTGGAACAGGTTGGGTAGCGACTCTCCGTACTGGAACCCGAAGACCGAAACGCTCGATCGCGAGCGGCTCGAGGCTCTCCAACTGGCCAAGCTACGGCGTCAATGCGAGTGGGCGGCGGCGCGCAGCCCCTGGTACCGGCGGGCGTTCGCGCAGTCGGGGTTCGACCCCGATCAGCTGCGCTCGCTCTCGGACCTGCAGCGGCTCGAGCCGCTGACGCGAGCCGAATGGATGACCTCGCAGGCCGAGCATCCCCCCTACGGGCAGCTGCCGACGATCGACGGCGCGGGCGCGATTCGCGTGCACACGACCTCGGGCACCACAGGCATGGGCCCGCTGCGGGCGCTCGACTCACGCAAGGACTGGTCGTGGATCGCTGAGATGTGGTGCTACGCCGTGTGGGGCTGCGGAGTGCGCCCGCGCGACACGGCGTACATCGCGTTCGGCTATGGCTCGTTCATCGGCTTCTGGGGGCTTCACTATGCCATGGAGAAGGTCGGTGTTCTCAACGTGCCAGGCGGCGCGCAGAGCACTGAAGCCCGCGTACGCCAGATCATCGACTTCGAGGTCACGGTGGTCGCGTCGACGCCCACCTATGCCCTCCGGCTCGCCCAGGAGGCACGCTCGCTCGGGATCGACCTGCGTGAATCGTCGGTCACGCGGCTGATCCTGTCCGGGGAGCCCGCCGGCTCGATCCCGGTCACCAAGGCGCTGATCGAGGAGCAGTGGGGCGCGAAAGCATTCGACACCGCCGGGATGACCGAGATCGGGACGATCATGGTCTTCGAATGCGCCCACCAGCCGGGCGGAACGCACATCATCGAGGATCACTTCATCGAGGAGGTGCTCGATCCCGATTCGCTCGAGCCGGTGGACTATGGGGAACGCGGCGAGCGCGTCGTGACGTCGTTCGGGCGCGGTGCGATCCCGCTGCTTCGCTACCGGACGGCGGATCTCGTGTGCCGCGTCCCGGCCGCGCGCTGCTCCTGTGGCCGCGGGTTCGACATCTACGAGGGCGGGATTCTCGGCCGCGTCGACGACATGAAGCTGGTGCGGGGCACGAACGTGTATCCGCGGGCGATCGAGGCGATCGTCCGCGAGCACGGCGAGGTCGACGAGTTCCAGACGCTGATCACCCGCGAGGGCATTCGCGACGAGATCACGTTGCGGGTGGAGATGAAGCCGGACTGGGACGCGAGTGGGTGGGACCGCCTGGCGCGCGAGCTGCACAAGCGGCTCGGGCTGGCGTTCGAGGGACTCAATTTCCGCATCGAGTGCGCCCCTCAGGGCGAGCTGCCGCGATTCGAGCTGAAAGCGAAGCGGACCCTCGACCGGCGCGACGTGCCGATGGGAGCGGGCCGGTGAGCGTCGGAGGCGGGTCGGTGAGCGTCGGCGAAGGGTCGGTAACCGTGGGAGCGGGCCGGTGACCGTCGATCTCATGGGTAACCCGTTGACGGACGCGGAGGCGAGGCTGCTTGACGTGTACTCCGAATTGAAGGCTCTCTGCCACGAGGATCTCGAACCCGTCGCTGCTGCGAACGTGCGCGGCGCGCTCGCTCTGATGCACAACGTGGTCTGCAGTCTCGGGCTTGTGTACGAGCACCTCAGTGACCTCGGGGTGTAGACCCCTGATGCGGATCGCGGTGATCGGCGGAGGTCCTGGCGGCCTCTACTTCTCGATCCTCATCCGCAAGGCGCTGCCGGGCTGCTCGGTGACCGTGTTCGAACGCAATCGGGCGAGCGACGCTTTCGGGTTCGGGGTGGTGTTCTCGGACGAGACGCTGACCGTGTTCGAGCACGCCGACCCACCGACGTACGCGGCGATCACCGAGCGATTCGCCCGCTGGCAGAACATCGATGTCCACCATCGCGGGACGTGTACGACCTCGGGGGGCCACGGTTTCTCGGCTTTGGGGCGTCGCGCGCTGCTGGGGATCCTCCAGCGGCGGGCGCTCGAGCTCGGAGTCGAGATCCGGTTCTCGTGCGAGGCGCCTCCGGTACCGGAGCTGGCGGAGCGGTTCGATCTCGTCGTGGCGGCGGACGGAGCATCGAGCCGGGTGCGCTCGGAGTTCTCGAGTTCGTTCGAGCCGGAGGTGGAGCGACGGAACTGTCGCTTCATGTGGCTCGGGACCGACCTCGTGTTCGACGCGTTCAAGTTCTTCATCGAGGAGACGCCGCAGGGGGTGTTTCAGGCCCACGCGTATCCCTACGACGCGTCGATGAGCACGTTCATCGTCGAGACGCACGAGGATGTGTGGCGTCGGGCGGGATTGGACGCGTGTGGTGACGCTTCGCTGGCTCCGGGGGAGAGCGACCTCGAGGGCGTTGCCTTCTGCGAGCGCCTGTTCGAGGACGCGCTCGGGGGCCGACGACTGATCGCCAACAACTCGAAGTGGATCAACTTCCTCACGGTTCGCTGCGGCTCCTGGCACGCGGGCAACGTGGTGCTCCTCGGGGACGCCGCGCACACGGCACACTTCTCGATCGGGTCGGGGACGAAGCTGGCGATGGAGGATGCGGTGGCGCTCGCTTGGGCGTTTCGGGCGGGGGTGGGCTCTGGTGTGGGGCCCGCGGCGGGCTCGGGCGTAGGGGCGGGAGTGGGCTCTGGTGTGGGGGCGGGGGTGGGCTCGGAGGTGGGCTCTGGGGTGGGGGCGGCTTTGGAGGCGTATGAGGCCGAGCGGCGGCCGATCGTCGAAAGCACCCAGCGGGCGGCGCAGGCCTCGCTCGAGTGGTTCGAGTCACTGCACCGGGTCGTTGACCAGGACCGCCTGCGGTTCGCGTTCAACCTGCTGACCAGGAGCAGGCGGGTGACGTACGAGAACCTGCGTCTGCGCGATCCCAGTTTCGTGGAGGCGGTGGACGCGGAGTTCGAGGCGGGGCTGGACGATCCGGCGCAGGCGGGCGGGGTCGGCGGGGTCGGCGGTTCGGAGGCGGGGGGCGGTTCGCGGGCGGGCGGGGTCGGCGCTTCGGGTGCGCGGGGTGTTTCGCGACCGGGCGCCCGACCGCCGATGTTCACACCGTTCCGCCTGCGCGACCTTCGCCTCGAGAACCGGGTGATCGTCTCGCCGATGGACATGTACTCGTCGGTCGAGGGGACGCCTGGCGACTTCCATCTCGTGCACCTCGGCGCGCGGGCGCTCGGCGGTGCGGCCCTGGTGATGAGCGAGATGATCTGCGTGTCGGCGGAGGGGCGGATTACGCCCGGTTGCGCCGGTATGTATCGCGACGAGCACATCGGCGCGTGGCGGCGAATCGTGCGCTTCGCGCACGACTACGGCGACACGCCGATCGGCGCACAGCTCGGCCACTCCGGGCGCAAGGGATCGACGAAGCTGATGTGGGACGGGATCGACGAGCCGCTACCGGGAGGCAACTGGCCCCTGATAGCTCCCTCCCCGATTCCCTACTCGGCGGCCAATCAGGTCCCGCGCGAGATGACGCGCGCCGACATGGACAGCGTCGTGAGCGACTTCGTGTGGGCGGCGAACGGCGCCGTCGAGGCCGGGTTTGACCTGCTCGAGCTGCACTGCGCGCACGGGTACCTGCTATCGAGCTTCCTCTCGCCGCTGACCAACCGCCGCCAGGATTCGTACGGCGGGTCGCTGGAGAACCGGGCTCGGTTCCCGCTCGAGGTATTCCAAGCCGTCCGCGCGCTATGGCCCGAGGAGAAGCCGATGAGCGTGCGCATCTCTGCGACCGACTGGGTGGACGGCGGGTTCGGCGCCGACGAGGCGGTCGAGTTCGCAACCATGCTCAAGGTCCACGGCTGCGACATCGTCGACGTCTCGACCGGCCAGGTCGCACCCGAGGAGCGGCCCGCGTTCGGGCGCACCTATCAGACACCGTTCGCCGACCGGATCCGTAACGTCGTCGGGATCCCGACGATCGCCGTCGGCGCGATCGCAAGCTACGACGACGTCAATACGATCATCCTCGCCGGCCGGGCGGATCTCTGTGCGCTGGCCCGTCCGCACCTGTATGACTCGGCCTGGACGCTCCACGCCGCGGCGGAGCAGGAGTACGACGGCGTGTCCTGGGTTGCTCAATACGCTGCCGGCTCGCGTAAGCCCCCGACGGGGAGGGCCGACGGAGTGAGCAAGGAGCTCGAGCGGCGCTTCGAGGAGCCGGGGGTCGCCGGGGATTACTCCGAGGAAGCGGGGAAGCTCGCGACCGCCCCTCCCGCGCGTGCCGGCTGAGTCGACCACGCGACGGCGCCTGAGGCCCGAGCGGCCGGGGCCGCTCGCCACCGCTGAGCCGCCGCAGCCCCAGGACCTCGTGATCACGCTGCTCGGCAGCTATGTTCACGGGCGCCACCAGACGGTGTGGTCGGGTGGGCTCGTCTCCCTCCTGGAGGAGCTCGAGTTCTCCAATGGAGCCGCGCGCGTGGCCTTGACCCGGCTCGTCAACCGCGGACTGATCCTCCGGGTGCGCCAGGGCAGGCTCGTCCACTACCGGATGACGCCGCGCGCCGCGCGGGTGCTGGCCGAGGGCGACGGCCGGATCTTCTCGCTCGGGCGCCCGCGCGACGACGGGAGCTGCTGGACCTTTCTCTGGCACCAGATCCCCGAGGACCGCCGGCTCGAGCGTAGCCGCCTGGGCAAGCGACTGCGGTTCCTCGGGTTCGGCTCACTCCAGGACAGCGTCTGGGTCTCACCGCACGACCACCAGGAGGAGGTCGTCGAGCTGCTCGACGAGCGCGGGGTCGCGAGCTACGCGAGCGTCTTCCTTGCTCCATCCGAGTCGGCGCGGGGGCTACGGGTGGCCGCCGAGCGAGCCTGGGATCTCAGCGGCCTGGCGGAGAGGTACGCGGCGTTCGAGGCGGAGTTCGCTGGTTATCTCGGGGGTGCTTCGCCGGCGGAGCTGTTGAGCGACCGTCAGGCGTTCCTCGTCAGGACGCGGCTGATCCAGCTGTTCCGCGTATTCCCGTTCCTCGATCCGGAGCTGCCGGAGGAGCTCGTTCCGCTGGCCGCCGAGCGCGGGCGAGCCGTCGCCACCTTCGACGTGCTGTGGACATCGCTCGCCGACGCGGCGAAACGGCACTTCGATGGGGTGATCCTGGGGTATTTGGCGGTCTGAGGCCCCGGGCGCGGGCCGACTCTCGGGCGCGGGCCGGGTCCCGGGCGCTGGGCCGCGTCCCCGAGCGCGGGCCGACTCGCCGAGGCGCGATCAGGCGGTCACTTTCGGTCGCGGCGATTCAGGCGCCGCCGGCTCGATCGGAGATTGACCGTCTGGAAGGCAACGCTGAGCACCATGACACCGACCACGAACCAATTGCTGAGGATCACGGCGACGATCCCGATGACGATGCTCACCGGGATCAGGATGAGCGCGTTTCGATAAGCAGTCCGCGGCGTCATGGGGCCACTATCTGGGCACGAACGCAAGCACGCGTGACGGGCTCCCCGTCCCCCCGACCAGTTTCAACGGTGACACAACGATCAGCGCTCCGGTGATCGGCAGCTTGTCGAGGCTCGCGAGCTGGGTCAGTCCCAGACGGCCGGCACCGAGCAGCAGGTTGTGGAGCGGAAACGGTGGATCGAAGCCGCCCGCGGCGCCCGCATCGATTCCGACCGTCTCGACGCCGAAGCCCGAGATCGGGCGTTCCGTCGCCAACCAGCGCGAGGCCTCCACATCGGGACCGGGGGTAACGGGTCCGTTCTCGCCGACGTTGAGAAACGCGGCCTCGTCCTGAGCGCGGGAGCCCCACCCGGTGCGCAGCAGCACCCATGCGCGCTCGGGGATGCGCCCATGCTCGGCCTCGAACGCCTCGAGGTCATCGACGGTCAGCAGGTAGCCCGGGTCGGACTCGGTCTCGGCCGTCTTGTCGATCACGACCGCCGGCCCGACAAGTGAGGCTGGCGGAATCGAGGCGACGTCGGCGCCATCCCTGCCGGTGATCCAGTGAATCGGGGCGTCGAGATGGGTGCCGACGTGCTCCCCGATCTCGAGTGTGTACCACGCCCACGCCGGCCCACGATCGTCGTACATGCTGATCTCCGTCCGCGACAGACCCGGTGTGTTCGCGAACGGGGGCGGGAGCTTGATCACAGGTGTTGACTCGCTCAGCGGCTGCGTGAGATCGACGACCTCGACCGCTCCGGATGCAAGGTCGTCGATCAGTGACTCAACTTGGGTGGCGGACATCGGATGGGCTCCTTGCTCGGGGGTGCTGGCGGGTGCGAGTCTGCCGGATCACCCGGCGCGGAAGGCTTCCTCCAGCCATTCTGCGCAGATCGTCGGGTTGACCTTGGCGTCGATTACGAGTGGTCGGAAATGGTGATCCGCGAGCCAGCTGTTCACGGCTTGCTCGAGCTGGTCCGGGTTGCGTACGGTAACGCCGTGCGCGCCGGCGGCGCGCGCGATCGCCGCGAAGTCGGCATCGGGAAAGCGGACGAGCGCCACGTCGTGGCCCATCGGGGCGAAGTGGTGCACCTCGGCGCCGTACGCGGCATCGTCGTAGATCAGGACCACGAGCTTCTCGAGCTTGAAGCGGACGGCGGTCTCGAGCTCTGCGAGCGCCATGAATGCGCCGCCGTCACCGATCGCGGCGAGTGTCGTTCGGTCAGGACGCGCGATCGCCGCCCCGATCGCGGTGCCGAGCCCGAGTCCGACGGCCTGGAAGCCATTGGGGAAGACCCACGAGCGGGCGTCTGGGACGTCGAGATACATCGAGGGGTAACCCAGGAAATGGCCCGAGTCGACGGCGACCTGGCGCTGTTCCGGCAGTAGGCGATCGAGGGCGATGCTCAGCGTCCGGGGGTCGATCCACTCGTCGGTCGAGGCATCGTCATAGGGCTCGTCGCGCCAGCGGCGGGACGCGATCTCGTCGGCGAGCAGGGGGGTGCGAAAGCCCTCGCTGACGTGACCGACGCGTTCGAGTTGCGCGGTGAGTGCGGCCACCGCTTTAGCGGCATCGCCGATCAATGCGACGTGCGCCGGCCGATTGCGCCCGATTGCCCGCGGGTCGATGTCGACTTGGATCACTGTGGCGTCCTCGCCGATCATCGCGCCGTGCTTGGTCGTCCAATGGTTGACTGACGCACCGACGACGACCACCGCGTCGGCCTGCGGCAGGATCTCGGCCGCGAACGGAGACGCGAACCCGCCCGAGATGCCCAACGCGTAGGGCAGCCCCGCGAACAGGCCGTTGGCGGGCGCGGCGGTCGCGAGCACGGCACCGATCCTCGCGCCCAGCGCTTCGAGCTCCTCGCCGGCATTTGCGATCACCGCGCCGCGGCCGGCGATGATCGCTGGTCGCTTGGCGTTCGTCAGTACGTTCACGGCGGCCTCGATCGCCTCTCGCGCCGGTGCCGGGGGCTCGAGATGAGGAAGCGGAGGGCGAGCGGAGCTCGCAGCCGCGGCGGGCATCGCCTGGATGTCGATCGGCAGCATCAACACCACCGGCCGGCGCTCGACGAGCGCCCGCTGGTACGCGCGCTCGGCGTCATCAGCCGCGGTCGCCGGCGAATGAACTCGGTCGGCGATCGCGCCGACCGACTCGACCAGGTCGTGTTGGTCGATGCGGAAGTTGGAGGTGAGCGCGGCGGCCGGCGTTTCGCCCGCCAGCACAAGCACGGAGGTACGGCTCTTGGCCGCTTCGGTCAGGCCGGTCATCGTGTTCGTGAGACCCGGACCCTGATGCACGCTGACGACGCCGACTCGGCCCGAGACGCGGGCGTACCCGTCGGCCATGCAGACGGCGCCGCCCTCGTGGCGCGCATGGTGGAATCGCGCGCCGTGGGCGACCAGGGCGTTCGTGGCGACCATGTTTCCGCTGCCGACCACGCCGAAGGCGTCGATCACGCCCTGGGCGGCGATCGTGGCGCCGACCACGTCGGCGACGGTCGGCGGGGGTCGCCCGCCCCCGGATGTCATCGCGTCGCGGCTACTGTCGTCCAGCTGAGGCCCACCGGCATCGTCTTCACGAGCACGGTCATCCTACATACCGCCGAGGTGCGCCGTCGAGTATTGGCGGCGCGGGTCGGCCAACGCGGCGGCAGGTCAGACATGGCGGCTGCGCGGTCACCAGGTCGCGAAGGCGCCGGCGGCGCAGGCGGCCCGGATCCGCGACCGCCCGCGGCCGGCGATCGAGCGAATCATCGCTCGAGGCGGGCGAACCAGCGGTCGCCGAGCGACCACGTCCCCGACACCGCGAAGCCGCTCGCGCTCGCCACCGGCCCGACCCCGGCCGCGGAGACGCGGGCCCATGGGAACCAGGAGCTGACGCGCTGCGGCGTCTCGATGCGCGCGCGCATCGTGGCCGTCGCGGTGTCGGGAGGGTCGAGCTCGACCAGGACCTCGCCGTCGTCGGTGAGCAGGGAGCCGATCCGGGCGAGCAGGCGCGCGGGCGCGCCGCCGATTCCGATGTTGCCGTCGAGCAGGAGCGCGCTCCTCCAGGTGCCGCTCCCCGGTAGCTCGTCGAAGATCGAGGCGACGATCGCCCGGGCTCCACCTCCGCGGGCGAGGTCGACGGCGACCGGCGAGAGGTCGACGCCGAGCGCGAAGATGCCCCGCGCCGCGAGCGCATGTAGGTGCCGTCCGGGCCCGCAGCCGACGTCGAGCACCGGGCCGCGAACGTCGGTCAGCAGCCGCTTGTCGGTTGCGTCCGCCGGGCCCAGGTAGCGGTCGACCCGGAGCGGGATCGCGGTGCCGTCGCTGAAGCGCGCCCGTTGCTCGCCATGCTCGCTCGGCGTGCGTAGGCACTCCGCGTAGAGACGGAGTGGATGCATTACCCGGTCAGCGGCGCCGGCGTGAGCGTTGTCGTGAACGCGGCCTGCGTGCGACCGCGAGGACGGATCGATGCGAGCTCGGCAGCGAAACGGGAGTCCGGGGACTCGCCGGCGACCGCCCATGCATCCTCAATTGTGTCGACGTCGCGCAAGAGCGGCTGCTCGTGGATTCTCAGCCCGAGCGTGCGGAGCCGGCCGCGCTGCCTGATCCACGTGCTGTGGGAGCTCATCGGAACCCCGGCGAACGCGCCCTCGACAGGCCCGCCGAGGCCAACGCTCCAGTAGCCGCCGTCGAGGGAGGGCCCGAGGACCGCGTCAGTGTCGGGTGACCGCAGGGCGTGGACGCCGTCGAGCAGAAGCTCGGGCGTCAGCTGCGGTGTGTCCATGCCGACGAGCAGTGCCGGTTCGCCGACGTCCTCGAACGCCGCGGCGAGGCGCTCGGCGAGTCCGAGACCCCGCTGCCTGATCACCTCGAACCCGGCTCTGCGCCACCGGCGGGCGTCGCCTTCGAACACCAGCACCTTCCGGTCGGCGGGGGTGCGCTCGACGGCGTCGAGCGTGTCGAGCAGCGCCGCCTGCGCGAGCTGTGCCGCCTGGTGCGCGCTGCAGGGCGGCGTCAGGCGCGTCTTCGCGCGGCCGGGAAGGGGTTCCTTGGCGATGACGAGCAGTGCAACGCGTTCCACTCGCCCAACGTAATGGGTAATGACCCACATTCAGATTACGAAACACGAACGTGTCAACAGTCATGGAGCCGGCGGCCGTGGCAATAATGAACAGTCCCTTAACGATCGTGGTGAAATAGTCACTTAACACCGACGCCTGACCGAGTGCGTGCGCCACGATGCATGCGAGGCTCGACCGCACTAGGCACTTCTGCTTCGCGCGCACGGACGACGGCCGAATGGGTGTTTCGGCGGCGCGTTGAGCGCGCATGGGACGCTGACGTTCGGGACTGCGCGGGGCCGGCCCGCGTCCGCGGTGGCGCGCCGCCCGCGCCGGCGACGATATCGGCGAGCGATGCTGCTCGGGGACGGGATCTCGGTTCGCCGCAGCTGTTCCTGCGAGGCGCGGGTGGTTCCCTCGTTGGCCCGTTAGGTTCCGTCGTTCATGGGCCCACGCGGCCGTGCCGGATCGGGGCCGCTCGGCTTCCCTCGGGGTGGCGCTCCCGCGGCTGAACGCGCCCGCTTCAGATCGGCTGTGATCGGCGCCCTTTTGTGCCACATTGGACGAAGTGCGACTGCCGGGATTTGATCCCAAACGCCCGCCGCCGGGGCCGTTTCGTGCGGGCTTCTGGCGCAGCCCACTGCGTGGGAGATGGCTGACTGCACTACTCGGACTGATCCTTCTGATC
The DNA here is from genome assembly GCA_003165655.1 of Solirubrobacterales bacterium. GTDB lineage: Bacteria > Actinomycetota > Thermoleophilia > Solirubrobacterales > Solirubrobacteraceae > Palsa-465. The sequence continues at coordinate 11,822 of PMOY01000313.1, forward strand.
GGGATCCCGATCCTCTTCATCACGGGGCTGCTCTCGAACGTCGCCTACCAGCCGCGGCTCGGAGCGAACTCGCTCGGCACGAATCTGAGGCCGCTCGACTTCTACCTATTCACCTGGCCGACCCGGCCGGTGTGGCTGTACGCGCTGACGGAGGGTATGCACGTGACGATTGGGCTCACGCTCATCCCCGTGCTGCTGGTCAAGCTGTGGTCGGTGATCCCGCGGCTGTTCGAGTGGCCGCCGGTGCGAAGCCCCGCGCACCTACTCGAGCGGCTCTCGCTCGCGCTCCTTGTCGGGAGCGTGCTGTTCGAGTTCGGGACCGGAATCCTCGACATCCAGCTCTATTACCCGTTCAGCTTCTCCTTTGTGCCCGCGCACTACTACGGTGGGTGGATCTGCATCGGCGCCTTCGGCGCCCACTCGGCGCTGAAGCTCGGCACGATGCGCCAGGGGTTGAGGACGCGGGGGGAAGTGATGGATGGCTTCTCGCCGGGCGGTCCAGCATCACTCACTGCGATCTCACCCGCACCGTCGACGATGTCGCGGCGGGTGCTCCTCGGGACGGTGGGTGCCGGTTCCCTGATCCTGTTTCTGCAGGGTGCGGGTGAGTCGCTCGGCGGTCCCTTCAGGTTTCTCTCGTTCCTGGCCCCTCGTGGCCGTGCCCCCTCGGGGCCGCTCGGCTTTCCCGTCAATCAGACAGCGGCGGCGGCTGAGGTCACGTCGGCCAGCGTCGGCCCCGCATGGCGGCTCGAGCTCGTCGGCGCGAGGTCGCTGCAGCTATCCCGCGAGCAGCTGCTGATGATGCCCCAGCACACCTACGACCTCCCGATCGCCTGCGTCGAGGGGTGGTCGACGACCCAGCGATGGACGGGCGTGCGGCTACGCGACCTCGCTGCCCTCGCCGGCGTCCACGATGCAGCGACGGTGGAAAGCATCTCCATCCAAACCGGCAGTGACTTCTCCGCCGCTACGCTCGGTTCCGAGCAGGTCGCTGACGAGCAGTCGTTGCTCGCGCTGCGGGTCAACGGCGTCGACCTCTCGCTCGACCACGGCTTCCCAGCCCGCGTGATCAGCCCCGCGGTGCCGGGTGTGCACTGCACAAAATGGGTGACGAAGATGGCGTTCAGCCCGGTGCGGACGTGATCCGCCGCTTCCGCAACCTCTATGGCGCGGGCCCGCTCCATCTGCTCGCGCTGATTGCGAGCTTCGCCCTCGCCGGGGCGGGCGTGGTCGGCTGGTACCAGCGGCCGTTGGACTTGCACCAGGTGCTCGAGTATTTCTTTGCGGCGCTGATCGGGCACGACCTGGTGCTGGTGCCGCTGTACTCGCTACTCGACCGGATCGCCTTCTCGCGCGCAAGGAGCAAAGACGCGGCGGGTGACGCCGCGGCCCGAGCTGCGGGGGGTGCCGCCGGGGGGTCAGGCGGAGCTGCAGTCGATGCCGCCGGGGGGTCGGCCGGAGCTGTGGTGGATGCGGACGAGCGGTCGGCAGAAGCTGCGGTGAGTACCACCGGGCGCCCGGCCACACGGAAAGCCTCGCCACCGCGCCGCCACGAGCCGGTGTCCCCCGTCAGCGCGGTCGCGTACGTACGAGTTCCCGCGATCCTCAGTGGATTGCTGCTGATCGTGTTCTTCCCCGACATCCTCAGTCTCGGGCCGACCTACACCGCTGCGAGCGGACTCGGGCGGAGCATCTACCTTTCCCACTGGCTGGCCGCGACCGGGGTGATGTTCGCGCTCTCGGGGATCGCGTATGCATTCGCGGTGCGCCGGGCTCGGGAGGCGACCGCGCGGGTGTGAGTCCGCCTCGAGGCGGCCCGCGGCCTACGCCGTGGCCCCCCGCCTACGCCGCCCGCAACGGGGCGCTCGCGAACTCCGCCATCCCCGCCCGGAAATCCTCCCTCGCCGTGAAGCCCAGCACGCGCTCGGTCCGCTCGGCGGATGCGAAGACGTGCCGGACATCGCCAAGGCGGTACTGGCCGGTGACGAGGGGGCGCGGCGCCTCGGGGCCGGCCGCGTCGGCGAGCGCGTGGGCCATCTCGCCGACGCTCCGGGGATCGCCGCTCGCGACGTTGAAGGCGCCGGTCAGCGGCTCCTCGCACGTGAGCGCGATCACGTTCGCGTGCGCCACATCCCGCACGTGGACGAAGTCCCGGAGTTGGCCGCCGTCCTCGAACACCCGCGGCGCGGCCCCCGCGGCGAGCGCGCTCGCGAAGATCGCGGCGACGCCGGAATAGGGGGTGTCGCGCGGCATCCGCGGGCCGTAGACGTTGTGGTAACGAAGAGCGATCACGGGGACGCCTGTCTCGCGCGCAAATGCGAAGGACAGATGCTCCTGGTGAACCTTGGTCGCCGCGTAAACGTTGCGCGGGTCAAGCGGTGCCGACTCGTCGACCGGGAGCGGCTCGAGGTCGGACGCGCACAGGTGGCATCGAGGCGAGAAGCGACCCAGCTCGAGGTCTTCGCGCGCGCGCGGCGCCGGGGCTACCGGACCATGGCGCTCGCAACGGTAGGCGCCCTCCCCATACACAACCATGCTGCTGGCCACCACCAACCGACCCTCGAACCCGGCCCCCGCGAGCGCGCCGAGCAGGACCGCGGTTCCGAGATCGTTGTGGCGGACGTAGTCCGTGATGTCTGCCATGTCCAGCCCGAGCCCGACCATCGCCGCCTGGTGGCAGACCGCGTCGACCCCGCGCAACGCCTCTGCGACGACGTCGCGGTCGGCAACGTCGCCCTGGATGAACTCCGCGCCGGGGTTCAGGTAATCGGGCATGACCATGTGCGCCGCTTCGAGGACAGCGTCGAGGATGCGGACCTCATGGCCCTGCTCGACCAGCTCGTCGACGATGTGCGAACCGATGAAGCCGGCGCCGCCGGTAACAAGGATCATCGGCTGCCAACCTACGGCACCGCCGCGGCGGCGCTGAGCGCTGGGGGCGTTTGTTTCGCCTCCCGTAACTTTTTCCCGCGTAGCCTGGCCGGGTGATCGAGGTCATCCTGCCGGCGCTGGACGAGGCCGAGGCGATTCCCGCCGTGCTCGCGGCGATGCCGGCCGGGTTCGAGCCTCTCGTTGTCGACAACGGTTCGGTCGACCGAACCGCGGAGGTGGCGAGGCGTTGCGGGGCGAGGGTTGTGTCCGAGCCACGGCGCGGCTTCGGAGCGGCGTGCTTCGCGGGCCTTGTCGCGGCGACATCGGACGTCGTCTGCTTCATGGACTGCGACGGCTCGCTCGATCCATGGGAGCTGCCGCTTGTCGCGGGACCGGTGGCTCGCGGCGATGCGGACCTGTGCCTCGGGGCGCGGGTGGCGCAACCAGGAGCCTGGCCGTGGCACGCCCGGGTAGCGAATCGGGTGCTCGCGTTCGAACTCCGGCGCCGCTGCGGTGTGGCTGTCTCGGACATCGGGCCGATGCGCGCCGCGCACCGCGAGGCGCTGCTCGAGTTGGGACTGCGCGACCGCGGCTTCGGCTGGCCGCTCGAGATGATTCTGCGCGCGGGCGGAGCGGGCTGGCGCATCGGCGAGACGCGCGTGAGTTACGGAGTCCGGTCGGGTGGTCGCTCGAAGGTCAGCGGCAGCGCGCGCGGCACGTTCCGAGCGGTCCGCGACATGGGCGCTCTGCTCGGATGAGAGGCTCGCGGTTCGGGCCCCGTTGCATGGCGGCACCTGAATCCTGACCGTCGGCGAGAAGCCGGCGTGGCGCGCGACGATCGCGTGATCCCGTCGCCGGCGGACGCCGGCGTGGCGCCCATCGCTTGGTGCGGCCGCCCGACCGAGCTGGGAGCGCGCGCTACCCGCTGCTGCTGCACTCACACCTGAATTCTGACCGGACTCGACGTGCCGATCGTCGTGCCCGGTGCGTACTGTCTGGCTGTGGCCACGCCCCTACCAGCCGATCGATCCGCCACCTCCGGGGCGTCTGACGATGAGCTCGCGATCAGCGTGCGCGGGCTGTTCAAGTCCTACGGCGACGTTCAGGCGCTCGACGGCGTCGATCTCGACGTGAGGCGCGGGACGGTGCTGGGCCTACTCGGTCCGAACGGGGCAGGGAAGACGACCGTGGTGCGCGTCCTGGCGACGCTGCTGAAGCCCGATGCGGGAACGGCACGCGTCACAGGTCTCGATGTCGTGCGGGACGCGGCCAAGCTGCGCGAGCGGATCGGTCTCGCCGGCCAATACGCAGCGGTGGACGAGAACCTCACCGGGCTGGAGAACCTGACCATGGTCGGCCGGCTGTACGGAATGCCGCGTCGACTGGCCAAGGCTCGCGGGCGGGAGCTGCTCGATCGCTTCGACCTGGACGAGGCGGCCAATCGGCCCGTCAAGACATATTCGGGCGGCATGCGGCGCCGCCTCGACCTTGCGGATGCTCTGGTGGCCAAGCCGCCGGTGCTGTTCCTCGACGAGCCCACTACAGGTCTCGACCCTCGGAGCCGGCTGAGCCTGTGGGAGACGATCGAAGGACTGGTCGCAGACGGCACGACCGTGCTGCTGACAACCCAGTACCTGGACGAGGCGGACCGTCTGGCGGACACGATCGCGGTGATCGACCACGGNNGCGGCTCGACGACGGCGCCGACGTTGAGGCCGCGGTACGGGCGCTTGCGGCCATGTCCGACGAGCGCCCGATCGCCGAAGATGGTCTCGTCAAGCTGAGCGTCCGCCAGCGCCGCGGCAGCATCGTCGAAGCCGTGCGAAGGCTCCACGAGTCGGGAGTCGGAGTGGACGACCTCGCGATCCGCCGCCCGACGCTCGACGACGT
>PMOY01000368.1 GCA_003165655.1 Solirubrobacterales bacterium
TGACGGCGAGCAGGTCGACTCCGCTCTCGACGGTCTCGCGGACCGAGCGCAGGCTCGTGCGCTTACGTTCGAACTCGTCGCGGGTGTAGCAGTGGACATCGGCCCCGGCACCCATCTCGAGGGCGTCCCACAGCGAGCCGGCCTGGTAGACGCGCTCGAGCCAGGGAACACCGTCAAAGGCCGGCGAGACGACAATCACGATGAACTCGGGACCGCGCTCGCGCTGGGGCGGCGCCCCACGCTCGTCGGCCACGCGGGCACCACCGAGCAAGGCTTCCTCGACTCGCCAGCGATCACCGACCCGGTCTATGTAGCGCCTCAACTCGCGGACGTTGAGGCCGCCTTCGGACTCCACGGCGGGAATTCTCGCCTGCGAACGCCCGCACGGCAACTCTCGCGATCACCGGACCGGCCGGCAGATCCGCTGTCCTAGCTGAATTCGTCGGCCGTGTGCGGGCCGACGCAGGCGAGCGAGAGCTCGTCGCTGATGCCGTGGGCGACCTCAGCCACCTCGCTGTAGGTCACGGCGTCGAGCAGCGCGATCGAGGTATCCGGGTCGATGTCGCCGTGGTAGACGATGGCCTGCTGGGCCGCCTGGCGTGCGACAACGCCGGTGTTCTCGAACGCGATCGCGCGGGCACCGGCGGCGTACGCCCGCGCCCGCTCGACCTCGCCCTCGGTGGGGCCGTCGATGCGGAGCTCCGAGACGATCTCTCGCATCCGCCGGTAGGCCTCGAGGCACTTGCTTGAATCGAGGCCTGCCGACAGCTGCAGGAGCGGCACGTCGGAATACGCGTGGCCGGCGGCGTGGACGGAGTACGCGAGCCCGCGCTGCTCGCGGATCTCGTCGAACAGGCGCGATCCCATCGTCCCGCCGAGCAGGGTCGAGTAGATCAACAGTGCGGCGCGCCATTTGGGATCATGGACGTCGAGGACCGGTCGGTAGGACATGCGCAGATGGGATTGGTTCGAGTCGCGCTCCTGCACCAGGATGCGGGGCTCGAAGCTCGGCGCCGGCTCATAGGGATCCGGCGCCGCGAGTGTCGGGAAGCGGGCGAACAGGTCCTCGAGTGCGCCGCCCGAAGGCAGCGAACTGACGTTGCCGACGACGAACGCCGCGCCATTCTCGCCTGCCCACTGCCGCTCGCGGAATGCGACGATGGCCTCCCGCGTAAAGGTGTCGCGGATGTGCTCCGCGGGTCCGAGCACGGGACGACCCAGCGGATGCTTCCCGAATGCGGCCTCATCGATCAGGTGCTCGGCCACCATCGACGGCTGATCGTTTGACCGCGCGATCTCCTGGACGACGACGCCCCGCTCCCGGTCGAGCTCGTCGGGGTCGATCCGCGGGCGGCCGACGAAGTCGGTCAGGAGGTCGATCGCCTCGAGCGCGCGCTCGGCCCGGGCGGTGATGTGGAACGCGACGAGATCGTGGCTCGTGTACGCGTTCAGCTGCGCGCCGATCCCCTCGGCCGCCTCGTTGACGTCGCGGTAGTTCGGGTACTTCTCGCCGCCTTTGAACACGAGGTGCTCGAGGAAGTGGGCCATGCCGTTCTCATCGGGGCGCTCGGTGCGCGCGCCGGCGTTGAACGCCACGAGGATCGTCACCGCCCGCGTACCGTCGATGGCGATCCGGTACAGCGGGAGATGATTGGGGAGGGTGGAGCTGGTGATTTCGGGCACAGGCGTACGGTAGCGGTCGGTCGCAGCGGACCCGCCCGAGCGGGTCCGAATTGCCGGCAAACAAGGCGGCGGAGCCGCCCCTTCTTATCCAAACGGCCTGCAAATCCTGTTGCAGTATCGCCATCGGGTCAGCATGCCTCCGTGGGTCACGCTACCCTGCGGCGAGTCCAGATGGCCATCTCCGAGCCGCACAACCGCAGCCGCCGCCGACCCGTTCCGCCGACGACGCGGGCGAAGCCGGTCTCGCGTCCAACGCGCGTCGAGCCGGGCGCCGAGGCGCCGGTGATCGAGTTTCGGTCTGTCTCCAAGCTCTACTCCGGTGGCGATATCGGGCTCGACCAAGCCACGTTCTCGGTTGACCGCGGCGAGTTCGTTTTCCTCGTCGGCAGCACGGGCTCGGGAAAGTCGACGGTGATGCGGCTGCTGATCAAGGAGATCGACTGCACCGCCGGGACGATCCGCGTCGCCGGCCGGGGTCTCGAGGAGATCGGCCGCCGCCGTGTGCCGCACTACCGGCGCAACCTCGGCGTCGTCTTCCAGGACTTCAAGCTGCTGCCCAACCGGACCGTGTACGAGAACGTGGCCTACGCGCTCCAGGTCACCGGCGGCACGCGACGCGAGATCCGAGACAAGGTCCCCGACATCCTGCGGCTGACGGGCCTTTCGACGAAGCTCCACAATTATCCCGAGCAGCTCTCCGGTGGCGAGCAGCAGCGCGTCTCGATCGCNNACGAGCCGACCGGCAACCTCGATCCCGAGACGAGTATCGGGATCATGCAGCTGCTGTACCGGATCAACCGCACAGGCACGACCGTGCTCGTGGCGACGCACGACCAGGCGATGGTCGACAAGATGCGGCGACGCGTGCTCGAGCTCTCGAGCGGGCGCGTCATCCGCGACGAGGCGACGGGACTCTACGCGCGCGACGAGACGACACGCGAGTTTGCCGCGCGACTTCGCGGCGCGTGCATCGAGCCACCGGAGGTCTAGCCACCGATGCGACTGGGCTTCTTCCTGCGCGAGGCATTGCGCTCGATGCGCCGCAACGCGGCTCCGAGCTTCGCGGCGCTCGCCACGGTGCTCGTGACGATGCTCGTGCTCGGTGTTTTCATCCCGGTCTTCCAGGCGGCCACCGGCGCGGCCAACAGCGTGCGCAGCCGCGTGCTCGTCGACGTGTACATGAAGACCACGGCGACCGCTGCCGACGACGCCCGCGTGCGCCAGGAGATCGCGGCGCTGCCGCACGTCAAGGCGGTCCACTTCGAGTCCAAGGAGCAGGCGCTGGCGCAGCAGTCCAAGCAGGATCCGGCCGCCTACGCGCTTCTGGGCACGAACCCGCTGCCGGACACCTTCCACGTCACGCCCGACAACCCGGGCAACGTTCTCACCGTCCGTGGCGAGCTCTCGCCGAAGGGTCCCGGTGGCCACCCGAGCATGATCGATCCCGCGATCCAGAACGTCTCCAACCACACCGAGGACACGCAGAA
>PMOY01000172.1 GCA_003165655.1 Solirubrobacterales bacterium
TCGGCGATCCGCCGCAGCAGGCCACCGGGGTCGGCCGGCGCGAAGCGCAGCTCACGGACGACGCCGACGACCCGAAGGCGCTCGCCGCCGGCGCCGCGCTGGGCCAGCGCGTACAGCCCGTGCTGCGGCGCGAGCTGCTCGACGACGGCGGGGCTCCGCTCGGTCACTCCGCAGATTCCCCAATCCCCGCCGGCGGCGACGATCGCGTCCTCGGTGAACGGCGCCTGGTGGGCGCGGTGGAACGCTCCGATCCCCAGGTGGACGATCCCCACGCTCAGCTGGCGCGGATCGATCGGGGGCCGCAGCGGCGCCGGCACGGCGTCCAGGGTGCCCAGCGACAGCCGCCCCCTCCGCTCGCGGCCGGTTCCCGTCGCGCCGGCGGCGGGCGCGCAGGCCGCCGTCCGGGTGTCGGTGCCGGCGCGGTTCACATCACCGCTCCCAGCTGCCACGGCACGAACTCCTCGTCTCCGAAGCCGAGCTCCTCGCTCTTGGTCGGCCGCCCGGAGGCCACCGCCCGGATCTCCTCGAACAGCGCCTCGCCGAGCTCTGTCACGCTCGCTCGGCCGTCGAGCACCGCCCCGCAGTCGAAGTCCATGTCATCGGCCATCCGGCGGTACAGCTCGGTGGTGGAGGCCAGCTTCAGGCTGGGGGCCGGCCGGCAGCCGAACACCGAGCCGCGCCCGGTCGTGAAGCACACCAGGTTCGCGCCCCCGGCGACGATCCCGGTCACCGACACCGGGTCGTAGCCGGGCGTGTCCATGAACACCAGGCCGCGCTCGGTGACCGGCTCGGCATAACGGTAGACGGCGCGGAGCGGCGTGGATCCTCCCTTGGCCACCGCGCCGAGCGACTTCTCCTCGATCGTCGTGACCCCGCCGGCGCGGTTGCCGGGCGAGGGGTTGTTGTCCAGGTTGCCGCCCTCGGCGGCGGCGTAGCGCTCCCACCACGCGACCCGCTCGAGCAGCGCCCGCGCGACTTCCGGCGAGGCGGCGCGGCGGGTCAGCAGGTGCTCGGCGCCGTGGATCTCCGGCGTCTCGGCCAGTACCGCGGTGCCGCCGGCGGCGACTAGGCGGTCGACGGCCACGCCCAGCACCGGGTTGGCGCTCACGCCGGACCAGGCGTCCGAGCCGCCGCACTGTAGCCCCAGCGTCAGGGCGGACACCGGTACCGGGGTGCGCTTGGCGGTCGCGGCGGCGGCCGGCAGCAGCTCGCGGACCTGGTCGATCCCCCGCCGGACGGTGGCCATCGACCCGCCGAGCTCCTGGATCACCAGCCGGTCCTCCAGGCCGAGGTCCTCGGTCAGCACCGAGATCTGGTTGACCTCGCAGCCCAGCCCGATGAGCACGACCGCGCCGACGTTGGGGTGACGGGCATAGCCGGCCAGCGTCCGCCGCAGCAGTGCCAGCCCCTCGCCGTCGGCCGACATCCCGCAGCCGGTCCCGTGGGTGACCGCGATCACCCCGTCGACTCCCGGGTACTCGTCGAGCACGCCGGGTGCCGAGAACGCGGCGGCGGTCCGCTTGACCACGGTCGCCGAGCAGTTGACCGTGCTGAGGACGGCGACATAGTTGCGGGTCCCGACCCGCCCGTCGGCGCGGACGATGCCGTCGAACGTCGGCGTCTGGGCGGGTGGGGCCGGGTCAGGCGCGTCACGCGGCGGGACCGCCGCCCCGGCTGCGGCGCCATCGGCGGCGTGCGGCGCGCCCGGCGGGTGGGACCGAGTGAGCGAGCGGAGGTTGTGTTCGTGGACGTGCTCGCCGGCTGCGATGTCGCGGGTCGCCAGCCCGATCGGCTGGCCGTACTTGCGCACCTCGGTCCCGGCCGGCAGGTCGATCAGCGCCAGCTTGTGCCCGCGCGGCACGGCCTCGCGCACCCGCAGGCGTCCGCCGCCGACGTCAAGCTCGACGCCGGGTTCGAGATCGACGCGCGCCAGCCCCACGGGATCGGCGGGGTCGAGCTTGACGACGGCCTGCGCGAGCGCGATCGTCACGCCGCCTCCTGCACCCAAGCGTGCGCGGGGTCGAGGTAGGGCATCATCACGCGTCCCTCGCCGGCCATCACCCACAGGTAGTACAGCGCGTAGCCCGACGCCGCCACCACCGGGTGGAAGCCGGCGCGGATCACGGCGATGTCGTCGTCGCGAACGAGAAACGCCTCCTCGGCGCCGCCGAGGTCGTAGCGGATCTGCACGCCGAAGCCGCCGGGCGGGTCGACCTTGAACAGGTACACCTCCTCCAGGTTCACCTCGCGCGGGGGGTCGTGGCGGTCGTGGCGGTGGGGGGGATAGGAGGACCAGTTACCCGGCGGGTTGATCGTCTCGCCGAGCAGTAGCCGGACCGCGGCGTGCTCGGGGCCGAGGATCGTGCGCACGGTCCGCGACCAGCTGCCCTGACCGACCTCCGCGATCCGCTGGTCGCTGCGCCGGATCACCCGCGCCGGCGGCGCGTCCGGGGTCGGCTCGGCGGCTGCCTCGGCGATCGCCACCTGGACGGCTCCGTCGCCGTTCGCGGTGAGGGTCGTGGCCGCTCCGGGCGGTGCGTAGACGGTGTCGCCGGGCGCATCGAACACGGAGCTCCGGGCGCCGGCGATGCCCAGTGACGCGCCATCGACGGCGGCGTCGACGCGGCCGCTGAGCACGACCGCGGCCGACTCGTTCTCGGCTCCGACCTCCAGGGTCTCGCCGGCGGCCAGGTCGGCCACCGTCAGGGTGATGTGGGCGGTGCTCCCGCCGGCGGTCGTGAGTGCTCTGATCTTCATGCGCTCCTCAGTGCAGTCGTGGTTCGGGTCAGCGCCGGCGCGGCGGTCGAGCTGCGCACGACGAGCGTCGTCGGGAGCCGCTGGACCGCCGCCGGGCGCTGCGCGGCGCCGTCCTGGAGGCGGTCGAGCAGCGCCTCGACCGCCACCCGTCCGGCCAGCTCGGTCGGCGCCGCCACGGTGGTCAGCGGCGGCGTCACCATCGCCGCCAGCGGGATGTCGTCGAACCCGACCACGCTCAGCTCGTCGGGCACGCGCACGCCGAGCTCGGCCAGCCGGCTCAGGACCCCCACCGCCACCAGGTCGTTGTAGGCCAGCACCGCCGTGGCGCCGGTCTCCAGCACCCGGTCGGCGGCCGCCGCGCCGCTGGTGAACTGCGGCGCCACCGGGCCGATCGTGACGAGCTCCGCCCCGACCGCCCGGGTACAGGCGCGCAGCCCGCGCAGACGCTCACGGTTGGACCACGAGCGGCGGGGGCCGGCCACGAACGCGCAGCGCACGTGGCCCAGCTCGGCGAGGTGGCGCACCGCCAGGCATATCCCGCCGGCGCTGTCGACCACCACCGACGGGCGGCCGGGCACGCGGCGGTTGAGCAGCACGAGGGTCGGCGTCGGATCGAGCCGCGCCAGCGTGTCCGGCGCCAGGCGCGAGGAACACAGCACGATCCCGTCGACCTGCTTGCCCATCGCGCGGATCAGCGCCTCCTCCTCGCCCGCGTCCTCCTGCCCGTCGGCCACGAACACCGCGTAGTCGGCCTCACGCGCCCGCGCCTGGGCACCCTTCAGCACGGCGTGGAAGTACGGGTTGCCGAGGTCGGGGGCGATCACGCCGATGTTCCCCGTGCGGCCCGTGATCAGCCCGCGCGCCGCGCGGTTGGGTTCGTACCCCAGCTCGGCGGCCGCCACCAAGACCCGCGCCCGGGTGTTCTCCCGCACGGTGCGCGGCGCGGTCAGCGACCGCGACACGGTCGCGACCGAAACCCCGGCGCGGGCGGCGACGGCGTGTATGCTGGCAGGCACGGGTGCTTTCCTCGATCTCTGAAAAGGTTTACAAGAGTGTAGCCGCCCACACGAGGCCGCCCGGCAAATCGGGCCTGCGGCAGCCCGGCCCTCACCGGTCGTGCATCGTCCTATCCGCCAGCCGGGCCACAGGCAGCAGCGCGGGCCTGCCGCCGCCCGACACCCCCGCATGAGCCACTGCTCGATCGGAGTCGACTTCGGCACCGAGTCGGGCCGGGCGCTGCTGCTCGATCTGGACTCCGGCGTTGAGCTGGCGGTCACCGTGGTGCCGTATCCGCACGGCGTGATCGACCGCGAGCTGCCTGGCACCGGTGAGCAGCTACCGGGCGACTGGGCGCTCCAGGACCCCGACGACTGGGTGACGGTGATCGAGACCGCGATTCCCGCAGTGCTGGCGCAGGCGGAGATCCGGTCCGACGATGTCCTCGGCGTTGGGGTCGACTTCACGTGCTGCACGGTCCTCCCGGTCACGAGCGAAGGCGTCCCGTTGAGAACCCTCGAGCGCTGGCGCGATCGCCGCCACGCGTGGCCGAAGCTGTGGAAGCATCACGCGGCGCAGCCAGTCGCGGACCGGCTGAACGAGGTTGCAGTCGGGCGAGGCGAGGATTTCCTGACGCGTTACGGCGGCAGGATCTCGTCTGAGTGGTATTTCCCGAAGCTGATCGAGCTCTGGATCGAGGACCGTGAGATCTACGACGCCGCCTACGGCTTCATCGAGGCGACCGACTGGATCGTCTGGTACCTGACCGGCAACGAGCGTCGTCAGAGCTGCGCCGCCGGCTACAAGGCGTTCTGGTCAGACACCGACGGCCTCCCCTCCGCTGAGTACTTTGCGGCGGCATATCCCGGCTTCGACCGGCCTGCAGAGAAGCTCGGAACCGTGTTCGCGCCGCTGGGAACGCGCGCCGGAACGCTCCGCCCCGAGCTGGCGGCTCGCTTGGGGCTGCCAGAGACGGTCGCGGTGGCGGTCGGCAACGTCGACTCGTTCGTCTCGGTTCCGGGCGCCGGCGTCGAGCAGCCCGGGACATTCGTCACGGTTGTCGGAACCTCGACCTGCGACATGGTCATTGACCCGCGGGAGGTCCGCCTGCCGGGAATCACCGGGGTCGTCAAGGACGGCATCCTGCCGGGTCTCTACGGGTACGAGGCGGGGCAGGCCGCGGTCGGCGACATGCTCGCCTGGTTCGTGAACACCCTCGGCGCCGACGGGCGTAGCTACGACGCGCTCGAGCCCGCGGCCGCCCGGCTCTCGCCCGGCGAAACCGGCTTGGTGGCGCTCGACTGGTGGAACGGCAATCGCTCGATTCTCGCCGACGCCGACCTCAGCGGCGTGATCTGCGGTCTCACTCTGCAGAGCTCGGCCGAGGAGATCTACCGCGCGCTGCTCGANNGCTCGAGTCGATCGCCTTCGGCAGCCGACGGATCATCGAGAACTTCGAGGAGCACGGCCTGGCGCTCGGGGAGATCGTCGCCTGTGGCGGGATCGCTGAGAAGAGCCCGCTCCTGATGCAGCTGCTTGCCGATACGAGCGGCCTCGAGGTGCACGTGCCCGACTCCGCGGAGATACCGGCGCGCGGCGCGGCGCTCTTCGGGGCTGTGGCCGCGGGCGTGTTCGAGGACATTGCGAGCGCCGTCGCGGCGACGGCCCCGGCGACCGCCCGCACCTATGCACCAGACCCAGCCGCGAGGGCGATCTACGATCGGGTGTACGCGATCTACCGAAGCCTCTACGAGACGCTCGGACGCTCCGAGGTGGAGTTGCTGCACGGGCTCAAGCGGATCCGCGCCGAAAGGAAGTCCGGGTGAACGCGCGACCCCGGATCGGGCTCCTCGGGATCATGCAGGAGCTCTACGACGAGATGATCCCGGGGATCACGGAGCACCAGGCGCAATACGCCGCAGCCGTGGCGCAGCGGCTGACGGGCGTCGCCGAGGTGACGTTCACGCGGCCCGCCCGTAACCGCGACGACATCGAGTCGATCTCGCGCGAGCTCCTCGCCGATGGCGTCGACGGGATCGCGATCGTGATGCTCACCTACGGTCCGGCGATGCGCTCGGTGCGCGCGCTGCTTGAGATTCCCGTGCCGCTGCTGCTGGCCAACATCCAGCCNNGCGCTTCGAGCGCCAGTTCGAGGACTGGGCGCGTGCAGCGCAGGCCGTGACCGCGCTGCGGCGCACCAAGATCGCGCTGCTCGGCTACCCGATGAACGGTATGGGCGACATCCTCTACGACCCGCCGGCCTTGCTGCGCCGGATCGGCCCGACGATCGTGAGCGAGGATCTCGGCGCGCTGTACGCACGGGCCCAGGCTGTCGCAGGCCCCGAGATCGACCGCCTGCTCGAGGAGCACGCCGGGCGCTTCGAGGTCTCCCCGGACCTGCCGCGGGCGCGCCACGCCTACGCGGCGAGGCTCGAGCTGGCGATCCGGGGGCTGCTCGAGGAGCGGCGTTACCAGGCGTTCTCGTTCCACTTCGACTCGATCGGCGGCGATGGCCGCTTCGAGCAGCTGCCGCTGCTCGCCGCGTCAGACTTGATGGCCGACGGTTACGGCTACGCCGCCGAGGGCGACACGAACACCGCCACGCTGATGTGCGCGAGCCAGACGCTGATCGGGAACGCGCACTTCAGCGAGATGTACGCGATGGACTGGGAGCTCGATTCGGTCCTCATCAGCCATATGGGGGAGGGCAATTGGAAGGTTGCGCGCAAGGATCGACCGGTCCGGCTGATCGACCGGGCACTGGGGATCGGCAGGCTCGAGAACCCGCCGACGCCCGTCTTCTCCGCCGAGCCGGGAGTGGCGACCACCGCGGCGCTGGTGCCGCTCGAGGGCGAGCTCTACCGGCTGGTGGCCGGGCGCGGGGAGGTGCTCGATACCCCCGAGCTCCCGAACGTCGAAATGCCCTACTTCCACTTCCACCCCGACCGCGGGATGGAGGCGTTCATGGACGATTGGCTCGGGTACGGAGCTCCTCACCATTTCGTCACCAACCTCGGCGAGCACACCGCGCGCTGGCGGCGGCTTGCCGAGCTGCTCGACATCGACTACGAGGAGATCTAGCGCCCGTCGTGCTCGACGAGCTGCGCGATCAGGTCCTGGCCGCGAACCTCGCCCTGCCCAAGCATGGGCTGGTGACGCTCACCTGGGGCAACGTCAGCGGGATCGACCGGGCGAGCGGACTGGTCGTGATCAAGCCGAGCGGGGTCTCGTATGACGAGATGACCGAGGATGACCTGGTCGTGGTCGACCTGGACGGCAACATCGTTGACGGCGAGCGACGGCCGTCGACCGATACGCCGACGCATCTGACGCTGTACCGAGCGTTCGCGCAGATCGGAGGGATCGCCCACTCGCACTCGACCTGGGCCACGGCCTGGGCGCAGGCGCACAAGGAGATTCCGGTGCTCGGAACGACGCATGCGGACCTGACCGCGCATCCGATCCCGCTCACCCGTCCCCTGACCGAAGCCGAGATCGAGGACGACTACGAGGGCGCCACGGGTATGGCGCTGGTCGAGGCGGTGAGCGAGCGTGGCGCCGATCAGCTTCCCTGCGCGCTGGTGCGCGGACACGGGCCGTTCAGCTGGGGAGATAGCCCGGAGGCGGCGCTCGAGAACGCGGTCACGCTCGAGGAGGTTGCGCATATGGCCCTGCTGAGCAGCCTGCTCGACCCCGGCATCCCGCCACTCGCCGACGCCGTTCGCGCGAAGCACTTCGAACGCAAGCACGGGCCGCGGGCCTATTACGGGCAACGGTCCTGAGCCGAGCACCGGTGCCGTAGGCGCCGGATCCGAGCCCGAGATCGAGGTCGTCGTCGCCGAGGATGCGATCGAGCGGCTCGCAGCGTACGCGGGGGCCGCGGTTGCCCGCGCGGCGCTGGTGGTGATGGATGCGAACACGGCCGAGGCGGCGGGCGACCGCGTCGCCGACGAGCTGCGCGAGGCCGGAGTCACCGTGCGGCAATTCGTGTTCCCGGCACGGAGCGGGTTGATCGCGGGCGAGCGCCAGGTTCGCGAAGTCCGCTGACGCGTGCCGCGATCCCGCCGAACCCGGGTTCCTCGGCGTCGACGGGCCGATGCTTCGCGCCACGTTCCGCTACGCGACCCGTCTGCGTCGTGGGCCGTAAGTCCTACCAGTGCTGGTGAACGTGTGCGCGCAGAAGTCGGCTGTAGACGTCCCTGACCCCGGCCAGCTGCTCGTCGCGTAAGCGCGGGAGCGACGCGGCCGCAGCGTTGCCGCGTACCTGCTCAGGGTTGCGGGCCCCGGGAATCACGGTGCTCACCCCCGGCTGGTCGATCACCCACCGCAGCGCGAACTGGGCGAGCGTCATCCCCTCGTCGACGAGCTTCGCGAGCTCGCGCACCGCCTCGAGCCCGACCTCGTAGGGCACCCCGGCGAACGTCTCGCCGACGTCGAACATCTCGCCGTGGCGGTTATAGCTACGGTGGTCCTCCGGCGCGAAGACCGTTCTCTCGTCGTAGCGCCCCGACAGCAGGCCCGACGCGAGCGGTACGCGGGCGATGATTCCGACTCCCGCCTCGCGCGCCGCGGGCAGCACCTGCTCGAGCGGCTTGAGCCGGAAGCAGTTGAGGATGATCTGCACCGTCGCCACATGCGGGCGGGCGATCGCCGACAGCGCCTGTGCGCACGTCTCCACCGAGAAGCCATAGGCCCTGATCCGGCCCGAATCCACCATCTCGTCGAGGGCGTCGAAGACGACGTCGTCCTCGTACACGCCGTCCGGCGGGCAGTGGAGCTGCACGAGGTCGAGCTGCTCGACACCGAGGTTCGCGCGCGAGCGGTCGTTCCAGGCGAGGAAGCTCTCGCGTGTGTAGTTCTCGGGCAGCTGCTCGACGCGCCGCCCCATCTTCGTGGCGATGAAGACCCTGGGATCGCGCTCTGCGAGCTCGCCGCAGAACTGCTCGCTGCGACCGTCGCCGTAGACGTCCGCGGTGTCGAAGAACGTGATCCCCGCCTGCGCTCCGGCGTCGAGCGTCGCCCGGGCGTCGTCCGGCGCGACCGATCCCCAGTCGGCGCCGAGCTGCCAGGTACCCAGGCCAACCACGCTCACCTCCCGGCCGAGACGTTCGATTCTCCGCTGCTCCATGATCGCTGTATCCTTACAGGCCGCGCGCGCCGCGCGCTCCAGGCAGAATGCAGCCTCCGATGAGCACCGACGGCCTGAAAGCGGCAGCGGAGAAGATGCGTGCAGCGGGTCAGCCCGAAGGGGCGATCCGAAGCTTCGCCAGCGCCTACGAGCGCCTCGCCGCCGGCGAGTCAGTTGTGCTCGCGAGCGCCGAGCTCGAGCCCGCGGACGGGGTCCCGGCGCTCGAGGAGCTCCCGGAAGCCGACGTCGCGGACGCGCTCGAGCATGTGGTCACGATCAAGCTGAACGGCGGGCTGGCGACCTCGATGGGGCTGCGGAGCCCAAAGTCACTCGTGGAGGCACGCAACGGTCTGTCGTTCCTCGACATCATCATCGGACAGACGCTGGCGCTCGGGCGCCGCTACGACATCCGTCTGCCCGTGGTCCTGATGGACAGCGAGGCGACGCGCGAGGAGACGCTGCGAGCACTTGCCGGGCACCCGGTGCTGAGCAGCGACCTGCCGCCGGACTTTCTCCAGAGCATGGTCCCCAAGCTCGACGCCGACACGCTCGCACCCGTCACCTGGCCCGACGCGCCGACGCTCGAGTGGTGCCCGCCGGGCCACGGGGATGTCTACGGTGCGCTGGCGCGTTCGGGGATGCTCGCGACGCTGCTCGCGGAGGGTTTCCGGTACGCGATGATCTCGAACTCAGACAATCTCGGCGCGACGCTCGACCCCCGGATCGCCGCTCACCTCGCTGCCGAGCGGATCCCGTTCCTGATGGAGGTCGTCNNCGCGACTTCCGCCGCTGGCGCTACTACAACACGAACAACCTGTGGGTCGATCTGCAGGCGCTGGCCGAAGCCCTCGAGCGCGGTGACGGCGTCCTCGAGCTGCCGCTGATCGTCAACCGCAAGACCGTCGATCCGCGCGATTCTCACTCGCCGCCGGTGCTCCAGCTCGAGAGCGCGATGGGAGCGGCGATCGAACGCTTTCCCGATGCCCAGCTCCTGTGCGTACCGCGCACACGGTTCGTGCCCGTCAAGACGACGGACGACCTGCTCGTACTCCGCTCCGATGTGTACACGCTGTCGGACGAATTGCTCGTCGAGCCGCGGCCTGAGCGCGGCGAGCGCTTGCCGTTCGTGGAGCTCGACACCAGGTTCTACAAGCTGTTGGACGAGTTCGAGGCGCGCTTCCCCGACGGACCGCCGTCGCTGCTCGAAGCCGATCGACTCGTCGTACACGGCGACGTGACCTTCGGGCCGGGAGTGGTCGTGCGCGGCGCGGTCGAGGTCGTCGTCGAGCAGCTTCGGATCGAGCGGACGGTCCTGACCAGCGCGACCCCGCCGGCGCCGGTGAGTTAGGCCTCCCCCCAAGCCGGGCGGCTCACCGCGTGCCTTGCAGCTGGCTTTCGAGTCGGTTGAGAGCCGCGATCCGCTTCTCGATCGGCGGGTGCGTGGCGAAGAGGTTCCTGAGCGAGCCCTTCGGGCGGGCGGGAACGATGAAGAAGGCGTTCATCGCGGCAGCGCTGCGCAGGTCGCGGCTCGGGACGCGCTCCATCGTCCCGCTGATCTTGAGCAACGCCGACGACAACGCGCTCGGCCGGCCGGTGAGCACCGCGGCGCCGCGGTCGGCGGCGTATTCGCGGTAGCGCGACAGCGCCCGCAGCAGCGTGAACGAGATCGCGTAGACGGCGACCGAGACCACAAGCACGGCCGCGAACGCGCCCTGGGCGTTGCGGTTGCCGCGGCCGAAGCTGCCGAAGAAGAACCCGAAGCGCACGAGAATCGCCGCGATCGAGGCGAAGAAGCTGGCGATGGTCATCACCATCA
Organism: Solirubrobacterales bacterium; assembly: GCA_003165655.1. Classification (GTDB taxonomy): domain Bacteria; phylum Actinomycetota; class Thermoleophilia; order Solirubrobacterales; family Solirubrobacteraceae; genus Palsa-465. The sequence continues at coordinate 10,698 of PMOY01000172.1, forward strand.
CGTCGCGGTTGATCACGTGCGTGAGCTCGTGCGCGAGCACGCCCTCCAGCTCCGCCGGCTCGAGCAGCGCCATCAGGCCGGTGGTCGCGCAGATCGTCGCCGTCTTCTGCGAGCGCCCGAGCGCGCACGCGTTCGGCATCTGCGCGTTGATGATCGCCACCCGCGGCTTGGGCAGATCGGCCTGCACACACAGGCGCTCGATGATTCCGTGCAGCTCCGGCGCCTGCGCGGCGGTCACCTCCTTGGCGCCCATCGCGGATAGTGCGATCTTGTCCGACGCAAACAGCTGTACCCCGAAGAACAGCGCGGCGATGACGACCACGATCCCGATCCCGCCGCCGGCCCCGATCGCAACTCCGATCAGGACGACGTAGACCAGTCCCAGCAGGAACATGGTCAGGACCATCCGGACCTGCAGCCCGGTATCACGACCAAAGTCGCGGCGCGCCATCAGGTGCTCACCATTTCTCGCATACCACTAAGTTAGCGGACCGGTCATCTCCCGCACGCCGCACCTCGCCGGGCGAAGGTCGAGACCCATCGGACGCGCGCTCGTCGTTGCTCAGCCCGCCCTCGCGACCTCGCTCGCGCCGGGTAGCGGGATCCTTGCAAGCACGATTGTGCCTGCGGCGCCGGAGTCCATCGTCAGGGTGCCGCGTGCGAGGCCGACACGCTCGCGCATCCCCGTCATGCCATAGCCGCCGGCCTGCTCGGCGGTATCGAAGCCGACGCCGTCGTCCTCGATCCGCATGGTTATCTCGTCCTGGGCGACGACGATCGTCACGCGCGCGTGCGTGGCCCGGGCGTGCCTTCTGATGTTGGTCAGCGCCTCCTGGGCTACCCGGTAGACGGTTGTCTCCAGCTCTGCCCCCAGCGCGGGCTCGGGCGGGAGCAGCTCGTACTCCACGTCGAGATCCGCGTCGCTGCAACGCTGCACGAGCGTGCGCAGGGCGGCGGCGAGTCCGATGTCGTCGAGCGCAGCGGGGCGCAGGTCGTTGATGATCGCTCGGAGGTTGGCGATCTCCCGCTCGATCTCGGCGATCGCTTCATCGCCGGCGTGCTGCCAGGTGTCGAGCTTGCCCTGCCGGCGGGCGGTGGCGAGCAGCACCCGCAGCCCGCCGAGCGACTGCAGGGTTTGGTCGTGCAGCTCCCGCGCCCAGC
>PMOY01000429.1 GCA_003165655.1 Solirubrobacterales bacterium
GTTCTCGATCGAGCACACGATCACGACGTTGTCGGCGTGGTCGCGCATCACCTCGAGCTCGAACTCTCCCCACCCGAGCACCGACTCCTCGAGCAGGACCTGGCCGATCGGCGATGCCGCGAGGCCGCGAGCGACCACGGCCTCGAGCTCAGCCTCGTTGCGCGCCACGCCACCACCCGTCCCGCCGAGGGTGAACGCGGGGCGGACGATGACCGGCAGCCCGACCGCGGCGATCGCCGCACGCGCGTCGGAGACACTGTGGGCAATCACGCTGACCGGGACCCTGAGGCCGGCTGCGGTCATCGTGTCACGGAAGCGCTCTCGGTCCTCGGCGCGGTCGATCGCGTCGTGGTTCGCGCCGATCACCTCGACGCCGTAACGCGCGAGCGTGCCGTCCTCATGCAGGGCCTTGGCGAGGTTCAGCGCCGTCTGACCGCCCAGGGTTGGGAGCAGCGCATCCGGACGCTCGCGCTCGATCACCTGCGCGAGCGGACCGGGCAGCAGCGGCTCGATGTACGTCGTCGTCGCGACCTCGGGATCGGTCATGATCGTCGCGGGATTGGAGTTGACGAGCACCACCTCGTACCCCTCCTCGAGCAGGACCTTGCACGCCTGGGTGCCCGAGTAGTCGAACTCCGCCGCCTGCCCGATCACGATCGGGCCCGAGCCGATCAGGAGGATCTTGTGGATGTCGTCGCGACGCGGCATCGGTCAGTGCTCGCGCCTGTCGCCGCTCGCCTCCGCGCGACTCAGTGCGATCTCGTCCACGAAGCGGTCGAACAGGTGCAGCGCGTCGTGGGGTCCAGGACCCGCCTCGGGGTGGTACTGGACGGTCGCCCCGGCGACGTCACGCAGCGCCAGGCCCTCGACGGTGCGGTCATAGAGGTTGATGTGGGTCAGCTCGGCGGCGCCGAAGTCGGTCTCCCAGCGAACGGGCTCGTCGCCCTCGATCGTTCGCTCGCCGCTCGGTCCCAGCACGGCGAAGCCGTGGTTCTGGCTCGTGATCTCGACCCGGCCCGTGGTCAGGTCCTTGACCGGGTGGTTGGCGCCGTGGTGGCCGAACTGGAGCTTGTATGTCTCGAGGCCGACCGCGCGGCACAGGAGCTGGTGACCGAGACAGATCCCGTACACCGGGCGCCGGCCGATCAGCTCGCGGACCGTCTGCACGACGTAGTCGAGCGCGACCGGGTCCCCGGGACCGTTGGCGAGAAAGACCGCGTCAGGGTCGCCGGCGAGGATCTCCGCGGCACCGCTCGTGCACGGGTGGAGCTCGACGCTTGCGCCCCGGGCGCGCAGATTGCGAATGATCGAGAGCTTGACCCCGGTGTCGATCATCGCGATGCGGACCCCGCCCCCCCGGTCGGGAGCGCCCTCCAGGAATGTCGCCGTCGACGGTGTGACGTCCCGTGCCAGGTCGCGCCCCGACATCGACGGCTCAGCCTCGATCAACTCGCGCGCGTGCGCGTCCGGGAGAGCGGCCGGGAACACGCCTGCCCGCATCGCACCCGCATCGCGGATGTGGCGGACCAGCGCGCGGGTGTCGAGATCAGTGATCGCGGGGACGCCACAGTCGATCAGCCAGTCGAGGAACCCCGCCTCGGCACCCGGCGCGTCCTCGCGGTTGACCGCCTCGCGGATGATCGCGGCGCGGGCGTGGATGCGGTCGGACTCCATCGCCTCCGCCGAGACCCCGTAGTTACCGATGTGGGGGTAGGTAAAGGTGAGCAGCTGCCCGGCGTAGCTCGGATCGCTCATCGCCTCCTGATAACCGGACATCGAGGTCGTAAACACGATCTCACCGACCGCGTGGCCGTCCGCCCCGCACGCAAGCCCCTCCAGTCGCGTCCCGTCCTCGAGCAGGACGTACGCGGTGGCCTGCGACCCCACTACGCGACCGCCCCTACGCCGGCGAGCATCCGAGCCCGGAAGGCGACGGCACCGTCGGCGAGCGTGAGGATCACTCGGCCGTGCAGCTTGCGGGCGTGAAAGCAACAGTTCTCGGAGCGGCTCGCGTATCCGCCGGCGCCGACCTCCCAGCGAGCGCCGAGATCGACGACGCAGATGTTCGCCGGCTCGCCGGGAGCGATCCGCGGCGTTGCCAGGTCGTACAGCGCCATGCCGGCCGTCATCCGCTCGATCAAGACCCCGAGCTCAAGCTCGCCCGAGAGCACGAGCTCGGTGTAGAGCGCCGCGAACGCCGTCTCCAGCCCGGTCGTGCCCATCGGCGCCTGCTCGAAAGGAACCTCCTTCTCATGCCGCGCGTGGGGGGCATGGTCGGTCGCCACGCAGTCGATCACCCCGCTGCGCAACGCCTCCACGAGCGCGCGGCGATCGTCCTCCGAGCGCAGCGGCGGGTTCATCTTGAAGCGGCTGTCCAGCGTGCGTACCACGTCGTCGGTCAGCGTCAGGTGGTGCGGGCAGGCCTCGCCACTGACCCGCGCGCCGGCCTGCTTGGCTGCGGCGAGCGCGGTCACCGACTCCACGCATGAGAGGTGCTGGAAGTGCACACGGGCGTCCTCGTAGCGGGCGATCGCCGAGTCACGGGCGACCATCGTCGACTCGGAGATCGACGGGATCCCGGTCAGTCCGAGCCTCGCCGACACCGCGCCCTCGTGCATCACGCCGTTGGCCGAGAGCGCCGGATCCTCCTCGTGCAGGGCAATCACGCCGCCGCACAAGCGCTGATACTGGAGCGCCTTGCGCAGCATCCCCGCCGAGGCGACCGCTCGCCCGTCGTCGGTGAACCCGAGCGCACCGCAGTCGCGGAGCTCCGCCATCTCGGTCAACTCCTCGCCTCCGAGGCCGCGCGTGATCGAAGCGAGGAACCCGACAGGTACCCGTGCTTCGCGACCGGCGCTGTCGCAGAGCGAGGTCAGGACGGAGGCCTGGTCGACCACGGGCGCCGTGTTCGGCATCGCGATCAGTGCGCAAAACCCGCCCGCCGCGGCGGCGGCGGTTCCGGTCTCGAGGGTCTCCTTGTATTCCTGTCCTGGGGTGCGCAGGTGCACATGCGGGTCGACGAGACCTGGAAATGCGTGCCTGCCGGAGCCGTCGAGCACTTCGCCGTCCGCCGGGGCCGGTAGCGATCCCGGCGCGCCGAGCTCGGCGACGACACCGCCTCGGATCAGGAGATCGCGCGCCTCGTCGAGGTCGGCGCGGGGGTCGAGCACGTGGACGCCGCGGATCAGCAGCTCGGCCGGTTCACACGGGCGGCGATACAGGCGCGCGATCATGCCACCGCCGCCAGCGCCGGGGTGCCCGCGAGCAGCTCGTAGAGGACCGCCATCCGAACCGCGACCCCGGCTTTCACCTGCTCGCCGATCAGCGCCTGGGGCGAGTCGATCGCGTCGGCGGAGAGCTCGATGCCGCGATTGACAGGGCCGGGGTGCATGAGCAGCTGGCGAGGCGCCAGGCGCGTCGTCGAGATCTGGTAGCACGCCGCGTACTCGCGCAAGGACGGGATGAACGACTCGCGCATCCGCTCGTGCTGCATCCGCAGCACGTAGACCACGTCGGCCTCGCCGAGGCGCTCGATCGTCGGCTGGACGGCACATCCGAGTGCCTCGATCCCGCGCGGGATCAGCGTCGGCGGGCCGGTGACCGTTACCTCGGCGCCCATCCGCTTGAACGCGAGGATGTTCGAGCGCGCGACGCGCGAGTGGAGCACATCGCCGACGATCCAGATGCTCACACCGTCGAGGCTGCCGAGCGCTCGCCGCAGCGTATAGACGTCGAGCAGGGCCTGGGTCGGATGCTCGTGCTTGCCGTCGCCTGCGTTGATCACCGCGGCGTCGCACCAGCCGGCGACGAGGCGCGCGGCACCGACGTGCGGCGAACGGATCACGATCGCGGCCGGGTCGTAGGCGGACAACGTCTGGATCGTGTCCTTGAGCGACTCCCCCTTGTCGACGCTCGATCCGACCGAACGGACGCTGACGACGTCGGCAGAGAGTCGCTTGGCGGCGAGCTCGAACGACGAGCTGGTCCGCGTCGATGCCTCGTAGAACAGGTTCACGATCGTCCGGCCGCGGAGCGCCGGCACCTTCTTGATCTCGCGCCCGGACACTTCGGCGAACGACTCCGCGCGGTCGAGGATCCGTTCGATCCCGGCCCGGTCGACGTCGTCGATCGAGATCAGGTGCCTCGCGCTCACGCTGCCGCCCTCCGCGGCTCGGCGGCGGGACCGATCGTGACCTCGTCGCGACCGTCAACCTCCTGCACCCGGACGTTGACGCGCTGATCGTGCGAGGTCGGCAGGTTCTTGCCCACGTAGTCGGGGCGGATCGGGAGCTCGCGGTGGCCGCGATCGACGAGGACCGCGAGCTGGATCCGGGCCGGTCGTCCGTAGTCGAAGATCTGCTCGACGGCGGCGCGCACCGTCCGGCCGGTATAGAGGACGTCGTCGACGATCACGATCGTGCGTCCGTCGATCGGGAAGTTGAGGTGCGACGAGTGCACCACCGGCGCGCTCGGTCGGATCGACAGGTCGTCGCGGTAGAAGGAGATGTCGACGTCGCCGAGCGGCACGCGGGCCTCGAGCAGCTCGCCGACGAGCGCATGCAGGCGTGTTCCGAGCACGGCGCCACGGCGATGGATGCCGACGAGAGCGAGAGCCCCGGCGGGATTCTTCTCGACGATCTCGTGGGCGATCCGCACGAGCGTGCGGCGCATATCATCGTGGTCGAGGACGACCGTGGGCGCGGGCAACCTGCTCCTTCTGGTCTCTCAGGACCGGGTTAAAGGAACCGACGTCCGTCAGCCTAGCAGCGCCCCCGGCGCTCGCCGCGATGAGTTTCGCCGCTAGCCCGGTCTGAGCTCTCAGTGTCAACCGCGGACCAGAGAGAGGAAGGCCATGCGATGAGCAGTCCGGCCATCTCGCAGCGACGAAGCGACCGCGTAACATGAGCGCGGTGCAGGAAGCGTCACCGATCGCCGGGGGCTCAGCCGAAGGCCTGGAGGACCGCCTCGAGCAGCACCGCACGGAGTTGACCGCCTACTGCTATCGGATGCTTGCGTCACCGTTCGAGGCCGAAGATGCGGTCCAGGAGACAGTGCTCCGCGCGTGGCGGGGCCTGCACCGCTTCGAGGGTCGTGCGAGTCTGCGTTCGTGGCTCTATCGCATCGCCACGAACGTCTGCCTCGACATGCTCGCCGGCCGCGAGCGGCGCGCCCGTCCGATCGATCTCGGGCCTGTATGGAGCCCCGACGGCGAAGAGTTGAACACGTTGCCCGAGGCAACGTGGGTGGCGCCGATCCCCGACGGTCTCGTCGTGCCCGACGGAGATCCGGCCGATGTGGCGATCGCCCGCGACTCGATCCGGCTCGCTCTGATCGCTGCTCTGCAGCACCTCCCTCCCCGCCAGCGCGCGGTGCTGATCCTCTGCGAGGTGCTGCGCTGGAAGGCGACAGAGGTTGCCGAGCTGCTCGACACCAGCGTTGCGTCGGTCAACAGCGCATTGCAGCGCGCCCGGTCGACGCTTGCCACCGCCGATTTCACGGCGACCGAGCGCCAGCGCCACCTCGACGAGACCGACCGGGCGCTCCTCGCGCGCTACGTCGACGCATTCGAGCGCTACGACATGGACGGGCTCACCTCGCTCATACGAGAAGACGCCACCCAGTCGATGCCGCCCTACGACATGTGGTTGCGCGGACGGGACCAGATCCTCGAATGGTGGGTGGGCCCGGGGAGCGGCTGTCGCGGCTCGCGGGTGCTTCCGGCGGCGCCGGCGAACGGGTCGCCCACGTTCGGGCAGTACCGGCCGAGCCCCGAGGGCGGCCACTACCCATGGGCGCTCCAGGTGCTCGAAGTGTCAGCCGGCAGGATCGTCGAGATGACGTTCTTCCTCGACGCGGACAAGCTGTTCCCCCTCTTTGGCCTCCCGGACCGGCTCGACGGCTAGCACGTCGAACAGGCCCATCAGGACGAGCAGCTCTCGGAGCTCGCGCGAGGCATGCACGAGCCGCAGCTCGAGGCCCAGCCGACGCACGGTGAGCGCGAGTCGCGCGAGCACGTTGACGGTGTCGAGATCGGGGCAGGAAAGCGCTTCGACATCGCAGATGATCGTCTTGCGCCGCGGCGTGGCCATCTGAGGTCAAGGACCAATTCCACCACCGAAAGTCACCGGTACGACGCGGCGCGGTAGAGCATGTGCGAGAGCCCTTTGTACGTGAGCTCGCGCTCGTACGCGAAGCCCGACTTCTCCATCACCCGGCGCGAGGCCAGGTTCGTGGGCAGCGTGAACGCGACGATCTGCCCGAGCTCGAGCGGCCCGAAGGCGACACCGGTGCAGGCGCGCGCGAGCTCCGTGGCCAGGCCTTCTCCCCAGCGCTCGGGCGCGATCGCCCACCCGGCCTCGATCTCCTCGTGCCCGCCGATGTCGGTGTGTTGCAGGCCGCCGCGGCCGACCACCGCGCCGGTGTCACGATCGCGCAGCAGCCACAGGCCGAAGCCGTAGTGCTCCCAGTGGTCGAGCTTGTCGGCGAGGCTGTGGAGGAGCTGCGCCTCGTTCGGCGGGCTCTCGCCCGGCCACAGCGTCACCGCGACGCGCGGGTCGCCGAGCAGCGTGGAGAGCTCGTCGCGATGTCGCGGCCGCAACCGCTCGGCGACCATGCGCGCGGTCTCGATCCGCTCCACTCCGGTCACGCGGGCGTCACCGCGCGCTCGAAGCGCAAGAGCTCCGGGCGTCCGCGCTCGGAGAAGGGGATCTCGATCGAGTCGAAGTCGCGCGGCAGCACCGTGTTGGGGAAGATCGCCCGCGCCTCGTCGCGCAGGACGGCGGCGGGATGGCGAGTCGAGAGATGGGTGAGCGCCAGCACTCCGACCTGCGCCTCGAGCGCGAGCGTGGCCGCCTGGGCGGCCGTCGAATGTCCGGTCTCGCCCGCCCGATCGCGATCCTCCTCGGCGAAGGTCGCCTCATGGATCAGGACGTCGGCTCGGTGCGCGGCGACACCGAGCGCCTCGCACGGCACGGTGTCGCCGGAGATCACGAGCTTTCGGCCGGGCCGCGGCGCCCCGAGCACCTGATCGGGCGCGACACCGTTGACCGTCTCTCCACGCTGCAGGCGTCCGAACTCGGGGCCCGGCGCGAGCCCGAGCCCGACGGCTGCCGCCGGGTCGAACTCACCGGGCCGCTCGTCCTCGAACAGCGCGTACCCGAATGCGGGGCCGCGGTGGCACACCGGGAACGGCGCGATCCGGTAACCATCGCGCACGAGCGCGTCGCCCGCCTCGAGCTCGATCACGTCGAGCTCGAAGCTGACCCGCCCCGCCGCCCGGAGCGCAAGCCTCAGCAGTTCGCGCAAGCCGCGCGGACCGTGGATCGCCAGCGGTCGCTCGCGACCGCGCAGGTCGAACGTCTTCAGCAGTCCGGGCAGCCCGAGCCAGTGGTCGGCGTGGAAGTGGGTGATGAAGATCTCGGTCAGCTCGGTGAGGCCGACGGATTGCATGAGCTGGCGTTGCGTTCCCTCGCCGCAGTCGAAGAGGACCTTGTCACCCCCACGTCGCACGAGCAGTGCCGGCAGGCCGCGGCGCACGGTCGGGACCGAGGCGGCCGTGCCCGCGAAGAGGATCGAGAGGTCCATGGCCGGCCAGTGTGCCAGCACGCCCTGTCCGGACGAGCCGGCACGGCCGATACGCGCGTCGCTACGGCTCAGGCGCCCGCCCACGGCACGCTAATCTCCCCCCGCACGCGCCCGTAGCTCAGGGGATAGAGCGTTCGCCTCCGGAGCGAAAGGTCGTAGGTTCGAATCCTACCGGGCGCGTTGCGAAAGGCCTGGAAACGACCGCTTTTCTGATTTCGGAGCGCGCCGCTCGACGGTTTTCTCGCACGCCTCCGCGTCGCATCTGCCAATAACTGCCAGATGACCCCGCCCGCGCCGACCCAGAACACGACACTCCTCGTGCTCGGCTATTCGTTTCAGCTCGTGGGCTTCACGATCGCGGTTGTGCAGCTTTTTGTCACACGCCGCGAGATCTCGGCAGCGCTAGATCGACTGAACGCCGCGAGGCGACGCCTCGTCGGCGTCTCAGACCAGGCCGAGGTGCTCCTGACGGCGGTTCAGCGCACGCGCGCGACGTTGAAGCTCAAGGTCATCCCCGCGCCCGCGGATCCGAATATCGAGAGCCGAGTCTCCCGACTTGAGCGTCAGATCGAGGAGGTAGATTTACTGATCCTGCAGCAAACCGACCCGGCCTGGTCCGCCGGGGCTTCGCATCTCAGGACGTCCGGTCAACGCCGAGCGCCACGGCGAGCACTGCAAGCGTTGAGCGCCCTCAATATCGCTCCAACCGCTCTAGAGCGCCCTACGAAAATGCGCGCCCGAGACCAGCGGCGCCGCGTCGCCAAGACGGCGCGAAGCGAAGCACCAGCGCTGGTGTGGGTGTACGGGGTGCTCCGGCCAGCGTTCCCGGTTTGTCGCCACCCAGCCGGGATAGTGGCGACTAAGAGCAGTTAGACGCCAACGGTGAGACGGTCGATCGAGAGGGCCGGTAACACTGGGCGGGGCTTGTGCAATGAACCCCGCGACGACATCCTCACCGACCCCTCCTGCGCCGGTTCTGTCCAGCGACGCCTCGCTGCTCGCAGCCGCGCGCCACGATCCCGACGCGTTCCGGGAGCTCTGTGAACGCTACGCCGACGCGGTGCATGGGTACTTCGTGCGTCGCACCGGCAGTCGGGTGACGGCACTCGACCTCACGGCCGAGACGTTCGCCCAGGCGTGGTTCGTCCGCGCCCGGTTCCGCGACGAGGCTGCAGGCTCGGCCGCACCGTGGATCTACGGCATCGCCCGCAACGTGCTGCTGATGTCGATCCGCCGCGGCGCGCTTGAGCGACGTGCCACGGAGCGGCTAGGGCTGCAAGCGCAGCTCGACCGCCCGCAGCATGTCGAGGACCAGATACCTGACAGCAGATGGGGCGACGGAGCCGACGAGCTGCTCGACATGCTGCCGGCAGACCAGCGTGAAGCCGTGCGCCTGCGCGTCATCGAGGACATGCAGTACGCCGACGTCGCTCATGCACTGGGCACCACGCCCGCCGCGGCCCGGGTTCGCGTCCACCGTGGACTGACCGCACTCAAACGCCATCTCACACCTTCAAAGGAGGCCCGACCATGACCCGCCTCGATTTCGATCCCGACCTGGACCGCCTCGGCGACGCACTGCGCGCCAGCGCCGCCATCGACCTGACCCGTGAGGAACATGCGAAGCATCGGCGCGTGACCGCGCTTCGCGGCGTACCGGCAGGTGTGCTCGTGGTCGCTGCGGCTGCGGCGGGTGTCGTCGTGTTCGCGCAGCCACCCTCCGGGGAGTCCGCGTGGGCCAAGGAAACGCTCCAGCGGGCCGCGGCGGTGGTGATCCCGCCGGGCTCGGCCAACACGATCTTGCACGTCACGGCCACGGAAACCCTCAGCCCGCTCGCCCAGCGCGTCGCCGCGACGACCGTCTCGACGCTTTCCGAGCAGGCCCGGATTCAGCAAGGGTCGCCGTGGGGCGAGCGCGCCATCGTGCAGGTCCCCGGAGGTCCCGTTCTCGAGGAGAACAGCACCGGTCAGATCTACAACCAGACCACCAACAGCGTGTATCCGGCCCCGCAGCTTCCCAGCGGCACACCGCACTACACGCTGACCGCTACTGGTACCGGTACCGGCAGCTATCACCTCAGCGTCACGCTGCCCCGAGGCGGCGTCTCCACCCAGACCCTCGACGCCAGCACCGCTCACGCACTGCAGGACGGAACTGACGTCGTGCAGTGGTCGGTCGGCTGGGACGCGAGCACCCAGACGCAGATCGTGGGGCCGGTCGTCGTTCCATCAACCCAGGAGGCGCAGCAGCTCCAGGCCCAGCAGCCTGATCCCGTGTCGAGCAGCTTCGCTGCCGAGCTGCACGGCCTGCTGGACTCAGGCCACGCCCGCGTGACCAAGACCACCACCAGTGACGGGCAGCCGGCGATCGAGATCTCCTCCGTCAATCCTCAAAGCGGGCCACGGGTCAACTACTACGTCGACCCCCACACCTACGCGCCGATTGAGCTTGACACGTTCGGCTACGACAGCCCCGACGACGTCACACGCTTGCACTTCACCACCTATGAGACGCTCCCGCTCGCCGGCAACGAGCAACTCCTGCTGGTCACGATTCCACCGACCGCCCAGGACGACCACACCCACGCCGACTACTGGAACGCCGCCGGCCTGCCCAAGCCCTTCTGAGGAGGGCCCCGCGGCTCTCAAGCCAGCGCCACCCACCAGCGCCACCCACCAGCGCCACCGCGAGCACGTCGACGAGCACGGCGGCGCTCGTCCGTTCGGCCCGGCGCCCCGGCGTCCGGATCGGGCGATGACATCTCGCGACCGGAACCCCGCCACGTGTCGAACCTCGGCCTACGCGGCGCCCTCACCAACCGGGATCTGAGGACCCCGGGCGACAAGCTCGCGCGCAGCGTCTGCGATGTGCTTGGCGCTGATTCCACACTCGTTGACGAGCTGCGCTGGGGTCCCGGAGCCCGGAAGGTGCGTGACGGCGAGCTTGACGACGCGGGGCCGCGCGTCGGCGTCGGCGAAGGCGTCGACAACGGCCGAACCCAGCCCGCCCTCGGGCCAATGGTCCTCGACCGTCACCAGCCTCCCGTTGGTCGCCTCGACCGCCTCGGTCAGGGCCTCGAGGTCGAGCGGCTTGACCGAGTAGAGATCGATCACGCGCGCGGAGATCCCCTCGGCCGCGAGCGTATCCGCCGCAGTGAGCGCCTCGTGCAGCGTGTAGCCGGCGCCGATCAACGCAACCTGGTCCGCAGAGGACTCGCGCACCACCTTGGCGCCCCCGACGGGGAATGCCTCGTCGGGCCCATACAGTGTCGGCAGCGCGGCGCGGGTTGTGCGCATGTAGGTGATTCCCGGCAGGTCAGCCATCGCGTCAACGAGCGCGGCCGTCTGGTTGGGGTCACTCGGATAGAGGACAGTTGAGCTCCCGAGCGCCCGGAACTCGGCGAGATCCTCGAGCGCCATCTGTGAGGGACCGTCCTCGCCGATCGATACGCCGGCGTGCGAACCCATGATCGCGAGCTTGGCCTGCGAGATGACCGCCATCCGCACGAAGTCATAGCCGCGCGAGAGGAAGGCGGCGAAGGTCGCGGCAAATGGCGTCCAGTGCCTGACCTGGAACCCGACGGCGGCCGCCACCATCTGCTGCTCGGC
>PMOY01000434.1 GCA_003165655.1 Solirubrobacterales bacterium
GGCGACGGCTCGCCCGTCGACCTGACGAATCCGGCGGCCGAGGAGTGGTGGCGCGCGAGCGCGCGGCGCGTGCTCGCCCTCGGGGTCGAAGGGGTCAAGGCCGACGACGGAGAGGGCTACTACATTCCCGATGAGGTGCGGTTCACCGATGGTCGCACAGGGGCGCAGGCCGCGTGGGCGCTTGGCGGGCTCCACCGGCACTGCATCCAACGCGCGCTCGACGAGGAGCATCCCGGCCGGGGCGTCCTCTTCGGTCGCAGCTGCTGGACCGGCCAGCAGGCGACTGGTTTGACCTGGGCGGGCGATCAGGCATCCGACTTCTGGTCTTTGCGGGTGCTCGTGGTGGCGACGCTCGCGGCCGCGTGCAGCGGGATCTCGAACTGGTCGCACGATGTCGGCGGGTATCTTGGGCACCGGTTGGTCGAGCCGTGTCCGCCCGAGCTGCTCGCGCGCTGGCTGCAGTTCGGGTGCTTCACGCCTCTGATGCAGGCGCACTCGAAGATGCCCCAGGAGCCGTGGCGCTACGGCGACCCCCTGCTCGACATCTACCGCGCCTACGTCCTGCTGCACGAACAGCTGGTGCCCTACGTTCGCGCCGCTGCCGCCACCGCCGCCCGCTCTGGGATGCCGATCGTGCGTCCGCTCTGCCTCACAGACCCCGGCGATCCGCGCGGCTGGACGCTCACCGACGCCTACGGCTACGGGCCCGCGCTGTGGGTCGCTCCGGTCCTCGACGACGGCGCGCGAGAGCGCGAGGTCGTGCTTCCGCGCGGCGAGTGGATCGAGACGTGGTCGGGCCGGCAGGTCCGGGGCGGCCAGGAGGTGCTCGTGCCGGCGCCGCTGCACGTGATCCCAGTGTGGGTTCGCAGAGGCTCGATCGTCGTCACGTACCCGGCCGCGCACGTAGCGGATGGGCTCGGTGATGTGGCCGAGTCGGAGCGGCCGCTCGAGGCGACGCTATGGGGCGAGCCGACACTCGGACGAGCGACCGCGCGCCTGGCAGACGGGACTCGGGTGAGCTGGCGGCGTGGCCGCTGGTCGGTCTCGCCCGCGCGCGAGGTCGTCTTCGCGGAGCGGTAGTTGCGTGTAAGGTCGGCGCGCGAGCAGGAATGACCCGATCGCGGAGAGAGAACATCAAGCCTCGGCGCCTCGTGCGGTCGGGGCTGCCCGTCCTGCTGGCCCTGGGCGCTGGCCTCATGGGCGCTGGGTGCGGCGCCGGTTCACGACCCGCGCGCGGCGCGACGGTCGCCGCGCGGACAGCGTCGTTCACCGTGTCGGCGCCGCGGTCTCGCCCGCGAATCGCCGTCCATCCTCGATCCTCACGCCCGCGGGTCACCGTCCATCCCCGGTCCTCACGCTCGACCGATGCCACCAAGCCGTTGGCAGGTGAGACGGTCGTGGTGGACCCTGGACACAACGGTCATAACTACCTCTACCCGTCGATCATCAACCGCCTCGTGCCGGCGGGGAGGGGCAGGGTGAAGCCGTGTAACACGACCGGCACGTCCACCGACGGCGGTTACCCAGAGGCGGCGTTCAACTGGGATGTTGCTCTCCGCTTGCGAGCGCTGCTGCTGGCGCAAGGCGCCCGCGTCGTGCTGACACGACATAGCAACACGGGCGTCGGTCCGTGCGTGAACGTACGAGCCGCGATCGGCAACGCCGCTCGTGCCGACGCGGTGATCGCCATCCACGCCGACGGTGGGCCGCCGGACGGACGCGGATTTCAGGTTATCTATGCGCCTGACCTCGGTGCGACGGCGCGGACCTATGCGGCCTCGTTGCGGCTCGCGCGCGCGGTCAATCACGGGCTGCGCGCGTCCGGGGTACTGCCACCGTCGACCTACGTCGGGCACGACGGTTACAGCGTCCGTGACGACCTCGCCGGACTCAACCTCTCGACCCGCCCAGCGATCTTCGTCGAACTGGGAAACATGCGCAATAGCACCGACGCCGCGATCCAGATCAGTCCGCAGATGCGCGAGCGACTCGCGAAGGCGTTGGACGCCGGGCTCAAGCAGTTTCTCGTCGCGTCGGTCGCGCACCTGCGGTGACTCTTTCAGTCGTTCACGCGAGCGTGCTCGCGCCGGGGACTGTCGCCGCAGGTTGCACGTGAATGAGACGAGGTTGGGTGCTCTTCCTCCGTCTCGGCGTGGTACTGGCCTCCACGCATCAGCGACGCGGCGCCGGCGATCAGGCAGGCGACAATCGCGAACGCGAGCGCCTCGTGCAGGCCGGTCGAGAAGGGCGCGGAGATCAGCTTCGGGAAGAACGAGCGCCCGGTCAGGAGCGCCTGGTTGTGTGCCGTCAGGTGGTGCAGCACGCTTGATCGCACGAAGTGCCGGACGGGGTTGTCACCGAGGAAGGCGGCGAAGAGGATCGAGACCGGCGGCAGGTGGGCGACTCTGGGCGGTGGCGGCCGGCACGCCATGCGCCTCGAGGCCGCTCGCCAGTGTGTGCGGGAGCGAGCTCGCGAGTCCGAGCACCATCAGGGTGAAGAAGATCCCGATCGAAAGGACCTGGGCGGAGTTCTGGAAGGTCTGGTTCATTCCCCCGCCGGCACCGCGATCGCCCGGTGGCAGGCTGTTCATCACGGCCGCGCGGTTGGGCGACGCGAACATCCCCATCGAGATCCCGTTGAGTGCGAGCACGAGGGCGAACAGCGGGTCGGGGAAGTCGATGGGCAGCAAGCTGAGGAGAACGAAGCTGAGCGCGGCGCCGAGCATCCCGCCGGTCGCGAAGGCACGCGCGCCGAAGCGGTCGGAGACCCGGAAGACGATCAGGAACGTGGCGCCGGCACGCCCGGTCAGCCAGGTGCAGTTCGAGAGCGCGATCCACTTGTAGTTGTCGCCGCGCGGATCGGCGGACCTCGATGCCCCGCCGGCGCCCGCCGCGGCATGGGTATGTTGCCGTTCGAGCTTGTGTGGGAGCCCTCGCTAACCGCCACAGGGACAGGTTATACAGGAAAGCTGCACAGTTTACCTGCTGACTTTGGCGAGACTCGTGGCCCGAGTGGCAGGCGCTCTCTCACATCCTGCGTTCAGAGTCCCACCGGGTGACGCTCCACGTAGCCGGTGAACTCGCCACCGCCGGACGACCACCGCGTGCCGGTCTCGGCAAGCGCGACGGTGTCGAAGCGGCGGCCGTCGATCGTCATCCACGCGTGCCCGTCGGTCGCGTAGATCGTCACGTCACGACCCGGACCGGGTGCGCCGTAGCTCTCGAGCTCGGCCGAGTCCTCGGGCGAGCTCAGCAGGCCGGCCGCGTGGAGCACGTAGGAGACGGATCCCGAGCAGTCGTAGCCGTAGGAGCTGAACGACGCATGGCCGCCGCCGTACACGTACGGCCGCGTGGCGATCTGATTTGCCGCGGCGACCATGTCGGCGACCTCCGCGACCGCTCCGGTCGCGGGGCTCGAGCTCCCGGCCGATGATCCCCCGCTCCCTGTCGAGGTCTGCGTGACCGCCGTCGACGCTCCGGCTTCTCGGAGCACCGGTCCCGGGCCGAGGCCGAGCGCCGCACGCGTCGCCGACCCGACGACCCCATTCGGAGCGAGGCCATGCGCCTGCTGGAAGCGCTCGACGGCGGCCTTCGTCACGGGTCCGAAATCGCCGTCCACACCGAGGCCGAGCCGCTGCTGGAGCGCCTCGACACCGGTGACGCCGGGTGTGTCCGGGTGCGGCGCCGCTGTGGCGGGCGGCCGGGGCGCTGTGCCAACCGGTCCGGCTGTCGGTGCGGCGGTGGTCGTGGGGTGGTGGGCGGCGGGAGTCGTGGAGCCCGTGCGGCCGGTGGCGGAGGCTGGGCGAGTCGCGGGCGTGGTCAGGTGGGTTGTGGCGGTCGTCGGGCGG
>PMOY01000056.1 GCA_003165655.1 Solirubrobacterales bacterium
GTCGCCGGGTTCGTGCCGTGCGCGGTGTCGGGCGTCAGCACCTTGTGGCGGCGCTCGCCGCGATCCTCGTGGTAGGCGCGCGTGAGCAGCACGCCGGCGAGCTCGCCGTGCGAGCCGGCCGAGGGCTGCAGCGAGACGTAGGGCAGCCCCGCGATCTCCGCCAGCGCCCCCTGCAGCCTCCACATCAGCTCGAGCGCGCCCTGGGCGCGCCGAGGGTGCTGGAGGGGATGGAGCTTGGCGTGACCGGGCAGCGCCGCCACCCGCTCGTGGAGCTTCGGGTTGTGCTTCATCGTGCACGAGCCGAGCGGGTAGAAGCCGGTGTCGAGGTCGAAGTTCCGCTTCGAGAGGCGGTTGTAGTGGCGGACGATCTCGGGCTCTGAGACCTCGGGCAGCCGCGGCGGTTCCCGGCGGCGAAGCTCGGCCGGCAGCAGCTCGTCGAGCGGGACGTCGGGCACATCGAGCTCGGGAGCGACGAAGGCGCGCCGTCCCCGCTTCGAGCGCTCGAAGATGGTCAGCCCGTCGTCGGCGGAACGGATCACGCCGGCGCTCCGACGTTGGCGCGTTCAGCTGCGACGGCGGCGCCGAGCACGTCGACGAGGCGGTCGATGTCGGCGCGCGTCCGGCGCTCGGTGATCGCCACGAGCAGACCGTCCTCGTGCTCGGGGTAATCGGTGCCGAGCGCGTAGCCGGGATTCACACCGTGAGCGAGGCAACGGTCGATCACGCGCCCGGCCGGCGCGTCGAGGGCGAGCGCAAACTCGCGCACGACGGGACGCTCGTGGAGAAGCGCGACGCCCGGAATCGCGGTCAGGCGCGCGCGGGCGTAGGCGGTCCGCTTCACCATCAGCTCGGTCAGCTCGACGATCCCGCGCTTGCCCAGCCAGCTCAAGTAGATCACGCCGGCGAGCGCGTTCAGGGCCTGCGAGGTGCAGATGTTCGACGTCGCCTTCTCGCGACGGATGTGCTGCTCGCGCGTCTGCAGGGTGAGGACGAATCCGCGCTTGCCGTCGACATCGCGCGTCTCGCCCGCGATCCGTCCTGGCATCCGACGCAGCAGCGCTTCGGTCGCGGTGAAGAAGCCGAATGACGGGCCGCCGAAGTCGAGCCGATTGCCGAGCGTCTGCCCCTCCCCCACGGCGAGGTCGACGCCGCATTCGCCGGGCGACTTCAAGAGCGCGAGCGGAAGCGGGTCGCAGGCGCAGATCGTCAGCGCGCCGGCGTCGCGAGCCGCCGAGGCGAGCTCGGTGAGGTCCTCGACCGCGCCGAGGAAGTTCGGCTGCTGGACGACGATCGCGCTGACGTCGCCGTCGAGCTCCGGCAGCACCGTCGCACCGCCGCGCAGGGGCGCCTCGACGACCTCCATCCCGTATCCCCGCGAGAGCGTCAGCAGGGTCTCTCGCGAGTGGGGATGGACACCGCGCGAGACGACGAAGCGACGACGACCGTTGGTCAGCTTGGCGACGTAGCCGGCGGCGCCGACCGCGCTCGGGCCCTCGTACACCGACGCATTCGAGACGGGGAGGCCGGTGAGCTCGGAGATCGCCGTCTGGTACTCGAACATCGCCTGGAGCCCGCCTTGGGAGATCTCGGGCTGATATGGCGTGTACGGGGTGAGGAACTCCGAGCGCCCGATGATCGAGTCGATCAGCGCGGGAACGTAATGGTCGTACATCCCCGCGCCGAGGAAGGAGAGCTCGTCCTCGGTGGAGATATTGCGTGCGGCGAGAGCCCGCAGCTCCTCGTAGACCTCCTGCTCCGAGCGGCCGCGGTCGAGCCTGAGCGCCCCGTCCGCAGCGTCGAGCCGGAGCCGCGCGGGAATGTCCGCGAACAGGTCCTCGATCGAGCTGACGCCGATCTCGGCCAGCATCTCCCGACGGTCTGCGGCGGTAGCCGAGACGTAGCTGCTCATATCAGCGAGGCTCGGTAGGCTGCGGCGTCGAGCAACGAGCTCACCTCGTCGGGATCGGAGAGCTTCACCTTGACCAACCAGCCCTTGCCGTAGGGTTCGTCGTTGATCGTCTCCGGGTTCTCGGCGAGCCCGTTGTTGACCTCGACGATCTCGCCCGAGAGCGGTGCGATGACGTCCGACACCGCCTTGACCGACTCGACCTCGGTGTACGGCTCGTCCTTGGTGACGGTGCTACCGACGTCGGGCGGCTCGAAGAATACGACCTCGCCGAGCGCGTCCTGAGCGAACCAGGTGATCCCGAAGGTGGCAGCGCCGTCCTGCACGCGGGCCCAATCGTGCTCAGGGTGGTACAGGAGGTCGTCGGGATAGCTTGCGTCGGACATGCCGTTTACGGTCCCTTCGTCTGGTAGAGGGGCTTGCGTGCGATCACCGCGGGGCGCACTGTGCCGCGGACGTCGATCTCGATCCGCGTGTCCAGCGCGGCGCGATCGGCGGGCACGTACGCCATCCCGATTCCCCGCTCGAGACACGGCGAGAAAGTTCCGCTGGTGACGGCGCCGCCGCCGTGGATCGGGTTGCCCTGGCGCGCGATTCCTGACCCTTGCAGCGCGAACGCGACGAGCTTCTCGGGCGTGCCGCCGGCGCGCGCCGCGGCCACGGTCGCCGAGCCGACGAAGCCGGTCTCGTCTTTGCAGCACCAGCCGAGGCCCGCCTCGATCGGGTTGCGTCGCTCGTCCATATCGTTGCCGTAGAGGTGAAAGCAGACCTCGAGCCGCAGCGTGTCCCTTGCTCCGAGGCCACACGGTGTCGCGCCGGCGTTCGCCAGCGCGTCCCAGACCGCCGGGGCGTGCTCGGGTTCGAGCAGCAGCTCGACCCCGTCCTCGCCCGTGTACCCGGTGCCGCAGACGAGCATCGGCACGCCGGCAACGTCGCGCTGGCAGCAGTGCATCCGCGGCGGCAATCGGCCGTCGGCGAGCCCTCGCACCAGGTCGCGCGCTCGCGGTCCTTGGACTGCGAGCATCGCGAGCTCGGGGGCGCGGTCGATCAGGTCGACGTCGAACTCGGCCGCGCGCTCCTGCATCCAGGCCAGGTCCTTCTCATGGTTGGCGGCGTTGGTGACGGTGAGGTAGTCGCAGTCGGCCAGCCGATACGTGAACAGGTCATCGAGGATCCCGCCGTCCTCACGGCAGAGCACGCTGTACTGAGCGCCCCCCTCGGGGATCCGGCGGACGTCATTGGAGAGCACATGCTGCAGGAACGCCGTCGCCTGCGGCCCACACGTCTGCACCTCCCCCATGTGCGAGACGTCGAACACCCCGACGTCGCGGCGCACCGCGAGGTGCTCGTCGCGGATACCCGTGTACTGGACCGGCATCTCCCAGCCCGAGAACGGGACGAGCCTCGCGCCCGCGGCCGCGTGACGCTCGTAGAGCGAGGTGCGGCGCAGGGCGGTGTCGGAGGCCGAGGACATCGCTGCTCAGGCTAGTACACGCGCTCGTCGTGCTGGGACTCGGTGCGACCGCGATCCGCTCGAGCGCGGCGCGCATCCCGATGACCTCGCTCGGCCTGTGGCCCCTTCACGCACCTGTGCTCTTTCGCACACGAGTCACACGCCAGAGGGGGGAGCCAGATGGCGCAGGCGTGAGCTGTTCCAGACGACGAAGCTCGAGGACAGCGCCATCGCTCCTCCGGCGATCAGGGGGTTGAGCAGGCCGCAGGCGGCGATCGGGATCGCCGCGAGGTTGTAGAGAAAGGCCCACGCGAGGTTGCCACGGATCGTCTTCAGCGTGCGGCGCGCCAGGCTGATCGCGGTCGCCGCCACACGTAGGTCGTCGCGCACGATGATCAGATCCGCGGCGTTGATCGCGACGTCGGTGCCCGAGCCGACGGCCAGGCCGAGGTCCGCGGTCGCCAGCGCCGGGGCATCGTTTACTCCGTCGCCCACCATCGCCACGGATCGGCCCTCGTCCTGGAGGCGCCGGATGATCGCGACCTTCTCGGCGGGGAGCGCGCCGGCAACGACCTCCGTGATTCCGATCGCCGCAGCGACGGCCCGCGCGGTGGTCTCGTTGTCCCCGGTCAAGAGGACGCAGCGCAATCCGAGCGCCTGCAGCTGGCGCACCGCCGGCGCAGCCGAAGGGCGGATCGCGTCGGCGAGCGCAAGCGCACCGATGATCGCCCCGTCACGGCGGACGACGACGACTGTTCGCCCAAGAGCCTCCCACTCGACGCAACGAGCCGAGAGGATCGGCGATCGCGCGTCAGCATCGTCGTCGGCCCGTCCGACGTAGAGCTCGTGTCCCTCTACGATGCCGCGCGCGCCGATTCCGGGCATGGCAACGAACGAGTCGACCTCGGGCAGATCACCGAGCCAGTGCTCGGCCGTGGCAGCGATGGCGTGCGCGACCGGGTGCTCGGATGCTCGCTCCACAGCTCCCGCCAAGCGCAACACCTCGCGCTGCTCGACCCCTGCCACAGCTTCGACGTCGGCTAGCGTCATCTGACCTTCGGTCAGCGTTCCCGTCTTGTCGAGCACGACCGTGTCGACGTGACGGGACGCCTCGAGCGCCCGGTAGCCCTTGAAGAAGATCCCGCCGCGCGCTCCGGCCCAGGTGGCGACGAGCAAAGCGGCCGGCGTCGCGAGGCCCAGGGCGCAGGGACACGCGATGATCAGCACCGAGATGGCCGCGGTGAACGCCGCTGTGGCGGAGTTGCCCGTCAGCCACCACGCGATCACCGTGCCGAAAGAGATCAGGAGGACCGCGGGGACGAATACGCTCGAGATGCGGTCGGCCAGCTGCTGGACGGCGGCCTTCTCGTTCTGGGCGTGCTCGACGAGACGCATCATCTGACCGAGCTGCGTCTCACGCCCGACCTTGGTCGCCTGCACCACGACCCGACCGGTGAGCGCGACCGTGCCGCCGAGCACCGCGTCACCGGGGCCCGCCTCGACGGGTTGGGACTCACCGGTCATCACGCTCCGGTCGATCGCCGACCGCCCGAGCACGACTTCGCCGTCGGTTGCCACCGTCTCCCCTGGGCGAACGACGAAGTGCTCACCGACAGCGAGGTCCGTAATCGCTCGTCGCTGCTCGCGGCCCGTGGGGTCGAGGACAACCACATCCCGCGCCCCCACCGCAGCCAGCGCACGCAGCGCGTTTCCGCTCCGCTGCCGCGACCACGCCTCGAAGTACCGGCCGGCGAGCA
>PMOY01000392.1 GCA_003165655.1 Solirubrobacterales bacterium
TCGAGAAGGGCTTCTTCAACCAGTCGTGAGCCGCGCCCCGCACCAGCAGGTCCGGTGCGGTAGCGATCGAGCCGTTCCTCGAGCGGTCTCGATGTCACGGCACCGCCCAGCGGTAGATTTCAGTCCATGCGAGTCGGCTTGATCGGATCCGGCAACATGGCCCGCGCGCTCGCGCGAGGATGGGGCGACCCGGTGCTCTGTTCGGACACGGGGTCGGGCCGCGCGGCAGCGCTCGTCGAGGAGCTCGGCGGCGAGGCGCTCGACAGCAACCTCGCGGTCGCGGAACGCGCGGACCTGGTCGTCCTCTGCCATAAGCCGGCCGGACTGAAACCCGTGGCCGGCGAGATCGCCGGCGTCGCGAAGGCGGTTGCGTCGGTGCTCGGCGCCACACCGACAGGGGCGCTCCAGGTCGTCTACCCGGGCACGCCGGTATTCCGGCTGATGCCCAACACCGCGGTCGAGGTCCGCCGAGGGGTGGTTTGCTACACGCCCGCCCGCGTCGGCGAGCTCGACCCGGCGCTCGAGGCCGAGGTCGTCGCGCTGTTCGGCCGTCTCGGCACGGTCGTTCCTCTCGACGAGCAATATCTCGAGGCCGCCACCGCCGTGATGGGCGTCGGGCCCGCCTACCAGGCGCTACTCGTCGAGGCGCAGGTGGACGCGGCGGTTCGCCACGGCCTCGGCCACGAGCTCGCCGCCAGGCTGGTGATCGAGACGATGTCCGGAACGGCCGCTCTGCTCACCGCCCGCAAGGACGACACGCTCGCGGTCAGGCGCGAGGTGACCTCGCCGGGCGGCTCGACGGCCCGCGGCCTCGCCGCGCTGGAGCGCGCGGGAGTCCGCACCGCTTTTCAGGACGCGATCGATGCGGTCATCGGCGAGGATCGTGAGCGCGTGACACGTCGTGGGACTCGGCGATGATCGCGCTCGCCACCACCGTCCGTGTCGATATCGGCAACTACGTGCAGGGGCTGTTCACCGTCTACATCTTGCTGCTGTTCGTCTACATCCTGCTCAACATCGTCTTCTCGCTCGGCGCGCGGCCGCCATACTCGCGCTTCACGGATGCGATCCTCGGCTTCCTGCGCGATGTCTCGGAGCCCTACCTGCGCATCTACCGCCGCTTCATCCCGACGATCGGCCAAATCGATCTGAGCCCGATGGTCGCGATCATCGTCCTCTATCTCGTGCAGTCACTCCTGGTCAACGCGATTCGCGGCTGACGCGATCGCCCGCGTACGCTTGCGGGATGCACATGGCAACGAGGACCGACAGCTCTCGTGGTAGCCGCGGCGCCTACGCGCGGGCGGCTGTCGTGCTCGCTCTCGTGGTCGTCGTCGACCAAGTGACCAAGCACATTGTGGCGGCATCGATCGGCGCCGGCCGGGTGGACAAGGTGGTGCCCGGAATCGAGCTCGTTCATGTGCGTAACCCCGGCGTCGCCTTCGGCTTCCTCTCGGGCGGCGGGACGATCGTGCTCGTGGTCACGCTTGCGGCGCTGGCGGGCCTCGCCTGCTACTTCGCGCTGCGGCCCGGGCGGCGATTGCTGTGGCTCCCCACCGGCCTGCTCCTCGGCGGCGCGATCGGAAACCTGATCGACCGCGTGCGCGCGGGAGTGGTGACCGACTTCATCAAGCTTCCGCATTGGCCGGCGTTCAACGTTGCTGACATGGCGATCACCTTCGGCGTGCTCACGCTGCTGTACACGATCGAGATCGGGACGCGGCGCGAGGCGCGTGCAGCTGTCCATGACTGAGGTCGCGCCCGCCACGACGAGCAGGATCGAGGTCCCGCCTTCCTCATCGGGGACGCGGCTCGACCAGTTCCTGGCAGCGCCGCTCGGATCGCGCGCCCGCGCGCAGAGGCTGATCGACGAAGGTCGGGTGCGCGTCGACGGACGGTTGCGGCGCAAACGCGATGAAGTTCGCGCCGGGCAGCTGATCGATGTCGACGAAGCCGAGGGCAGCGCCGACGGCGCCGTGGTCGACGTTCCGTTCCGCATCGCCTACGAGGACGACCACCTGATCGTCGTCGATAAGCCGGCGGGTGTGGTCGTCCATCCGGCGCGCGGTCACCACACGGGAACGCTCTCCCAGGCGCTGGCCGGACGGGCCGCCGGCGGCGACGAGCCGTGGCGAGCGGGGATCGTCCACCGACTCGACCGCGATACCTCGGGCCTGCTCGTCGTCGCCAAGCGCGACGACGTGCATCGCGCCCTGAAGGCTCTGTTGGCCGCTCGTCAGCTGCGGCGGGAGTACCTCGCGCTGGTCGCAGGGACGCCGTCGGCGCGAGCGGGAACGATCGAGGCTCCGATCGGGCGTGACCGGCGCGACAGGACGCTGATGTCGATCGATTCGGACGGCCCGCGCGAGGCGCGCACCCACTTCGAGATCGTTGAGGTCCTGCCGTCCGCGACACTCCTTCGGGTCACGCTGGACACCGGCCGCACCCACCAGATCCGCGTGCATCTGCGCGCGATCGGCCATCCGGTATGCGGCGATCGCCATTACGGGGTCCGTGACGCGTACGGACTCTCGCGCCAGTTCCTGCACGCCGCCCGCCTCGCCTTACCGCATCCGGTGAGCGACGTACCGCTCGACGTCACCTCGCCGCTGCCCGCGGACCTCGCCCACGCGCTGACCTTGGCAACGCGCGGCGGCTGAGCGACCTGAAATAGCGCGACGGGGCGACCCGTCCAAGGCCGCCCCGCCGCGAACCGCGTGCGAGCCGAACCACCGGAGGTAGGGGAAGGGAGGATCGACTCGCGGTTTGGGCGCACCACCGGAGGTAGGGGAAGGGTGGCCGCCCGAAACCGGAAACGAAGGCGAGCGCAGAAACTTGCGTAAGATTGGAAGAGAACTTTCCACACCATCGACCCCGCCGCACGGGTCGCGCCCTGGCCTCGAGGCCTGAAGCCGCTAGAAGGCGTCAGATCGCGAGGTTCGCGAGCACCGGCGGTGCGGGTTGCAGCACATCAATCAAAAGGGAGCAAATCACGTGGCTCGAGTTGGAATCAAGGAGCTGCTGGAGGCCGGCGTGCATTTCGGTCACCAGACGCGCCGATGGAACCCCAAGATGCGCCGCTTCATCTTCGGTGAGCGGGATGGCATCTACATCATCGACCTGCTGCAGACACAAGAGCTGCTCGAGCAGGCGCGCACATTCGCCTCGGAACTGGCGCACCGGGGCGGTGTGGTCCTATTCGTCGGCACCAAGAAGCAGGCACGCGACGCGATCAAGGACATCGCCGAGTCCTCCGACATGCCCTACGTCAACCATCGCTGGCTCGGCGGCCTGCTGACGAACTACCAGACGATCTCGCTGCGGATCAAGCGCCTGCACGATCTCGAGCGCTACGAGGCCGAGGGACAGCTGCAGCTGTTGCCGACGCGCGAGCGGATGAACGCCCAGGCGGACCTCGCGAAGCTTCGGGCCAACCTCGGCGGCGTCAAGAACATGCAGCGGGTACCGGATGCGATGTTCGTCATCGACCTCAAGTCGGAGGCGATCGCCGTGCGCGAGGCGCACCGTCTCAGGATCCCGATCATCGGGCTCGTCGACACGAACTGCGATCCCGACGGAATCGACTACGTGATCCCGGGCAATGATGACGCGATCCGTTCGTGCGCGGCGGTCACGAAGGCGATCGGTGACGTTGTCGCAGAGGGACACAACGTGTTCCGCGCTGAGGAGGAGCGGGCCCGTCGTGAGGCCGAGGAGCAGGCGCGTCGTGAGGCCGAGGAGCAGGCGCGTCGTGACGC
>PMOY01000247.1 GCA_003165655.1 Solirubrobacterales bacterium
CGCGAGCCGCTGGTCGGTGATCGCCGAGATTCCATATCCCCGTGGCAAGCTCGCGTATCGCGGATACAGAGTGTGGTTGAGAAACGTCAGCGGCAGGCAGATCAAAGCGCTTGCGGCGCGGGAGAAACCCACGTAGACGAGGCGGCTCATGCCCGGGTCGCGACGCTCGCTGGGAAGTGGGGTGATGATCAGCCACCACAGTGCGAACCCGGTGTAGAACAGCGTCAGGTGCTCGAAATTGTGCAAGAGCTGATGTTGCGCGGTGTAGTCGAACACCGCCGGGATCGACCAAGCCAGGAGCGTGGCCGACCACACCGGCAGCGCGACCCAGGGCTTGGTGGCGACCGCCCAGACGCGGCCCAGGGTGCCGCGATGGGCGAGCCGTTTGAGCAGCGGACGGGGAACGCCGAGCGGCAGCACGGGAGCGCGTAGGCCGAGGATGATGAGCGGCGGCGCGATGTCCGAGAGCAGGGTGTGCTGGCCCATGTGCGCCAACAGCAGCCAGTGGACGGCGATCGTGTTGAGCGGGGAGCCGAGCGCGATCAGGAGCACCGCGAGCCCGGACCAGTAGAAGATCCAGTGGCCGGGGCCGACGGGCTTGCCGGTGACGCGATGCACCCGGCGCAGCATCGACACGTACCACGCGCCCGCCGCCAACAGCCCAATCCACAGCAGCGGCACGAAGCTCCAGCTGCCCCAACTGGGAGCACTACTCATCGCGCGTGGACCTCGTTCCCCGTCGTTGCCCTAGTCGGCGGGCCGTCGGTGTGGTTCCCGAGCGCCACCCGAGTCCGTGGAAACGTAGGGCCTGCAATGCACGTTGATCATGCACAGGCGCGGGACCGTATCACGCGAGTCTCCTGCCGTGGTGATGTGCCAGCGCCCGGCCAGCTGCCTGTCGACGGCGGCGACCCGGGCAAGCGCCGCCGGGGCCCGAGCCGCGCCGGCGACCCCGCCGACCGGTGCCCCGGGTGTGCCGGCGAACCCGGGGGAAGTCCGAGCGGGCGTCACTTATGATCTCCCGCGCCCAGGACGCCGGTAGAGGCGTCGGCAGCCAGCCCAAGGACGTGCGGTGAGCCAGAGCGGAGACCACCTCAAACCCGGACAGCTGCGTACGGCGGACGTGACAGCGTCGACGGTCGCGAATATCGGGCCGGGGATCGACTTCTATTTCGCCTTCGGGGTAATCGCCGTTACTGCCGGCGTTGCCGCACCGTTGACGATCCTCGCCGCCGGTGTTGCCGTCGTTCTCCTCGCTTTCATTGTGGCGGAGTTCACCAAGGCCGAGCCCTCTGCGGGAAGCTTCATCACCTACGTCGAGACCTCACTGGGACCGAGGGCAGGTGTCGCTACAGCCCTCCTGGTCGCGGTGGGGTACACGGTGGCCATTGCGGGGGTGTTCACCATGTCGGGCGGCATGGTGGCGATGACGTTCGCCCACTACGCATCGTGGCACCTCCCCTGGGAACCACTGAGCCTCGCGTTGACTGTCGGCGCCATCTGCTTGACAGCGCGCGGCGTCAGCCTTTCGACCACGGCGGTGGGCGTGGCGGTCCTCGTTCAGGTGGCAATCATGCTCATGGTCTGCGTCGTTGTCCTCATCGACCGGCGTGCCCATCTATCGGGCATACCGTTCTCGTGGCGGCACCTCACCGGTGGCCTCACGGGCTTGTCCGCAGGCTTCCCACTTGCGCTGTACATGTTCATTGGATGGGAGAACGGCCCGGCGCTCGCAGAGGAAGCCCGCGATCCGAAGCGCACGATCCCGAGAGCCCTCTACATATCGATCGCGATCGCCGTCGCCCTGTTCGTCTTCTTCGCCTATGCCACGGTCACCGGATTCCATTATCGACGTCTCCTCCGTCGGTCGCTCATCCGTCCCGTTCCTGACCGTCGCTGACCGTTACCTCGGCGGAGCGGCCGATCTTGGCCTGGGTCGCCGGAATCGTCTCCGTGCTCGCGACCCTGGTGTCCGGCGCCAACTCCCAAGCGCGGATGCTCTTCGACGCCGGCCGAACCGGGTTGCTCCCGGCGTGGCTCGGCCGGCTCCGCCCACGGGCCGATACGCCAGTCAACGCGCTGCTGGGCATGGCCGGCGTTGCACTCGGGATCATCGGGGTCTGGTGGGCAGCCCACCTGATCGGCGCGGACAGAGGATCGACGAACCCCGTTGGCCTCTATGCCGAGTGCTCGACGATGGGCACGATCGTGATCCTGTTTGTCTATTTCCTCACGACGCTCGCCCTCCCGTGCTTCATGTGGCGCCGCCACCGAGAGTCGTTCTCGACTCTCCGACACGTGGCCATCCCCATCCTCGGGGCGCTGACCCTGATCGTCCCGTTCGTCGAGCTGTGTAAGCCCGGGCAGCCTTCTCCCTACAGCGAGTTCCCGTACATCGCACTGGCGACCGTCGCGGCGGCCACCGTGATCGCTTGCCTCACCGTGCGTCGCCACCCGTCCACGGGCTCGGGTGAAGGGACGACACGCTGACCCGGGACGACACCCTGATTGCGCGGTGCTCCCGCGCCCGAGTCACCGCGGTGGCCTCGCGCCCGCTCGAGCGGGAAGATGTCGGCGTGACTGACGCATCTGCCAAGCACCAGCTCGCGGCGCTCGGTGCGCTCTTGCGCGCACAGCGGGTGTCCGCCCAGCTGTCGCTGCGCGACCTCGCTGAACGCACCAACGTCTCCAACGCTTACCTCAGCGAGTTGGAGCGCGGACTGCACGAACCCTCCCTTCGCGTGTTACGAGCGATCGCGTCCGCCCTTGGCACACCGCTCGCCTCGACGCTCGCCAGCGCGGGGGTCCTCGGCGAAGGCGAGGACGGACTCCCAGCCGGCGTGCGCGAGACCGAAGCCGCGATCCTTCGCGACCCTGAGCTCAGCGAACCGCAGCGGACGGCGTTGCTCAGCGTGTACCGAAGCTTCGTCGGAACTCGGTCACTCTGAGCTGTATACCGAGCGTGTGATCGATATACTGAGCAGATGGCGGGAATCGACTGGCGGAAGCTCTACGCCACGAACCAAGCGGCGCTTGCCCGCGCGGGCGTCCGACCGAGCAAAGGGCTACAGCTGGCAGCGCTCCGCACGCCGGGCAGCCGTGCCACCTCGCCCGCCGGTGTCGAACGAGTGTCGACTGCCGTGACGAGCAGCCAGCGGGCGCTCGTTCACGTTCCGCGCCGGCTCGACGCCACACAGCCGGCTCCCCTCGTCTGCATGCTCCATGGCTGCACGCAGGATCCCGCTACGTTTGCCGCGGCCACCCTGATGAACGACGCGGCCGACCGCCACAACTTCGTGGTCGTCTACCCGGGCCAGGATCGTCGCCGCAACGCTCAGGGATGCTGGAACTGGTTTCTCCCCGATCATCAGCAGCGTGGTGCCGGCGAGCCGGCAGCGATCGCCGGGATCGTCGGCGATCTCATCGCGCCGAACTCCCAGTTCACGATCGACCCTGGACGCGTGTTTGTCGCCGGGCTCTCCTCGGGCGGCGCGATGGCCGCCGTCCTGGGCGCGTGCTATCCGGACCTCTTCGCCGCGGTCGCGGTCCACTCGGGACTGGCCTACAGGTCGGCGACCAGCATGGGGTCCGCCTTCGATGCGATGGCGCGGGGACGCGAGGGCGCGGACCTCCAAGACGACGCAGCTCTTCCCGGGATCGACCGCAACGCGCGTCGCGTTCCGAGCATGGTCGTCCACGGAACCGCCGATCAGACCGTCGCTCCGGCCAACGCGATCCACGTTCTGCGCCAGTCGATGATCGCGAACCATCTCGCGGCACCCGAGACGTGCAACCACGACGCAGAGGACCCCACGAGCTCGTGGCGCGGCCAGAGCGACGGTGGGCATCCCTACACCCAGTCGCAATGGACCGACGCGAACGGGACCCTCACGCACGAACTACTGATGATCGACGGGCTCGGTCACGCGTGGTCCGGTGGCGCGGCCGGGGGCTCCTACACCGATTCCCACCCTCCGTGCGCAACCGCGGCGATCTGGGCGTTCTTTGCCACCACATCCGCCCGCGCGGCAGGGGGCTGACCTCCCGGCCGCGCTGCATCCCGGACGCCGCGAGCGCCTAGCGATTCTTCAGGAACGACGGGATGTCGATGTCGTCGTCGCGGATCTCGAGCGAGCTCCGCTGCCGGGAGTCGAGCGTCACATCGCGGTCGCGGCGGTCGCGGCGCGTGGTCTCGCGGGCCGTGCTCGGGCGAACGTGTCCGTGATCGAAGCCCGTGGCGATGACGGTGACCCTCACGTCCTCCCCGAGGGTGTCGTCGATCACCGCGCCGAAGATGATGTTCGAGTTGCTGTCGGCGGCGCTTGCGACGATCTCGGCCGCCTCGTTGACCTCGAACAGGCCGAGATCGTGACCACCGGTGATGTTGAGCAGGATCCCGGTGGCCCCCTCGACCGACTCCTCGAGCAGCGGCGAGGAGATGGCGAGCTTCGCCGCCTCGCTGGCGCGGTTCTCGCCGCCGGCGCTCCCGATCCCCATCAGCGCGGTGCCCGCGTTCTGCATGATCGTCCGGACGTCGGCGAAGTCGAGGTTGATCAGGCCCGGGATCGTGATCAGATCGGTAATGCCCTGGACGCCCTGGCGGAGCACGTTGTCGGCTTCGCGGAACGCGTCGATGATCGTGGTGCGGCGCTCGACCGTGGCGAGCAGCTTCTCGTTCGGGATCACGATCAGCGTGTCGACGTGCTCGCGGAGCGTCTGGATCCCCTCTTGCGCCTGCCGCGCGCGCTGCGTACCTTCGAACGAGAACGGCCGCGTCACGACCCCGACGGTCAGCGCTCCGATCTCGTTCTTCGCGATATCGGCGATCACGGGCGCCGCGCCCGTGCCGGTACCGCCGCCCTCGCCGGCGGTGACGAAGACCATGTCCGCGCCCTTCAGCGCCTCCTTGATCTCGTCGCGCGACTCGGCCGCGGCGCCCTCACCGATCTCCGGATTAGCACCGGCGCCAAGGCCCTTGGTCAGGTCGTGGCCGATGTTGAGCTTGATGTCGGCTTCGCACATCGCGAGCGCCTGGGCATCGGTGTTCGCCGAGATGAACTCGACGCCGTGCAATCCCGCGTCGACCATTCGGTTGACGGCGTTGGTGCCGCCGCCGCCGACTCCGACGACCTTGATGACTGCCAGATAACTGCCCGTTTCCATTAGTGACCGTCCGACCCTCGAGGTAGCGTTGAGCGTTTCGATGCTCTGTCGCTCGTAGCGGGAGTTTTGCACGTTATGGCCTGGTGATGCGCGAAGTCAATACAGACCCTCGCTTCGCAACGTTCGTTGCAAAACGTCGAAGTCTCGACAAGGCCGCGAGAGTTCCATTTTTCGGGACCTAAAGCTCTACTTGAGGCTTAGTCTCCGGGAGCGCCGTCACCCGACGGCGTCGTGGTCACGGGGCTTCCGGTCGCGGCGTCGGTCGGCGCCGTGGTGTCGGCGGCTCCCGTCGCGGCGTCGGTGACGCTCGGAGCGGTGGCCGTGGTGTAGCCCGCGCCGATAACGGCGCCGGCGCCGCTCGTCGTCGCCGCCGCCGGATTTGTCGCTCCGCCGGGCAGGATTGACTGATCGGCGCTCGCAGCTCCAGCCACGCCGCCGACAGCCGGGCGGGCGGGCACCGTCACATCGATGTACGCGGCGCCTTCCGAGCTCGGATCGGCGAGCACCGCCGCCGCGGCCATCCACTTCGCGCGTAGGTGGCTCGTGCTGCCGAAGTAGATGGCGGGGCCATCGCGCATCTTGGCGACGAGTCCGTTCGCACTCGTGCTCGAGACCTGCATGACTCGCGTGCGCAGCCAGGCGGGAGCCGCGGCGAGCACCGCCACCGCGGCCAGCGCCACGCGATCGGTCAGGCGCGCGCCGCCCGGAGGCACGCTCAGGGGAATCGATGAAAGCCCGGATGCGTTGAGCGACGGCAGCAGCGTCCCGTCCGCGGCGACCGGGATTGCCCTTCCGTCGACGGTCACCGCCCCGACGGGCACCTGTTCGATGACGCGAATCCGCATTCCGTGCGGGAACTGGGTGGTCACGCTCAGGCTCTTGACGATGGGAAACGGCGCGACGGCCATGCGCAGCGCGGACATGTTCACGTCGAGCGTCGTCATGTTGCGTGCCGCGCTCGAGAGCGCAGAGTGGATCTCGTCCGAGGTCGGCCCGCTGAGACCCATGACGGTGACGCGATCGACCGACACGAGCGAAGAACCGCGCAGCCACAGCCAGCCCCCGCCGAGCAGCGCCAGCACAAGAGCGATCGCGATGATCGTCCGCGGCCGAGGCGGCGCCGGTCGACGGATGGAGAGGCGCGGCAGGCGCATCCGCGAGACCGCGCTCAACGCGTCCTCCAGTCCTCGGGCAGCCGCACCGCCCCGAGCGCCTGTACCTCGGCCTCGAGAGTGATCCCGAACCGCTCCTCGACACGTCTGCGACCCTCGGCCATCAGCTCGATCACGTCCGCGGTGGTCGCGTCGCCGTGATTCTCGACGAAGTTCGCGTGCTTGG
>PMOY01000269.1 GCA_003165655.1 Solirubrobacterales bacterium
AGGTTCGTGTTCTCCTACGTCGCCGAGCGCAGCGCCTTGCGCCAGCTCGTTGCGCCCGAGCAGCTGAGCGAGGCTGTTGCGCGCAACGAGTCTCGAACCTTCGCCGCGATGCTCGCCGGGCCGCCCCTCGGCGGGTTGCTGTTCGGCATCGGGCGCGCGGTCCCGTTCCTCACGGATGCGATCTCCTACGCCGCCTCGACGATCAGCGTGCTGCTGATCCGCTCGGACTTCCAGGAGGTGCGTGGCGAGCAGGAGCAAGGCGACCTCAGGGAAGGTCTGCGATGGATCTGGCGGCGGCCGTTCTTTCGCGCCTGCGCGCTTCTGTTCGCGGGCAGCAACCCGGTGTTCACCGGGCTCTATCTCCTCGTCGTGGTGCTCGCCAAACGCCACGGCGCCTCCTCGCTCCTCGTCGGCACGATGCTCGGGATCGCCGCGGCGGGCGGCTTGCTCGGCGCGCTGCTCGCCCCCACACTGCAGCGCAGGTGCTCCTCACGGCGCGTCCTCCTCGGCGAGGCGTGGCTGATGACGCTCGCGGTACCGCTGCTGCTGCTCGCGCACAACGCGCTCCTGCTCGGGCTGATCGTCGCGACAGCCGAGCTCATCACGCCGGTCACCAACTCGATCGTCGTCAGCCACCGCGTCGGCCTCACTCCCGACCGCCTGCAGGGCCGCGTCCAGGCGGCGTCAACGCTGATCTCGTTCGCCGCCGGCTGGACCGGCCCGCTCGTCGTCGGCTTCATGCTCCAGCGTGTCGGATCGACCGCGACAATCCTGACGCTCACCGGTTGGTTGCTGCTCCTCGCCATCGGCGCGACGATCACGCCCGCATTCCGCCTCGGCGAGCTCTCGCTTGGGGCTTAGTGGATGCGCGCGACGTTAAGCGATGGTTAGTGGGCGCCGGCCAGTGGCCTGTCGGGGCTGAATGATTGCCCTGCGTTTAAGTGCCCGATTACCGTGTGGGTCGCGATGTCTCGCTGCCTTACCGTTCGGCAGTCGGCCGCGTTGGGAGTCGCGGCGATCGCCAGCGAAGCTGTGCTCTCGGCGGCCAGCCCGGTCGATCCTCACCGCCAAAGACTGATCGCTGAGCTCACGCCGCCCGGCTTGCCGTCGGTGGCGCACGTGCTCGCCGCGCTCGTCGGACTGGCTCTGCTCGTGCTCGTCCCGGGGCTGTGGCGCGGCACCCGCACGGCGGTTTCGCTCGCGATCGTCGGACTGCTGGTGCTGGCGGCACTGAGCATCGTCAAGGGGCTCGAGTACGAGGAGGCGATCCCCGAGGCGTGTCTCGCCGTGCTGCTCGCCCGGGGACGAAGCGCGTTTCCGCTCGGCTGCCGCAACCGTCCCCGCGTCGCGCTCCTGTGCGGCGCACTTGGTGCCTGGGCGCTGACCTGTTGCGCGCTGCTCGCCGCGCCGCTCGTGTCCGGCGGGCGCGGGCATCCGTTCGATCAGGCTCTTCACCACGCGATCGCTCACGTGCTGCGCTCCTCGCTGGCGCACCCCCACCCGATCACGGGTTGGGCTCTGTTGATCGACGCGCTGATCGCGTGCGCGGTCGCGATCTCGGCGTTGGCCGTGCGCTCGCTGCTCGGGCCGGCACCGGGTGTCAATCACCACCTCGAGTACGAGCTCAGCGCCGCGCGCGCGATCATCGAGCGCCACGGCGAGGACTCGATCTCGCCGTTCATGCTCCGGCCGGACAAGGCCCTTCAGTTCGCGGCTGGCAGCGTGCTCGCCTACCACGTGATCGCCGAGACCGCGGTCGTCTCGGGCGATCCGGTCGGGCCCGATGAGACCACGCCGCAGGTGCTCGCGAGCTTCCTGCCGGTCGCTCGGGCACGCGGCTGGCACGTGGCGGTGTGGGGCGCATCCCCTCGCTATCTGAGCCGTTACCGGGAATTAGGGCTCCGCGCGATCTGCGTCGGCGAGGAGGCGGTCGTCGACCCTGCTCGATTCACGCTCGAAGGTCGAGCCGTGCGCAAGCTGCGACAGTCGGTCCATCGCGTCGAGCGTCGTGGCTGGGAGGTGATCGCGTGTAACGGACGCGACATCGATGCCGAGCTCGAGTCCGAGATCGACGCGCTCGAGCTCGCGTGGCGGGCGGGGAAGCGTCGCGTGCTCGGGTTCGCGATGGGGATGGGTGCGTTCGAGTCCGAGGTGCGACCGACCGATCTGTATCTGCTGGCCCGCTCGCCCGACGGCGCGCTGGGCGC
Organism: Solirubrobacterales bacterium; assembly: GCA_003165655.1. Taxonomy (GTDB): domain Bacteria; phylum Actinomycetota; class Thermoleophilia; order Solirubrobacterales; family Solirubrobacteraceae; genus Palsa-465. The sequence goes on from PMOY01000269.1 coordinate 2,208, forward strand.
CGTGATGCGCTTCGTATCTCATCGCGGAAAGCTTTCGCTGGACACGATGCGGAGGGTCGGCGAGACCCCGAACGGGTTGAACGAGGCGTTGGTGTGTCGAGCGCTCGAGATCGCCCGCGAGCGCGAGGTGGCAGAGGTGAGCCTCAACTACGCCGGCCTCGCGCACCTGCTTCGCGGCGAACCTCGGGGCAACCTGGTGACCAGGCTCCTGACGCGCCAGGCAGTCGCGCTGCTCGGTCGTGGCTTCCAGATGGAGCGACTCGTGTGCTTCAACGAGAAGTTCTCGCCGGATTGGCGTCCCCGCTACCTCGTCTACGAATCGCGGCTTGGGCTGCCGCGAGCGGCGCTGCGCATTCTCCAGGCCGAGGGCTACATCCCACAACGGAGGCGGCCGCGGCTGCGGAGCGGCTGGCATCTCCCGCCGCGAGCGTTGCCTGGCCCCCAGCGGGCCAAGAGCGCCGGCTAGCGGAGGCCCGGCGGATGACGAGGTTCGGCCTGAGAGGACCGCTCGTCGGTCTGATCACCCTCACCTTGCTGGTGATCGGCCTGCTCGGCGCGTACAGCTACGGAGAGGACTACTACCAGCATCGCGGGTTCGCCCCGATCGCGCGGTTGCCGCGAGCGGGCAAGGGTCGGCTGCTCGACGTCCACTTCTTCTCGACAGCGCTTCACCGCAACGCTGACTACCTCGCGTATCTACCGCCGGGGTACGAGCCGTCGCGTCGCTATCCGGTCCTCTACCTGCTGCATGGATCGCCGGGCCGACCACAGGTGTTCATCGACATCGCCAACATGGACGTCAGGCTCGACAACCTGCTCAGCCAAGGGCGGGCTCAGCCGATGATCCTCGTGTTTCCCGACGGGCGCATCGGCGGTAGCACCTACTCGGACTCCGAGTGGGCGAACACGTCATCGGGCGATTTTGAGAGCTACGTGCTCGACGTCGTGCGCGATGTCGACGGTCGCTTCTCGACGCTCCCCAACCGCCAGGATCGGGTGATCGGGGGCTTCTCCGCGGGTGCCTACGGCGCGATCAACATCGCTCTCCACCACCTCGGAGTGTTCGCCTCGGTGGAGGTCTGGTCGGGCTACTTCACGGAGACGCGCAGCGGCGTGTTCGCCCATGCGACCCAGGCCGTGCTCGACGACAACAGCCCGATCGACTACGTCACCGGACTCCATAGGGCACTCGCCGTCGATCGCTTACGGGTGTTCATGTTCGTGGGGCGCGATGACGATCTGCATCGTCAGATCAAACCGATGGCGGCGGCGTTGAAGGCCAGCGGCGCGAGCGTCAGCTACGCGATCTACCCCGGCGGCCACGACTGGGATGTCTGGTACCCGCGCCTCAATCAGATGCTCGTCCTCGCCTCGCATGACTTCAGCCAGCCGCTGGGCCCGCGGCGGGCCGCGGTTTCTGGCCGGGGCCGAGCGAGACCGGCACGCCACCGCCGCGCGGGACGCCACCGCCGCGCG
>PMOY01000098.1 GCA_003165655.1 Solirubrobacterales bacterium
GCAAGCGCCAACGACGCGACTGCGGACGACGCGGCTTCAGCCTATGCGAAGGTTGACGGCGCGAAGGCGGAAGCGTCGACGGCGGCGGAGGCAGCCGCGGCGGTGAAGGCCGCGCCGACGCCTGCCGCCAGCGGCGCAGCGGCGGGCGACGCGGCCGCCTAGCGCGGGCACGCGGCCACGCCGCAGGCCGGTCCCTGACCGCGGCTCTGCTTTACTAACCGGTTCCGATGCCGAAGATGAAGACCCATTCCGGCGCNNGGGCGCAGCGCGTTCTCGAGCCACATCCTCGAGAAGAAGTCCCCGAAGCGCAAGCGGCGGCACGCGGAACCCGCGGTGATCTCGAAGCACGACATGCCGCGGATTAAGACGATGCTCGGAGCGAAGAAGAAATGACCCGGGTCAAGCGCTCGGTTCACGCGCGCAAGAAGCGGCGCGCGACGCTTGAGCTCACGAAGGGCTTCCGGGGAGACGCGAGCAGGCACTACCGCGCAGCCAAGGAGGCCCTGCTCAAGGCCGACCAGTACCGCTACCGCGATCGGCGCAACCGCAAGCGGGACTTCCGCCGCCTGTGGATTACCCGGATCAACGCGGCCGCGCGGATCAACGGGCTCTCCTACTCCCAGTTCATGCACGGCTTGCAGCTCGCCGGCGTCGAGCTCGACCGCAAGATCCTCGCGGACATTGCCGTCCGCGACGCCGACACGTTCCGACGCTTTGCCGACCGCGCCCGAGAGGCGCTGGCGGCCGGCTGAGCGACTCGACCGACCACCAGCATGGCCACCGGGCGCTACTCCAGACAGGAGGGCGCCTTTTTTCGTTTCCGATCACTCACACGCTCGAACCTCAGATCTGCACAGGCCCTACTTTTCGATGACCCACGAGTCCCGCAACCGCATCTCAGCTTCCGGTGTCCTTCAGCGCGACCGCCTTGCATGCGAGGCCCGCGGACTTCACGGCGGGGCCGCTCGTATCGATGGCAGCGATCGCGCGGAGGTAGCCGGAGGGGTCGCTGGCGAATGTCGACGGGTCTGGGTAGGCGATCCCGTGCGAGCGCATGCAGCTCGAGAACACTTCGGCCTCCTGCAGCCGCTTGGAACGCTCGGCCGGCGTCAGGTTACCGGCGTTCGGGAACGCCTTGTGGATCTGAGCCGCGCAGGCCTCCTCCGCCGACTGGACCTTGGCGGTCGGATACCCGGCAAGCGTGAGCAGAGCCCGTCGCACGCCGCCGGTTCCCGCCGTCGGGTCTGGGATGTCGATCCCCTGGGCACGCATGCAGACGGCGGCGGCCACGCGCGCCTTGGTGAGCGCTCCGGCGTTCGTGGCGGGGGAGAGGCTGGGAGCAGCGGTGGTGGTGGTCGAATGCGAGCTGCTCGACCCGCATGCGGACAAGATCGCGAAGAGCGCGCACGTGAGACAGAGCCGAGCGAGTCGTCCGATGGCAGTTCTTCCTTTCCTTGGACTAGCGACAGCCTACCCCGACCATGACGATCACGAGCCAACATAACCAGCGACTGAAGGAGGTCCGCAAGCTCCGCCAGCGCCGCCGCGAGCGCGAGCGGTCTGCCCGCTTCGTGGCCGAGGGTGAGGATCTGCTCGCCGCCGCCGACGCGGCCGGCTGGCCCGCGCTCGAACGCTTCTGCTCGGCCGGGAGCGGGCTGCCCGGGATCGAGATCGAGCCGTCGACGCTGGCCTCGGTCTCGGGCCTCGCCTCGGGCACCCGGACGCTCGCCGTCTACGAGGAGCGCTGGGCCTCCGAGGCTGTAGGTCCAGTGTGCGTCTACCTGCACGGGGTGAGCGACCCCGGCAACGTCGGCGCCGTGCTGCGCTCCGCACAGGCCTTCGGCGCTGCGTGCGTCGCGCTCGGACCGGGGACGGCGGATCCCTACGGCCCCAAGGCGGTACGCGCGAGCATGGGGGCGATCTTCGCGGTGCCGGTCGCCCGCGCCATGGCGATTGGCGAGCTCCCAGGGGAGACGATCGCGCTGGTGGCCGGCGCGGGGGAGCCGTTGGGGGAGCTTTGGGGTGCCAGGCGGGCGGCGGTCGAGGGAGGTGCCAAGCGCGAACCGCCACCCACAACCCTGCTGATCGGTGCCGAACGAGAGGGCCTTCCGGACGCGGTGGTGGCACTCGCAGATCACGTGGCGCACATCCCCATCCGTACCCACTCGCTGAACGCTGCGATGGCCGCCACCGTGGCGCTGTATGAGCTGACTAGGATGCCGGCCGCATGATCGACCGGATCGGAGAGCTGAGGGAGCAGGCGCAGGCCGCGATCGCGGCCGCCGAGAGCGCTGCCGCGCTCGAGGAGGTTCGGATCCGATATCTCGGGCGCAAGGCCGACCTGCCCAACCTCCTGCGCGGCGTCGCTGAGCTTGCGCCCGAGCAGCGCGGGCCTACGGGGAAGGCTGCCAACCAAGCCCGCCAGGCGCTCGAGGCGCTGATCGAGCGTCGTGCCGGCGAGCTCGTCGCCCAGGAGCTCGATGAACGACTGACTCAGGATCGCGTCGATGTGACGCTGCCGGGCGACCCGCTGCCCGCGGTCGGCCGCCTGCACCTCCTGACCGCCACCCGGCGCGAGATCGAGGACGTCTTCATCGGCCTCGGATTCAACGTCGCCGAAGGCCCGGAGGTGGAGCTCGTCTACTACAACTTCGACGCGCTCAACCACGACGTCACCCATCCCGCGCGCGATCACACCGACACCTTCTACGTGCACGACGACGTCGTCCTGCGAACCCATACCTCGCCGGTCCAGATCCGGGCGATGGAGCTCCAGCCCCCGCCGATCTACATCATCGTCCCCGGCCGCGTCTACCGCCGCGACTCCGATCTGACCCACACGCCCCAATTCCACCAGATCGAGGGGCTGGCGGTGGACGACGACGTGACGATGGCGGACCTCCAGGGCACGCTGCTCGCGTTCGCGCGTGCGATCTTCGGCGAGGAGCGCAAGGTGCGCCTGCGCCCGCACTTCTTCCCGTTCACCGAGCCGAGCGTCGAGGTCGACGTGTCGTGCTTCAACTGCGTCGACGGCGTGACCGCAGACGGTCAGCGGTGCCCGATATGCAAGGGAACGTCCTGGATCGAGATCCTCGGCGCCGGAATGATCGACCCGAACGTGTTCGGCTACGTGCGCGAGTACGGCTACGACCCAGAGCGGATCCAGGGGTTCGCCTTCGGAATGGGGATCGAGCGGATCGCGATGCTCCGGCACGGGGTGCCCGACCTGAGACTCTTCTACGACAACGACATCCGTTTCCTGGAGCAGTTCGGATGACGAGGGGACTCGACGCCGGGGAGGCCAAGCGCTGATGCGCGTACCGCTCGAATGGCTGCACGAGTACTGCGCCCCGCCGCTCGACGCGCGCGCACTCGGCGACCGCCTGGCGATGACGGGCACCGCGGTCGAGCGCGTCGAGCACTACGGCGTGGGAGCGCTCGACAAGTTCGTCGTCGGGCGGGTGCTCGAGGCCGGGCGCCACCCGAACGCCGACCGACTCAGCCTCTGCCGGGTCGACGTCGGCGACGGCGAGCCGGCCCAGATCGTCTGCGGGGCCCCGAACGTGCGGCCCGGCCAGACGGTCGCGGTCGCGCGCCCCGGTGCGATCATGCCCGACGGGACGACGCTGAAGGCGGCCAAGCTGCGGGGACTCGAGTCCCAGGGGATGATCCTGGCCGAGGATGAGCTCGCGATCGGGACTGAGCACGCGGGGATCCTCGTGCTCGACGACGGCGACGGCGACCGGCCGGCGGGAGCGGCGCTTGACGGCGCCACCCTGCGCCCCGGCGCCCCGCTCGCAGAGGTGCTCCCGCTCGCGACCGACGTCCTTGTGCTCGAGATCACGCCGAACCGGCCAGACTGCCTGGGGATCTACGGTGTCGCCCGCGAGGTTCACGCCGCGACCGGAGCTCCGCTCGGGAAGCCGCCGTGGGTGGAGGATCCGGGCACGGCCGGCGCGGTGGAGGGCGCGAGCGTCGAGGTCCTCTGCCCAGACCTGTGCCCGCGCTTCACCGCGCGCGTGTTCGACAACGTGCGGATCGGGCCGTCGCCGCCATGGCTGAAAGCGAGGCTGATGGCCGCCGGCCAGCGCCCGATCTCGAACGTCGTCGACATCACCAACTACGTGATGCTGCTGACCGCCCAGCCGCTGCACGCGTTCGATCTCGATCGGGTCGCGGGCGCGAAGCTCGTGGTCAGGCGGGCACGTCCCGGCGAGGCGGTCGAGACCCTTGACGGCCAGACGCGCATCCTCGACGAGGAGATGGTCGTGATCACCGACGCCGAAGGCCCAACATCGATCGCCGGTGTGATGGGCGGTGCCCGCTCGGAGGTCGCGAGCGACACCACGCGGGTGCTGATGGAGGCTGCCGACTGGAACGGACCCAACATTCACCGCACCTCGCTCGAGCTTGGCCTGCGCAGCGAAGCCTCCTCGCGAAACGAGAAGCAGCTTCAGCCCGAGCAGGCGCTCGAGGCGCAGGTTGTCGCGACACACCTGATGATCGAGCTCGCCGGCGCGAACGTGAGGCCAGGGACGATCGACGTCGGCGGACCGGGAACGCGGCCGATCACGATCCGACTGCGCGACGCGCGCGTGAGCGGCCTGCTCGGCGCGGTGATCCCCCGCGGGCGCTGCGGGGAGATCCTGCGCGCCCTCGAGTTCGGCGTCGCCGACGCTGACGATGGGCTCGACGTCACGGTTCCTCCCTTTCGGCGCGCCGACGTCACCCGGGAGCAAGATCTGATCGAGGAGGTCGCGCGGATCGCCGGGCTCGATCGGCTGCCCGCGACGCTGCCCTCGCGCCACGGCGCCGCCGGCAGGCTGACGCCACGCCAGCGGCTCCGCCGCCGCGTGGCTGACGCGCTGGCCGCGCAGGGGCTGCACGAGATCGTCGGCTGGAGCTTCGTCGCTCCCGACCTCGCCGATCGGCTGAGACTGCCGGCGAACGACGACCGCCGTCAGGCGGTCGAATTGGAAAATCCGATGTCGGTGGACCAGTCGCATCTACGGACCACGCTGCTCGGCTCGCTCCTCGACGCGGCGCGCTACAACCGCGCCCACGGCGCCACCACCGTGCGACTGTTCGAGTCGGGACCCGTGTACCTCGCAAGCGCGGCACGTGCGCCGCTCCTGAGCGAGCCGCACCATCTCGGGGCGGTGCTGATCGGCGCGGCGCGGACCGCGACATGGCGTGATCCCGACCCGCGGCAGGCCGACATCTTCGCCGCCAAGGGTGCGCTGAGCGCGCTGCTGGAGATGCTGCGCGTGCCCTGGAGCGTGGAGGGGGCGAGCGAGCCGTTTCTCCATCCGGGTCGGAGCGCCGCCGTGCTCGTGGCCGGGGATCGCGTCGGATGGCTCGGCGAGATTCATCCGCTGGTCGCCGGCGACTGGGACGTGACTGAAGTCGTCGCCGGCTTCGAGCTCGATCTCGATGCGGTCGCCGGGCGCGCAGGCGGCGTCGCGATGTACGAGGACGTCACGAGCTTCCCCGAGGTGCGCGAGGACATCGCCGTGGTCGTGCCTGACGGTGTCGCTGCGGAAGAGGTGATCGCCGTCGTCCGGCGTGCCGGCGGTCGGTTGCTGGCGGCGGTCGAGGTGTTCGATGTCTATCGCGACGCCGAGCGTGTCGGCGAGGGCAAGGTCTCACTTGCGCTACGGCTGTCATTCCGCGAGCTCGACCGAACGCTGACCGACCAAGAGGTCGCTGCCCGCAGGGCTGCGATTGCGCAAGCGCTCGCAGATAAGCTGGGGGGGAGCATCCGTGCCGCGTAGGGTCTCGGTGCTCGGCGCGGCCGGGTTTGGGGGGGCGTTGGCGGCGCGGCTGCTGCACGTGCATCCGAGCTTCGAGCTCGTCGCGGTCACCGCGCGCTCGAACGTTGGGCGCCGGCTCGACGATCTCTACCCCCGTTACCGGGTTCCGCTGGTGCTCGAGGAGCTCGACCTCGATCGGCATGCGGACGTCGACGCCGCCGTTGTTGCCTACCCACACGGCGCAGCGGCGCCGGTGGTCTCGGCGCTGGTGGAGCGGGAGGTGCGGGTGGTGGACCTGAGCGCCGACTTCCGCCTGCGCGACGCCGCGATCTACCGCGAGTGGTATCGCGAGCACCTCGCCCCGGAGCTGCTCGAGGACGCGGTGTACGGCTTGCCCGAGCTCTACCGGCATGCCCTTTCAGGCGCCGACCTGGTGGCCAATCCCGGCTGCTACCCGACCGCGACGCTGCTCGCGCTCGCGCCGCTCGCGCGTGCCGGGCTGATCGCCGACGTCGTGATCGACGCCAAATCCGGGGCGTCAGGCGCGGGCCGCACCGCGACACAGAAGACGCAGTTCGTCGCGGTGGACGAGAACGTGAACGCGTACGGCGTGCCGCGCCATCGCCACACGCCCGAGATCGAGCAGGAGCTGGCTGCGTTGGGGGCGGACCTGCGGGTGACGTTCACGCCCCACCTGCTGCCGCTCGATCAGGGAGAGCTTGTGTCGTGCTACGTGACGGTGACGCGCGACGTCAATGCGGCCGAGCTCGAGGCGCTCTACGTGGACGCCTACGACGCCGAGCCGTTCGTCGAGCTGGCTGCTCTGCCCCCCGGTGTACGCGACGTACGCGAGACCAATTTCTGTCGGATCTCGGTCCACCGCGACGAACGGACGGGCCGGGTGATCGTCTTCGGCGCGATCGACAACCTGTGGAAGGGAGCCGCCTCCCAGGCGGTGCAGAACCTGAACCTGATGTTCGGACTGCCTGAGGGAGAGGGGATCTCATGAGCGAGCATGGACCGGCGGGCGCGTTGGGCGCGGCGGGCGCGGCGGGCGCCGCGGGCGCGTTTTTCTCCTCGCGCTGGGTGGAGCGTCCCGAGCACGTCTCCGAGCTCGCCGGGGGCCTGCCCGCCGGGTTCCGGGCGGCCGGCGTCGCGGGGGGGATCAAGCCGAGCGGCGCGCTCGACGTGGGCCTCGTCGTGTGCGACCACCCCGAGGTCACGAGCGCGGCGCGCTTCACTCGCTCGGGCGTGCTGGCCGCGCCGGTCCTGCTGACGATGGAGCGCTGCCGGCTCGAGGGTCTGCGCGCGGTCGTCGTCAACGCCGGGAACGCGAACGCAGCCACCGGCCGGCGCGGGATCGACGACGCCGCCAAGATGCAGGGCGCGGGAGCGATGGCCGCCGGAGTGGGCGAGGGCACCGTCGCCGTCGCCTCGACTGGGGTGATCGGCGTTCCGCTGCCGATGGACGCCGTGGTGCGAGGGATCGCCGGCGCCGCGCGCTCGCTGCGGGCTGATGGAGACCATGACTTCGCGGACGCGATCCAGACCACCGATGCCTTCGAGAAGCGTGCCTCGCTGTCGGTCACGCTCGGCGCCGGCACGGTCCGCCTCAGCGCCCAAGCCAAGGGCGCCGGGATGATCTCGCCGCGCTTCGCGACACTGCTGTGCTTCGTGCAGACCGACGCGGAGCTGTCGGTGCAGACGTGCGAGCTGCTCCTCGGCGTCACCGTCAAGCGCTC
>PMOY01000391.1:0-12616 GCA_003165655.1 Solirubrobacterales bacterium
ATCGTGCAGTCGAGGATCAGGAAAGGGACCTCGCCGGCAGCTTCGGACGGCGCGCGGACATCCCAGCCGGCGGCGGCGGCGTGGGTCGCCAGCTCGCCCGCGAGGACCGTGCTCCCGGCGATCACGACGAGCCCGTCGCCGCCGGTGGCCGCCGGCGCCTCGGGATCCTCGGGCCGGTGACGGCCATCGGCGTAGTCGTAGTAGCCGCGCCCCGCCTTGCGACCGAGCCGTCCGGCGGCGACCATCCGCGTGGCGATCGGTGAGGGACGCCAGCGAGGCTCGCCGAAGCTCTGCTCGTAGAACGAGCGCGAGACGGCGAGGCCGACATCGACGCCCACGAGGTCCATGAGCTCGAACGGGCCCATCTGAAAGCCGCCGCCGAGCCGGCAGATGCGATCGATCTCCGGCAGCGGCGCGATTCGCTCCTGCAGGAGCTTGAGCGCTTCGAGGCCGAACGGGCGGTTGCACCGATTGACGAGGAAGCCGGGGCCGTCGGCGGCGATGATGACGACCTTGCCCATGGCCGTGCCGGCGGCGTGGGCGAGCGCAAGGGACCGCTCGTTCGACTGCTCGCCGGCGACCACCTCGAGCAGCCGCATCACGGGTGCCGGATTGAAGAAGTGCATCCCGACGACGCGCTCTGGATGGGCCGCTGCGGTGGCGATCGCCGTGACGAGCAACGACGACGTGTTGGTCGCAAGCACACAGTCGGGGGCGACGATGCTCGACAGCTCGCCCAACAGGCCTTGCTTGAGCTCGAGTGCCTCGGGCGCCGCCTCGATCACCAGCTCGGCTGGCTCGAGGTCCGCGAGCTTAGTGGCGTACTCGAGGCGCTCGCTCGCCGCCTCGCCCGCGGCCGCCGTCAGACGCCCACGGTCAACGTCGCGCACCAGCTGGGCGCGAACCTGCTCCGATCCGCGGGTGAGCGCGTCGGGCGCGGGGTCGTAGAGCAGCGTCCGCGCGCCGGCGAGCGACGCGAGCTGGGCGATGCCGGCGCCCATCGTGCCGGCGCCCAGCACGCCGATCGTCTTGGGTGGTGGGATAGGCTCCATCCGTGGAGTGAGACCGTAGCGCAGGGTGACGCCGCAGGCCTGTGTTCCCGAGTCTGATTCAGCGCTCCGAAGGTGGGACCGGCGCGCCGGGTGAGCCCGCCGTCATCGTCGCGTCCACCACCTGCTTGACGATGTAGCAGCAGAACAGGAGCGGGAGCGCCTCCAGGTGGCGCAGGCCGTAGAGCACCATGCTGACGGGCCGTGCGTCGGACCCGGCGTCGAACTCCGCGAGGGCATCCCCTGACTCGCGAAGCGTGAAGTGAGACCCCATCTGGTGGTTGGCCTGCCAGTCGAGCTCGCGCTCGCCGACGCTGATCGTGCCCCGATAGACACCCCGAACACGGAGCAAGCCACTCGGTCGGTAACGGGCAACGCGCTCGCCGGTGGACGAATCGACGGCGATGATGGTCTGGCCGAAGCCGAGCCCGGCCCGGCGCAGGGTCCACGCGGTGCCGGCGGCCTCGATCTCGGCGCCGAAGCGCCGCAGGGTCCGGAGCGTTCCCATGTCGCCGAGCGTGTAGCGGCCTCGCTCCACGCGCTCAAGCGTCACCTCGGGCATCCGGTCAGGACGGAACGAGCGCGTTGATTCCGGTCAGCGCGCGGCCGATGATCAGCTTCTGGATCTGCGACGTCCCTTCGTACAACGTGGTGACGCGCACGTCGCGGAGGTAGCGCTCGACCGGATGATCGTCAACGTAGCCGGCCCCACCATGGACCTGGATCGCGGTGTTGGCACATCGGATCGCGGCCTCGGTGGCGTAGAGCTTGGCGATCGAGGTCTCGGTCGTGTTCGGCTTCCCCGCGTCCTTCAGGTACCCGGCCCGCCAGACGAGCATCCTCGCCGCGTCGGTCTCGACCTTCATGTCCGCGAGCATCGCCTGGACGAGCTGGAAGCTCGCGATCGGGCGCCCGAACTGCCGCCGCTCCATAGCGTAGGCGACCGACTCGTCGACGCAGGCCTGGCAGATCCCGACGCAGCCGGCGGCGACGCTGTAGCGGCCGGAGTCGAGCGCGCTCATCGCCACCTTGAATCCGTCGCCGACCTCTCCCAGGATCGCGTCGTCGCTGACCTCGACGTCGTCGAGCGCGAGCGACGCCGTGTCCGAGCCATGCAGGCCCAATTTGCCGTGGATCTCCTGGCTCGAGAAGCCCGGCAGCGAGGTGTCGACGAGGAAGCACGCGAGACCGCGGTGCGCGAGCTCAGGGTTCGTCTGCGCGAACACGAGCGCGAAGCTCGCGTGATTGCCCATCGAGATCCACATCTTGCCGCCACTGATCGTCCAGCCCGCGTCGGTCTTGCGCGCGCGGGTCCGCTGGTTGGCGGCGTCCGATCCGGTGTCGGGCTCGGTCAGACCGAAGCACCCCAGCCATTCGCCTGAGCACACCTTCGGCAGGTAGGCCCGCTTCTGCTCCTCGGTCCCCCAGCGCACCAGGGAGGAGGCAACCAGGGAGGTCTGTACCGAGACGACGGTCCGCATCGACGAGCACGCACGACCAACTTCCTCGACGATCAGGCTGTAGCTCAGGTAGTCGAGTCCGGCACCACCGTACTCCTGCGGAACAATCGCGCCGAGATATCCCTGCGCTGCCATCTTCGCGACGAGGCCGGTGTCGAAGTGCTCGTTGCGGTCGTTGTCGCGAGCGCGGGGGACGATCTCGCCCTCGGAGAAGCTACGCGCCGTCTCGCGGATCAGCTGCTGTTCGTCTGTCAGTTCGAAGTTCATCGTCCAGACGCTATCGGACTGGATGTGACCGGCCCAAGCAGCTGAAGTGTGGCCGACCCCACCGGAGGTCAGTGCGACTCGCCCCCGCCGCTCCGTGCGAGGGGACCTCGCCGCGGTGAGACGCCGGCCCCCGCCGCGACATGCGACCGGACCCCGCCGCTATGTGCGACCCCGGTCCGGCTGCTACGTGCGACCGGCCCCCGCCGCTGGAGTGCGGCGAGGGCCGGAGGTCACAGAGCGTGAGCTTGTGCTCAGGAGGCGGGCGCGGGCGGCAGCAGCGGCACTGCCGGCAGCGAGACGATGATGGTGACTGGAGTCGAGTAGCCACCGACGTTGTCGGGCCCGCCTGGGACATGGACCCGGAACGTCTTATTGCCGGGGGTGCCGAACGTCCAGGCGAACTTGTACGCCGAGCTCGCGTTGACGAACTTGATCGCGACCGTGTGGTAGTGGAGATCGGCGCCGAGGCGCTGGAGCTCGATCACGTGGCCGGCCTTGTCAGGGGCAACCGTGCCCGTGAACGTGACCGACGATCCGACGGCGGAGGCCGTCGAGCTCGGGCTGATCGTGACCGTGTCACGCACGCCCTCGAAGAGCTGAGCGCTCGCGCTGAACGGGGCGAACGTCGTCCGCACCTGGTACTCCTCGTTGTGCGTGGGCGACACGGTGAACGTGTAGCTCCCGTCCGTGGCCGTGACCGCATGATCGATCGGCGCGAAAGCCTGACCTTGCACGTGCCCCCACAGCGTCACGTTGAGGCTCGGCTCCGGGGTCGTCGTGTTGGGCGTGCTCAGGATGCCGGAGATCGCCGCCGAGGAGCCCTCGCCGATGATCGGGGCCGAGGTGTTGATCGTGAAGTCCGGCTTCTCCTTCTGCTGCACGGCCACTGTGACCGAGTCGGAGGCGCCAGCAACGTTCCGGGCATCCCCGTTGAAGAGAACGCGCAGATCGTCGTCGCCGGGTACCTTGAACCGGTAGGTGATCGCGAACTGCGAGGCACTATCGAGGCGGCCGGCCTTGAGCGTCTTCCAGCTATCACCGAGGGGACCAGTCTGCTCCTGGAGGAGGACGCGGTCACCGGCGTGGTCGGGAGCAACCGCGCCCGTGAACACGACCGGTTGATTGGTGAGGAAGCCCGTGCTCGGCGGCGTGGGAGTGCCCAGGCTGACGGCCGCGGCGACGCGCTCATGCGCGGTGCGCGAGTGGATGTTCCCCGTCAGCCCCGGCGCCCGGACATACCAGCTCCGGTTGGTGAGGACGACACCTTCTGCACGGGTGAACTCGTAAAAGCCCGTCGTGGATGTCGTGGTCGTGCCGATCACGGTGAAGAACGAGTTCGGGTTGATGCGGTGATACAGCACAATCTTTTGATCGCCAGGACTGGTGGAGTTCAGCTGACCGTAGATCAGCACTCCGTCCCCGGTGATGATCGGGTTGGGTGTTGCGGCGATGGTCAGTCCGTGGTTGTGATGTGGAGCGGCGTCCGCTATCGCCGGCAGCGCGGCAATTCCAAGCACGGCGACGATGGATGCGAGCACAGCAAAGCGTGGGCGCACAAAAGCCTCCCTTTCGAGGGTCTTGCTTGATATCTCGCCGCCGCCCGATCGTGAATCCCCTCGTTGGCGGTGGCTGACTTGACGGCTCTCGAAACACGGTACGCCGGGACAAGTTGCGGTGGGCGCCGATGGACGGGTTAAGCTACGTGTGTTGGGTTCATCACCTCATACTCGCCGGTCCGATCCCGACACACCGTCGGTTCACGGCACCACGCTGGCAGTCTTCACATCAACTCGGTCGGGCTCGACCTCGACGGCAAACTGTTGATCTCCTCGCGCAACACGTGGACGGTCCAGGACGACAGCATTGAGACGTTGCTGTCGTCTGGCGGCTCGGCGGCAAACTTCAAGACAATGAGCGCGACGTGGCTTGGCGAGGACGAGCACTCTCCGCGCTTGCTCGCGAAATTCGAGGGCAACGCGCCGGTGCTCGCCAACGGCGACGAGTTCGTTGGCTCGGGCCACGTGTTGGGGGTATCGACGCCGATTCTCGAAACGTAGTCGCTGGTGCTGCGACGTCGAGCGGGGACCCGAAAGGCGCGGCTGGCGTTGACGGTGCTGGCCGCGATCATCCTTGCAGCCGTGATCGTCGCCGTTGTCGAGTCCTCGCGCGCGCCGCGCTCGCCTCGGCCGCCATCGGCGCCGGTGGCGTCGGCCAGGCCGAACATCGTCTTCGTGCTCACCGACGATCTCTCGTGGGACCTGTTGGCCTACATGCCGCGGGTCAGGGCGCTGCAGCGACTGGGCCTGACCTTTCGCGACTACTTCGTCTCCGATTCGCTGTGCTGTCCATCGCGCTCATCGATCTTCACGGGCAACTTCCCGCACGACACCGGGGTGTTCAGCAACGTCGGGCCCCACGGTGGCTTCCATGTCTTTCACAGTCGCGGAGAGGAGAAGCACACCTTCGCCGTAGCGCTCCAGCGGGTCGGCTACCGGACCGCGCTGATGGGCAAGTATCTGAACGGATACCTCGCCCGACCCGCCCCCGGCGAGCCACGCGTCGTGGCGCCGACGTACGTACCGCCGGGCTGGTCGGAGTGGGACGTCGCCGGCGACGGCTACCACGAGTTCAACTACGAGCTGAACGAGAACGGCGTGCTGCACCACTACGGGAAGCAGCCGTCCGACTACCTGACCGATGTGCTGGCGCGGCTGGGCGCGGGCTTCATCGACCGCTCCGCCGCCGCTCACGCACCGTTCTTCCTCGAGCTCGCGACGTTCGCGCCCCATGCGCCGTACACGCCGGCGCCCCGCGACGCACGCGACTTTCCCGGGCTGAGGGCTCCGGAGCCTCCGAACTTCGACGTGCTCCCCACGAACGCGCCGGAATGGCTGAAGGAGCACCCGCCGCTCACCGGCCGTCAGATCGCCCGGATCAACCGCGTGTTCCAGCTCCGGGCTCAAGCGGTGCAGGCCGTCGACGACCTGATCGCCCGGATCGAGCACGTTCTCGCCGTCGACGGCATCGCTGGGAACACATACATCTTCTTCAGCTCAGATAACGGCCTGCACACCGGCGAGTACCGCCTCATGCCCGGCAAGATGACGGCGTTCGACACCGACATCGGGGTCCCGCTCGTCGTCGTCGGTCCGGGAGTGTCCAAGGGCGCGGTCAGCGACCGGATGACCGAGAACATCGACCTCGCCGAGACGTTCGCCCAGCTCGGCGGAACGAGCGTGACCGCGGACGGACATAGTCTCGTGTCGCTGATTCACGGCGAGACGGTGAGGCACTGGCCGAACGCGATCTTGGTCGAGCATCACGGACCCGATCTCCGCGGCATCGACCCGGACTTCCAGCAGCCCGCGAGTGGCAATCCCGAGACCTACGAGGCGATGCGCACGCACAGCTTCCTCTATGTCGAGTACCGCGACGGCGAGCGCGAGTATTACGACCTGCTGCAGGATCCGTACGAGCTTCACAACATCGCGGGAATGCTGTCGGCGGGGCGGCTGGCGAAGTTGCACGCGGAGCTCCGGGCGATGGAGAACTGCCACGGCGCGCCTGCGTGCTGGCGGGCGATGCATGTTGGGGCGGGGGGGTGACCCGCCCCGCCCGCTCTCCGCGAGCGTGCGTGGTTTGAGCCGGCTGGCCTCCGCGACATGTCCGGCGTCCTGCGTCATCTGGCCGTGAGCAATCCTTCGACTGTGGTGAGGGCGGTGGGGAGCCAGCTTTCGTGTCTGGCTCGGAGGATTGCGTAGGGGATTCCGGAGTGCGTGCACTTGGCTTGGACGAGGTTGGCGCCGGTGGCGAGAATGTCGGGGTCGGTGCTCCCCGTGGCCTCATATACGAGGCCGCGGACCGTTGTGTCGATCGTGCGCTGGAGGAGCATCTCGAGCCTGGTGCCGTGCAGTGCCG
This sequence comes from Solirubrobacterales bacterium, assembly GCA_003165655.1. Lineage (GTDB taxonomy): Bacteria > Actinomycetota > Thermoleophilia > Solirubrobacterales > Solirubrobacteraceae > Palsa-465. The sequence goes on from PMOY01000391.1 coordinate 6,695, forward strand.
ACACCTCGTCCGGGGTTCCGGACGCCGACCCCAGGAGTAGGCACATCACCGTCACGCCGTCGAGCGCTGCGGTGAGCGTCCCGACGCGCTCGGGGTCGCCAATGAACGCCTCCGCGCCCGCGCCTTCGATCTCGACCCGGCGATCGGGATTCCTCGTCGTCCCGCGGACCGCGTGCCCGGCGGCCACGAGCGTTCGGGCGAGCGCCTGGCCGCGGCATCCGCAGCCGACGATCAGCACGCGCGCGATGGTCTGCGCTCCTGTGGGCGTGGGGGGACCGGGCTCATGCTGGGCCCAGAAGCGGCTCGATGCGATCGAAGAGATCGGCGAGGATCCGGGCCGTGGCTCCCCAGACGAGGTAGTTCCCGACGACGTACGTATCGGTCCGGAACGGGAGCTCGCGGCGGATCAGGCGGCGGCGTCCGTAGCCGGCGAGGAGGGCTCGGAGCGGAAGCTCGATGACCTCGGCGACCTCGTTCACGCTCGTCGTCCACGTGTGGCCCGGTTCGATCATCCCGACGAACGGGTAGATGGCGTAGCCGGTGACGACGGTCGGCGTCGGCTGGAGCGCCCCGAGCAGATCGACGTCGTCCACCGGTAGTCCGATCTCCTCCTCCGTTTCGCGCAGCGCGGTGGTCCGCAGGTCGTGCTCGCCCTGCTCCGGGCGGCCACCCGGGAACGAGATCTCCCCCGCGTGGCGGCGCAAATCGCTCTGGCGCCGGGTCAGGACCGCGTGGAGCTCGCCGCCCTCGACGTACAGCGGAACCAGCACGGCCGCGTTGGTACCGCCACCGAGGTCGAGGCTCAGCGCCTCCTCCGGCGAGAGCAGAACGGCCCTGAGATCGTCCCTGATCGAGCCCATGACCGGACTATATTGTCGCGATGGAGGCGCTGATCGTGGTCGACGTGCAGAACGACTTTTGCCCCGGCGGTGCCCTGGCGGTGCCCGCGGGAGACGAGATCATCGACGCGGTGAACCGGCTCGCGGCCGAAGCGCCGATGGTCATCGCTACGCGCGACTGGCACCCGCCCGACCACGGCTCGTTCGCCGACCAGGGTGGGGTCTGGCCGGCGCATTGCGTGCGGGACACACCCGGAGCACAGCTCCATCCCGCTCTTCGCGCGCGGTTTGATGCGATCGTCGACAAGGGTCAGGCGCACGAGCGTGAGGGGTACTCGGGTTTCGAGGGCACGACGCTCGAGCGTCGCTTGCGCGAGCGCGGCGTCGACACCGTGCATGTCGTCGGTCTCGCGCTCGACTACTGCGTGAAGGCGACCGCGCTGGCCGCGCGCCAGGCGGGCTTCGACGTCGTCGTTCACCGCGAGGCGACCCGCGCGGTCAACGTCGAGCCGGATGACGGCGAGCGCGCGGTCGCGGAGCTGCGCGCAGCCGGGGTCGAGGTTATCGGCGCGGCTTGACGGTCAGGCGGGCGCGGTCTCGACCAACTCGAGGCGCTCGCTGAACATGACCTCACCGTCAAGCGTCCGGTGGACCGGGCACTTAGCGGCGATCACCTGCAGGCGCTTGACCTGTTCGTCGGGTAGTCCGCGCGGCAGCCGCAACACAAGGTTGAACTTGGTCGGGCACCCGCGCTCAGCCGGGGTGTAGTCGCACTGAACCTCGACCGGCCCGATGTCCCAGCCCTTGTGCTTGGCGTACATCTCGATCGTCACCGCGGTGCACGACGCGAGGCTCGCCGCCAGCAGCTCCTGTGGACTCGGACCGTCGTCGTCGCCGCCCTGGTTGCGCGACTCGTCAACCAGCATCCGATGGTTACGTACGTCAACCTCGTGAGTGAATGTTCCGGTGCGGCGCGCCTTGGCCTTCATGGCCTTCATGGTTGATCCTCGTGGTTGTGGTCCTGAGCGATCGGGATGGTAGCGCGCTGCCAATCGTTGCCCTGGTGATTTATTTCGGGCTCTAAGCGAGGGGATTGAATACGAGTCCTGTCGGCACCTTCGGGAAGAAGTAGGTCGACTTCGGTGGCATGCTCTCGCCCGCGGCCGCGACCTCCTGGATCCGCCGCACGGGCGTCGACGCCATGAAGAATGCGGCATCGTACTCACCGCTCTGCACGAGGCCCAGCGCCTGCGCGAAGTCACGAGCGTAGCCGAGCCCGGCGAGGTCGTCGATGTCCTCGTCGGTCATCCCGAGCGCTCCCTTGAGGATCAGCGCCTCGAGCACCGCGGTGTCCAGTCGGCGGTATGGCTCGGCCCGCCCCGGGAGCGCCGCGTCGGCGATCGCGTGGTCCTTCAGCGTGAGCATGTACGGGCGCTCGGAGAGCGAGTCGAGGTAACCGATCCGGACGGCGTCGCCGTCTCCGCTGGGCTCCAGCGCGCCGGCGTCCTCGAGCGGCTCGAGCTCGAAGTCGCGCCGGATCGCTTTCGCGAGCGCCTCGTGCTGGTCGGGTCGCAGACCGCGGACCAGTCGGTGGGTCGGAAACACGGTCAATCCCGGGTCCTCGAGTGCCACCAGACACATCAGGACGTAGCGGTGTGGTCCCTCGCCGCCGATCTCGTCGGCGTAGACGCGGGCGGTCTCGTAGCGGTGATGTCCGTCGGCGATCAGGAGCTCGGCGTCGCGCACGGCGGCCTTCACCTGCTCGATCGCTCCCTCGTCGCGAATCCGCCACAGGCGGTTCAGTGTCCCGTCAGCGTCGGTGACCTCTCCCCAAGGCTCGACGCCGGAGGCCCCGGCGAGAGCATCCCAGGCGGCACCCTCGGGGTCGGAGAAGAGGGCGAAGATCGGCGACAGGTTGGCCCTCACGGCCCGCGTCAGGCGCAGCCGGTCCTCCTTCGGCCCTGGGTGCGTGCGCTCGTGCGGGCGGATCCGTCCCGGACCGTACTCCTCGATGCGCACGCGCGCGAGAATGCCATGGCGGGTCCGCTTGCGGCCGTCCGGGCCGGTGTAGTTCTGGGCGAGCGCCCACAGCGCCGGGATCTCATCCTGCACGACTGCCCCTTCTGCCCGCCAGCTCGCGAGCTCGGCGGCCGCCGCCGCGTATTTGTCCTCCCCCTCGGGCAGGTCGATCCGCACGACGTTATATGGCGATCGTGCCGCCAGCTCGGCGCGCCCGGCCGCGTCGATCACGTCGTAAGGCGGCGCCACGACATTCTGCAGACCGTCGGTGACCGCGAGGTCGTACCGGAGTGCGCGCAAAGGCTCGATCGCTGCCATGGCGGGCGCCGGAGGCTACTCGACGGGTGCCGGACCGCGTCGCGAGGCGTCATCAGGGGCTAGACTCGGCGGTTCCCTCCGGGGCGTGGCTCAGCCTGGTAGAGCATCCGGTTTGGGGCCGGAAGGTCGCCGGTTCGAATCCGGCCGCCCCGATTTCTCGCGTCGGCAGCACCACGCGCACTCACTGCGCGAAGACCCAGCACAGCGTCGTCGTCGTGCTCGCGGTGCTACGCGGCAGGGCGGTCGGGAATCCCGAGGGGGATCTCGACGTAGCGCAGGGCAACCGGTCCGATCAGGATCACGTCGCCGTCCCTCAGCTCGGACTCGATGATCCGGCGCCCGTTGACGAACGTGCCGTTCGCGCTGCGATCGTCGAGCAGACGAACGCGCGCACCGCGCTGCACGAGGATCGCGTGGCGCCGCGATACGCGGTGCTCCTCGAAGCGCAGGTCCGCGGTGAAGCCACGACCGAGATGAGTCACCGGGCGCTCGAGCAACACGAGCTGCGACGTCTCGCCGTCCTGCAGCTCCAGGTAGCGGCCCGGCGCGGCGAGCTCGCCGGGGACGGCGCGCCGCCGAGCGCGATGATCGACCAGCGGCAGCGCGTCGGTCACGGGCTCGAGCCAGGGCGACTCGAGCGAATCCGTCTCGTGGGGATCCGGAAGCGTCGGGGCCGGGACTTCGAAGAGGTGTATGGGCCTATGCGTTTCGATTGCCATAACGCCACTTCACCATGCCCTCGGGAGCGTCAGGTCAACACAAGCGAAGAGCCGGTGAAGACTCGCGACAGGCAATACCCTGTGATGCGGCCCCCGTAGCTCAGCTGGATAGAGCGGCGGCCTTCTAAGCCGCGGGTCGCAGGTTCGAGTCCTGCCGGGGGCATGGTGGTAAATGCCTGGAAAATCGACGGTTGATGCCGCTCGTCGCTAGCAGCTTGGAAGTGACTTGTGCTCCGGGCAACTGTGCCGTTCAAACGGCCGCGGCCGCCGATGCGCAGTAACCCCGAGCGCGGGCGGTCTGGTCCGACACGCGGGTCCCAAGGCGCTGCAAGCAGCGTGCCTCGAACGCGGACTTCGAGGTCGCTGCGAACGGGCGGGAACAGCTCCTTGGCGACCGCCGGAATGCGAATCTGACCAGCATCAATGTCCTTCGCTGTAACTCGCTGCGTGACAGCTTCGCTAACTGAGGCCGTTCCAGGCGGTTCACTCTGAGTACGTTCGTTGTCCGAGCCGGACTCGGGATCGAGAGCGGTACCGAGGGCGTCGGACGCGGCAGCCAGGGCACGCAGAGCCGAACTCAGATCATTCGAACCTGACCCTGGCGCGACAGCCACACGGAGCATCTCGGCCAGTGCCGAGGCGAACCGATTACGAGCGCCGACGTGTCCCATCGCGTGGTGCGGCGCGAGCCTCCGGACGAACACCGCACGAGCAAGCGCGCTGGACGGCCGCCCTCGACGCAGATAGTCGACCAGGGCACGGCCGATGTCGCCCGGGAACGGCAATTGGTCATCTCGATGTCCCTTGCCGTAGATCGTGATCGCTCTGGCGCGCCAATCGATCTCATCGAGCGTCAACCGGGCGACCTCACCACAGCGCAGCCCGAGCCGACCCATCAGTAACACGATCGCGAAATCGCGGCGACCACCCCCGGTCCGCCGATCGCACCCGGCCAGCAGCCGCTCCAGCTCACCGCATTCAAGCGGTCTCGGAAGCCACGCCACGCGCCGACGCCCGGCACCGCATCGGTCAACGACCGCTCGATCAACCCTTCAAGATGCAAGAACCTCAGCAGCGACCGCAACGCGGTCACGACCGAACAGACCGACGTTCCCTGACGACGCTGCGCTTCAGCAAGCACGAACGCGCTTACATCAGCTGCCGTCACACCGGCAAGGTCAACGCGATCGCCGACGGCGAACCGCTCCACGAACGGACGGATCGCCGTGACGTAGACACGCGCGCTCTCGACCGTCAGCACCCGCTCGAGACGCAGATAGCGGCGTTAGCGCTCCAAGCCAGCGACTGAGCTGCGCCGCCAACTGCATCTGCAGCCGCACCGACCCCGGCGTGTACCCCCGAGCGGCGAGACACTCGGCAAACCCCGCCGCGTAGCCAGCCAACGGCCCGCGGACCCGGACCTCCGATACCAATACGCCATCACGCATGACCGACTCCTTCGTCGACTGACTTGAGAAAGGAGACGCCGCCCTAGCGCAAACGTCCAGGATTTATCCCAACCACACCCCCGCGCACCGAGCCCAGATCCGCGTAGCCCATCCGGGTGCCGCTAGGTCAGGACAGCTTCGTGTCAGAGTTTCGAATGATCAGAACGCCTCGACCAGCGTCGCCAAGACTTGGTGGATCTCGATCATTCCGACAGCGGCTAGTGGCGGGGATCTCGGTAATGGTCGGACGGGTTGATCCATCTGCCCGCGGGGTATGTGCCCGGTACGCAGCAGCGCAACGATTAGTTCGAACGGGGATGGGTCTGCAGTGCGTCCGAGGAATCCGGATTACCCAAAGGTCCTCAAGCGCTTGGCCCTCGTCGTCCTAGTCTGGATTGTCGTCTGGGTCCCGACCGTCGTCCTGCTGGAGCTAGCCCAGCCGGCGCGCTGAGTCCTTATCGTGGGAGTCGTCCTTCCCATCGCTGGATTCGCGATCGCTTTCACAGTCGTGATGAGGTCGTTCGTCCGCGAGGAGCGTGAGCGCCGCCTCGTCCTCCGTGGGCCCCGCCCGCCCTCGAG
>PMOY01000391.1:12660-32983 GCA_003165655.1 Solirubrobacterales bacterium
TACTTGAGGCCGGAGGCGAAGATGACGAACGCGATCGCCGGCCGGATGTATTTATCGGGCACGGTTGAGGACAGCATCGACCCGATAAGGACGGCGGGCACGCTTCCGATGATGAGCGAGCCGGTGACCCCGAACTTCACGTGGCCGAAGATGAGCGCGCCGGTGGCGGCTGCGACGGTCAGGGGGACGGCCTGCGTGAGATCGGTACCCACGAGTTGCTTGGCGCTGATGGTCGGATAGGCGAACAGCAGCAGGACGATCATCAGTGACCCGGATCCAACCGAGGTCATTCCGACGACCACGCCGCCGATGATCCCGATCGCGATCGTGATCAGCGGCCGCGGCTCGATCTCGTGGATCACATCGGTCCTCGCTTTGCCGGCCCGGCGATCTAGCGTGAACCGCAGGACCATCGCTGCCGCGCCGACGAGCAGCGCTGCGCCGAGGATGATCTCGATGTGGTGCGTGGCGGACTTCGAGTTCCCAAGCAGGTGCAAGAGATAGGCGCCAAGGAACGCTGCCGGAATCGACCCCGTCGACATCAGCCGAACGAGCCGCAGGTTGACCGTCCGCGCCCTGAGATGGACGGCTGAGCCGAACGGTCGCATGACCACCGCGGCGACGAGATCGCTGGAGATCGCGGCCGCCGGGGTTACCCCGAACAGCAGGATGAGCATTGGGGTCATCAATGCCCCACCGCCCGCGCCGGTCATGCCGACGAGCAATCCGACGATGGCGCTTCCGAGAACGATGTAGGGATCGATGTGCATGCGTCGCGCGCGACAGCTTGGACACGGGCCCGGCTCGGGACAAGCGGACGGCATCGTAGCGTCTGCTGCTGGTGCTCAGCGGATATGTGCGGCGTCGAAGTCCTTCTCCCTGGAAGGAAGGTGTCGCAGCCCGGCGCGCGGTACCTACTCTCGTCGCCGCCAGGAGGACGCTGAGGTCGCTCGGGACGATGACCATTTCGACGGTGAGGCGCGGGACGCGGCTGAAGATCGCGGCGAACCGCTTGGGGCAGGGGCCCCGCTCTCCGCCAGTGCTGGCTCGACCGGTCTACTGCGACCGGGCGGGCTCAGCAGTGCGCCAAGCTCGTCCAACTGGCGCCGTCCGCCGCCACACACCTGCTCAGACGCGGTCACGTGCGCGGCGCTGATGACGGCCAGCCCCCCGGCGACCGCGGCGCCCAGCATCAGTGAGCCGCCGAAGATCAGCCGCCGCGGCAGCCGGTCGGCGAGATGCCCGGCGGGCAGCGCCAGTAGGAACAGCGGCATGAACTCGGCGAGTCCGATCAGTCCCAGGGCCAGGGTGCTGCGGTGCGCGGTGTATACCTGCCAGCCGATCGCGACCCCGATCATCTGGACGCTGACGTTGACCGCCATCTGGGCCAGCCACCACAGCCGGAAGTCGCGCACACGCAGGGCGGGCACCCAGCCGTCCGGCCGGGGCGGCGGCGTGGCCGCCGGTGCGGTCTGCTCAGGCATCCAGGCTCAGGCTGTGCGGCAGCTGATCTCGACGCCGTCGTCGACCGGGAACTCGACGCTTTCGTAGCCGTTGGCGGGGTCGCGGACGAAGGCCAGGTAGTCGGTCATCGCGTCCTGATCGGTGTCGTCGGCGAGCACCAGCGCACCCGGCACCAGCTGTGGCTCGAGCATCGCGAGGACGGGCAGGTAGAGGTCCTTCCAGCCGTCGAGCAAGAGCACCCCGATCTCCTGCTCCAGATCGGCGAGTGTCCTCAAGGCGTCGCCCTCGCGGATCTCCACCACCCGGTCGAGTCCCGCGTCGCGCAGTGTCCGACGGGTCGCTGCGACCTTGGTCGAGCTCAGCTCGGTGGTGATCACCTGGCCGTGGCCAGTGTCAGCGACCGCGGCGGCGAGGTATAGCGTCGAGATCCCGTAGGACATCCCGAACTCGACGACGAGCGCCGGTGCGGACGCTCGGGTAAGCGCGTAGAGCAGCCGCCCCGCGGGCTCGGAGATCGGCATGTACAGGCTCTCTCGCTCCTCGGCGCGGCGCAGCGCGCTGGAGTCGTCGGCGGCGCCTGTGGTGAAGGTGAGCGTGGCGCCGCGCTCGTCGTCGCGGGCGGCCTCGCGGTGGAGGCGGTCGAGTAGCTGATGGACGTGTGGGCGGTCCAGGGTGCTGGGCATCGAGGCTGCTTGATCGGCGATACGTCCCAACAAACGAGACGCACCGTTGCGTTGTGAAACCCTCACGATAGCGCCTCTTCCGGCGGGTTATGCAACGCAACGTTGCGTCGGATTGCGTGTTATGCTGAGGACAGTGACGCCTCCGACCCGTGCCGCTTCTCATCCGACCGCCGGCCGAGGCCCCCGGGCGCGCGCGGCGATCCTCGAGGCGGCCGACGACGTCCTGGTCGAGAAGGGGTTCACTGCGACAACGATCGAAGGGATCGCCGCCCGCGCGGGGGTGGCCAAGCAGACGATCTACAGGTGGTGGAGCTCAAAGGCGGACTTGCTGCTGGACTGCCTGATCGACGACGCCGGCCAGGACCTACCGCCGTTTGACACCGGCTCGTCCACCGAGGACCTCAGCCGGGAGCTGCTGCGCTTCGCCGAGTTCCTGGAGCAGCCCGCCGGACGGGTGCTACGCGCGCTGATCGGAGAGGCCCAGCACGATCCCACCATCGCGCAACAGCTGCGCACCCGCTACCTCGAGCCGCGCCGAGAGCTCGACCGCGAGATCCTGCAGCACGGCATCGCCCGCGGGGAGCTCGCGACCGATCTGAACGCCGACGATGCACTCGACGCGCTCTATGGCCCGGTCATCTACCGCGTGATCGTGACCGACCGCCCGGTCCACGACCGCTTCGTCGCCTACCTTGTCGAGAGCGTTCTGCACCCGCGACCTGCCGATCGCGGGCCCCCGAGACGCTGAGGACGGTCGCTATCTTGAGTGTCAGATCGGAGCCCACCGACCCATCCCCTTCTGCCCCGGCCGGCGCGACCAGCCCCAGCGGCGGGTAAAGCTCGATCGCCTGGGTTGGCGGTCATTGCGCCTTGTGTTGGTGCTCGTGTTGTTGTGAGCGGCCCTGTTGGTGGGAGTGGGGGTGTGAGTGAACGTGGTCGCCGTGGCTGTGCTCGTGTCCGTGGGGATGTCCGCGCGTGTGCTTCGCGTCGTTGGTCGTCTGGCCGTTGGGCCCGGTCGGGGGTTGGGCTACCGGTCCGGGCTGGCGTGCACAGGCGGGGCAGAGTCCCACGATCGCGAAGTGGGTGAAACGAGCCTCGTAGCCAAACAGCTTCTTGATCTGGTCGTGGACGGGGTCGAGCTGGTCTGGTGAGACGGTGCGGACGGCGCCGCAGCGTTCGCAAGAGAGGAATTCCCGCTCGCCGCGCCCGACGAGTGCGTAGAGGCCGGGTCCGTGGCCGAGGTGGACATGGCGTGCGAGGCCGTGTTGCTCGAGCGTCTCGAGGTTGCGGTACACGGACGTGAGCTCGAGGGTCAACCGGCTCGCTAGGTATTCGGCGGATACAGGCCCGTCGGCCTCGAACAGCGCCTCGAGCACCAGCCGGCGGGGGGTCGTGAGCCTGAGCCCTCGCTCCCGCAGCGCGGCGACGGCGTCCCTGATCTCCGTGAACGCCAACCGTGGGGTGTCTGGAGCGACGGTCATGGCATCTGTAGTGTGGCGCGCACGCTGGGGGTCCGGGCGCGTCCGCGGAGCTCGCAGCGGCTATTACCCGTCGTTCTGACCGCGAATCTTATCTTGGTCGCGAGGCGGGAGGGCAGGGAACTCGGGGACTCCAGGCTCCCCCGTGGCCGCGGAGGGCATCCTGCGGGCAGGGGCCGTGCGCCGGCGTGCTTCTCTGCTCGGCGCACGGCGCGTTCTGCGCGTTCTCTAGTGCTGGTGCTCGTGGACTTCCTCGAGGCCTGACTCGTGGACGTGCGCGTGAGCGTGGGTTTCACTGCTGTGTGTGTGCTCGTGCTCGTGCTTGACGTGCTCGTGCTCGTGGCTGGTATGCGCGTGGGAATGGGTCTCCCCGTTGTGCTCGTGCTCGTGGGCGTGCGGCGCGTCGTGGGTGTGCTCTTCGGTCATGGTGCTCCTGTCGTCGTGATTGGTTGGTGTGGAATCGGCTGGGGTGTGTCCGGTGCGGCTGCGCGGAGGTGCTCGATGTGGCGAAGGGTTTCGTCGAGCAGCGTCGCGACGTGCGAGTCATAGAGGGTGTAGGTCGTGTGACGGCCATTGCGTTTCCCGACCACCAGTCCCAGGTCGCGGAGGATCCGGAGCTGGTGCGAAACGGCGGGTTGAGCCATCTCGACAGCAAGGATCAGCTCGCCGACCGTGCATGGGCCCTCTCGCAGGCGAGCGAGGATTCGTACCCGGCTCGCGGTCGCGAGCGCAGCCATCACCCGAGCGATGTGCTCGGCCTCGTCGGCCGTGACCGGCGTCGTGGAGGTGACTCCGTGGGCCTTGCTCATGCATGCATGCTGTCATGCACATCGCTGCATGTCAAGGCTGAGGCGTCCACTCCCAGATCGCGCACGTAACTTCATACATCTAATCAGAAATAGTTTGCAATTGCCATCCGGTTCATGTAGGTTGGCCGCGGGTGTGCCCCGGGCCGGGCGCGGACAACCGCGAGCGCACGGTCGGGCAGTCGAGAAACGGTGCCGTTCAACCTGCACAGAGGAGTGGTCTGATTTGAGCACACAGAGCCCGATGATCCCGGGCAGCGACGCTCCGGGCGCCATTCACGGGCGGTTCGGAATTCTCTCCTACATGGTTCAGGTCGCGAAGGACTTCACCCCGAGCGAGCGGCGGCGAGCCGCGCTGATGGTGGTGGTCGTCGGAGCGCTTCACGTGCTCGGGTTCGCGGTCTTCATCATCGTCGTCGTTCCCTCGCACTACAAGGGCCTCGGGATCGGCGTCGCCGGCCTGGCCTACTCACTCGGCCTGCGTCACGCGTTCGATGCCGATCACATCTCCGCGATCGACAACNNGAGCAGTTCGGCGGGATCTTCGGCACCGTCGTTTCGGCGTCGTTCCTGTACCTCATCGCCCTGCTCAACCTCGTCATCCTCGCGGGCATCATGCGCGTGTTCCGCTCGATGCGCCGCGGCACCTATGACGAGGCCGAGCTCGAGAAGCAGCTCCAAAACCGGGGGCTGATGTACCGCTTCTTCGGCAAATGGATGAAGTCGATCACCCGCGAGTGGCAGATGTACCCCGTCGGCGTCGTGTTCGGGATGGGCTTTGACACGGCGACCGAGGTCGCGCTCCTCGCCACCACCGCCCTGCTCGCCTCTCAGCACATTCCGTTCTACGCGATCCTCTGCCTACCGGTGCTGTTCACCGCCGGTATGAGCCTGATGGACACGATCGACGGGGTGTTCATGAACTTCGCCTACTCGTGGGCGTTCTTCAACCCTGTCCGCAAGGTCTATTACAACCTCGCGATCACCGGACTCTCGGTCTCGATCTGCTTCTTCATCGGCACGATCGAAGTGCTCGGCATCCTGCCGATGGAGATCGGCGGCCTCCACAGCGGGTTCTGGAACTACATGGCCGGCTTCGATATCAACAAGGCCGGGTTCGTGATCGTCGGCATGTTCATCGTCACCTGGGGCGGCGCGCTCGCGTTCTGGAAATTCGGTCACGTCGAGGAAAAATGGAGCGCGAAGCTCAAACACCCACCGCCGGCGGTCGCCACCATCGACCCGGAATCGCCGAACTAGGAGCTACCCACCGGGGGTTGTCCACCAGGGGGCTGTGCAGGACCGCAAGCGTCGCCCCCCGGCGGGGGCGACGCTCGGACGGCAATGCTGCCCGGTCTGCGCGTTCGGCATGTTCGCTCCCCGGGGCGCGGTGTCGTACCGATATCAGCCGCGCGCCGGCGCTACCTCCTCTGCCGTCGCGCGGCGAGTCGGGCGATAGCAGAATCGCGCCTCGCAGGATTAGGAGGCTGTCGGCGCGCCGAACGCTTCGCTCGCCGCGAGGCGCAGGTGCTCGGTGTGGAACACGGCCTCGTTCAGCAACGCCGCGACGTGGTCGTCGTGCAGGCCGTAGATGACCTGACGCCCCGTGCGCTGACCCACGACGAGTCCGAGCTGGCGCAGGATCCGCAGCTGCTGCGACACCGCTGATGGCTCCATCTCGACAGCCTGCGCGAGGTCCGTGACCGCGCAAACGCCCTCGCGCAATCGTCCGAGGATGCGAACGCGACTCGGGGTGGCAAGAGCCTGCATCGTGACCGCCACCGCGTGGGCGGTGGGCCCGTCGATGTGAGCGGGAGCCGTCGACTTGCCTTGTACGCCGTGCGCCATCTCACGCATGATCGCATCTGCACTGGCCTGCGAGCCAGTCCGTCGAGACGTTACGCTCGGCTCCTCTCCGCAGGATCAGTGCGACTGACGGGCCAGAGCTCGAACGGGATCCCGGCCGGCTGGGCACACCTACTCGGCGCCGCTTGCGGCCGGACTCCGTCCACACCCCGGTGAACCTCCGGCGAAGGCAATCTAGCGCAGCACGGTCCCTATTGCAAGGGGCTTCTGATAGATCCTTGGTTGGGTTGTACCTCGAAGGGCGCATCGTCACCTCGAGGTGCAGCACGCACATCGAGGCGGGATCCTCCGTGCCGCCGAAGGTTGGCCTGCTCTCGATCTCGAGGACGCGCCCGCGGGCGAGGACGCCTTTGCGCCGCACGATCTCGGGGTCGCTCATCCTGACCTTCGTGGGGTCGGGCGCGTCCTGGGCGCCCTTCTTGCCGAATAGTGCCATGTGCCTCCGTTGGTCAGATTTCGCGGCGGTTGATGAGGCGTGCCGAGTTGGCGATGACGGGGATCGAGGAGAGCTCGTGCAGGAGCGCTCCGCTGATCGGTGTCAGCAGGCCGGGGATGGTCAGGCCGACGGCGATCGCGAGGACGCCGAGGGAGAAGATGAGGTTTTGGCGGATGGCCTTCAGCGCTGCGCGTGAGAGGCCGAGGAGGTGCGGTAGGCGAGCGAGCTCGTCGGCGAGCAGGGAGATGTCGGCGGTCTCGATCGCCAGGTCGGTGCCGCCGCGGCCCATCGCGACCCCGACATCAGCGACGGCGAGTGCGGGACCGTCGTTGATGCCGTCGCCGACGAACGCCACCCTGCGTCCTTGGCGCTGGAGCTCTCGGACGATCTCGGCCTTTCCGGCTGGCAGCACCTCGGCGTGAACCTCAGTGATGCCGAGCTCGGCGGCGATCCGCTGCGCGGTCCACTGGTTATCGCCCGTGATGAGCACCGTGCGCGTCTCGAGCTCGTTCAGGCGCGCGATCACAGCTTTGGCGTCTGGCCGCAGCGCGTCGCGCAACACGAACAGGCCGGCTGGGTCATCGCCGAGCGCGATCGCGATCACTGTCGCCCCGAGAGCGGCGAGCTGCTCGGTCTGGGCGCGCAGTCGATCCGACACCAGTATTCCCTGCTCGACAAGGAGCTCCGGGCGGCCGAGGAGAACGCTGCGCCCGGAAGCTTGGGCGCGGACGCCGAGACCGGGTAGCGCGTCGAAGCACTCGGGGTCCTCGACGGGGATGTCGTGCGCGCGTGCGGCGTCGAGGATCGCTTGGGCGAGTGGGTGCTCTGAGAACTTCTCGGCGCTGGCGGCGAGACGCAGCAGCTCGAGGTCGGGCACGCCGTCGAGCGCGATCGTTTGTACGAGCTGCGGCTGGCCGCGGGTGAGCGTGCCGGTCTTGTCGAAGCAGATAGTGTCGATCTTGTCCATCGCCTCGATCGTGGCGCCCTGCTTGACGAGGGTGCCGCGGAGTGCCGCGTTGCCGATCGAGGCGACCAACGCGGTTGGGGTGGCGAGCACCATCACGCAGGGGCAGAAGACGATCAGCATCGTGATCGCCCGCGAGGCCTCGCCGGTGACGATCCACAGCGCGGCGGCGAGCACGATCGCGATCGGCGTATAGAGCTTCGCGTAGCGGTCCAGCACCCGCTCGATCGGCGCCTCTTGCTGCTGGGCCTCCTCGACCATCCGCCGGATCTGACCGAGCGTGGTCTCCGTGCCGACGTTCGTCACTCGGACTTCGAGCGCTCCAAGACTCGCGAGCGTTCCGGCGAACACGTGGTCACCGGGGTGCCTGTCGACCGGGACGCTCTCGCCGGTGATCGCGGCCTGATCGACCGCGGCGCTGCCGGCGATCACGGTCCCGTCGACCGGGATTCGCTCACCCGGCCGCACGAGGACAACGTCATCGAGGCGAACCTCCGCGAGCGGGACATCGATTTCGCCGCCGTCGCGGCGGACGGTGACGTGATCGGGCAGCAGGCTCGCGAGCGCGTCCAGCGCGCGAACCGCGCGCGCGGAGACGAACTCCTCCAGCAGTCCGCCGGCGAGCAGCAGCACCGCGACGACCGCAGCGGCGGAGTAGTAACCGACCGCGATCGCCGCGATCGTCGCCAGCGAAACCGGGATGTCCGCGGTGAAATCGCCCTCACAGATCCCTCGGACCGCCGACCACCAGATGTACAGCGACCCGGTCAGCGCGGCGGCGAGATAGAACCCGCTGCGGCGGTGAGTGCTCGAGACCGCGCCGTCGGGATGAACCGCGATCGCGATGACCAGCAGCACGAACGCCGCGAGCGTGAACAACGTCCCAGGCTCGATCAGGAACTCCCGGTAGCGCCCCGAGAAACCGCGCACCCCCCGCGCGCACGTTGCGCAGCCACGACCGGCGCGCCCGAGCAGCGAGACCGGCGCACCTATGGCGGTCCGACGCGACTGGCCGGACGAACCCATGCGCATCCGTTCAGACTAGCAAGTGAGCCGCGACCACACCGCGATCCTGAGTTCAGCGACGAGTTCCTCCGCCACGAGATTCGGGTACGCACGAACCTCGCGTTCGTCGGGCAGTCGATCTGAGCGCTGCACAGGCCGCGGCCCTCGGCCTCCATCCATGTCGTGCGGACGGATGCCGTGAGGATGGCGCCGCCAGCATCAACCCGGTCGCCGTCGTGAGCGCCCACGGTGTCCGTGCACCCGTGGTCGTGATCGGGCATGGCGTCGGACCGACGCTCCGCGGAGGTAGCGCCGGAGGTCGACAAGCCATGCGTGGAGGTGATACGTCCCATCGCTGAGGATCGTTCGGCGGACCACGGCGGGCTGGAAGCGAGCGAGCGATTTCACCGCGTGGGCGAAATCTTGTCCGGTCAGGCTCATGATCAGCACCTGAGCTGCCTGTCGGCGCCTGATCTGGCGCACGCCGATCCGATTGAGCACCGGGAACGTCTCGGATACCCAGGTAAACGCGTTGTGGTAGATACCCATCGGCCCTAGGAGATCACCGAACTCGCTGTTTGGCTCCCACGTGAGCAGCACCTCTCCTTGATATTGCGGGTGCCCTACGAACCCGGGCAGCTCCGAGAGGACGGTGTACTGGTCGACGTATGTGGTGTCGTTCCCATCAAGCGCCTGGGCGTACGCGGGTGGTGGGTCGTACACGGTGTTCGCGAGTGGGGCGTGGGGCGTCTGAGGGGCCACCGTCAGGATCAGTGCGGCGGCCGTCATGACTACGATGGCGCCGGCCGAGACGAGACAGCGGGGAGTGAGCAACGCGGCCCCGCGCCGATCGCCTTCGGGCTTGGTCCACTCGATCGTCAGCCTCCCGAGGACCGCACCGGCGACGACGATCGCGGCCACGGGAGCTCCCCAGGGAGCCCAGGTCATCGCCGGGACGGTGAGCCCGGCCCGGTAGGCGATCTCGTAGACCAGCGCGACCGCGAGAACGAGGAGTCCCGGAACAGCGCCGGCGATCCACCTCAGGAGCCGAGCCGGTTCTGCAGCTCGACGCTCGGGGCCGCGATCCGAACCCGCCGCGACGCCGGATTCCAAAAACGGTCGTGCCAACTCGGCCAAGGTCATGGCAAGCATGATGGTGACCGACGACCAGAGCACCGACGAGAAATAGTGCATCTCCAGATCCTGGAAATTGCCGATGAACTGCAGGTACGCGAACGCCGCCAGCTGCAGGGCACCGGTGACCCCCACGAAGAGCTGCGTCGTCCCGATGTTTCGCCCCCGCCTGCGAGCGAATACCACGAAAAACGAGGCGACGATCGCCGGTGGTACGAGCAGATAAGGGTCATAAGGGGCCCAGCTCCAGCTCGCGGAGTGGTCGGCACGGACCTCGGATGCCTTGGACAGCAACCTCGCCGAGTCCACCGTCGGCGTGATGAAGTTGAACGTGCCGAGCAGGAGCTTCGAGCAAATGGCCAAGAGGCCCGTCGCCAAGATCGCGGACGCTACGAGCAGCGCGAGGTCACGCCCCAGATCAGGACGTTCGCGCCGCAGCCGCATCGCCAGATACACAGCGACCAGGACCACGACCAGGGGTACCGAGACGCCAAGCGACCAGACCGCCATCGTGAGAAGAACGCCACCCCCAACCAGCCAGCCCAACCGCCACCTCCCGCCTTCCCAAGACAGCGCAAGCGCTGCGAACCCTCCTGTCAGGTAGGAGACCGTCGCCGAGTCCGGGTAGTCGGTCCCCCAAGCGGTAATCAAGACAGGACTGCTCATCACGACGGCGATCCCCACGAACCCAGCCCACCGGCCGTAGACCTTCTTCAGCAGCAGGTAGACAGGGACAATGGCGATCAGGGCGAGCACGTAGCGGAACACGAAGAAACCGGGCACCGCTCCGAACAGCAGGTAAGCCACCCGTGCGGGTACGAGAAACCCGACCCGCGCCGCCTCCCGCAGCCGGGACGAAGGCGCGAACATTACCTGGTAGCGAGTGAAGATGTCCCGGGGATCGATGATGAACGTCGTATGCATGCTCGGGTCCGGAAGCTGGGCCGGAGCCATCCCCCTCAGCCGCAGGACCACATACAGGACGCCCGGCGAAGCCAGGACCGCCATCGCTTCGAAAACCGCGGCGATCCGGATTGACGCAGCTGCCATCCGCGACTGAAGCAACGGCTGCGTGTCGTCGAGCGTGGTGGTCACGGCGCGAGCGTAAGGCAGTCGAGCGGGGGACCGCGCAGCTCAGAGCCCCGCGGATTTCCGAAAGCGGTCTTCTTGCAGGTAAAACACGTCTTGGGACTGGCGTTGCATCGCTTGACCATCCGTCTCCGGACCCGGGTGGCGGATTATCATCGGGCCGTGCTCCACGGCAAGCAGGTCACGGTAGTTCTGCCGGCGTACAACGCCGGGTCAACACTCAAGTGGACCGTCGACGAACTCGACCGTTCGATCGTCGACGACCTAATCCTCGTCGACGATGCCAGCAGTGACGACACGATCGAAGCGGCCGAGGCGCTCGGGGTGACGACCGTCCGACACGCCACCAACCGAGGCTATGGCGCGAACCAGAAAACCTGCTACCGGGCCGCGCTCGGTTTGGGCGCCGACATCGTCGTCATGGTCCATCCCGACTATCAGTACTCCCCGCTCCTCGTCCCCGCGATGGCGGCGATGATCGCGTACGGCGAGTACGACTTGGTTCTCGGCTCCCGGATCCTCGCCCAGAACGCGGTCGCGAGGGGGATGCCGAGATACAAGTACATCTCCAACCGGACACTCACGGCTGTCGAGAACATACTCGTGCGCCAGAAGCTCTCCGAGTACCACACTGGGCTTCGGGCCTATAGCCGCGAGCTGCTCACCGCCCTCCCGCTCGACCGTAACTCCGACGACTTCGTGTTCGACAACCAGATCATCGCTCAGGCCCTGGCGGCCGGCGCCAGGATCGGTGAGCTCTCCTGCCCGACCAGATACCACGCCGAAGCCTCCTCGATCGGCCTTGCGCGCAGCATCCGCTACGGCTTCGGCGTGCTACGCACCGCCACCGAGTACCGCCTGCATGAGACAGGCCTGCTGTCGTTCCCTTATCTCGAGGTCTCACCCCTCGAGCGAGGCGCGCTCGCGACGACCCCGGCCGGCATCAGCGCATAGTGAATCCCGAGCTCAACCCGCGCTGCGGATGGTGCGGTAGCAGCGCGCGGCCCTCCGGCGGCCGGCTTGCGGTATGTGGTCTGTGCGGTGCTGCGACCACGCATCCGCCGCCGGACGAAGCCGAGCTCCGGACGGCTTACGTCGGCTCGTATCGCCCGCCGTCGGGGCGCTTCTCCGGCGGGGGAGACCGCGTGCTGCGATACACGCGGGCGCTCCTCGCTGGAAGGCTCGATCGGCTGGCGCCGCCGGGACCGATCCTCGACGTTGGATGCGGCGAAGGCGCGCTACTGGGCGCGCTGATATCCCGCGGGCGGGACGCGGTCGGCCTGGAGCAAGGCGACCAACCGGCGCAATCCCGGTTGGACGTGCGGGAAGTAGACATTCTTGACTTCGACGAGCAGCGGGGAGAGTGGGCCGCCGTTGTCTTCTGGCATTCGCTTGAGCATCTGCGCGAGCCGCGCGCCGCGCTGCGTCGTGCCTGCAGCCTGTTGGCTCCTTCTGGGCTGCTGGTGATCGCAATCCCCAACCGCTCGAGTTGGCAGGCCAGATGGCTTGGAGACCGCTGGTTCGCGCTTGACCTACCGAGGCACCTCGTCCACCTGCCAGCCGAGGCACTGGTGGAAGCCGTGCGCGAGAGCGGCTTGGAGATCGAGCGCGTCAGCTACTGGCGCGCCGGCCAGGTGCTATTCGGTTGGCTTGACGGGCTGGTATCCATGCTGCCAAGCCACCCCAGCCTGTACGACGCGATCCGACGACCCGAAGCCCGCGCCACCGCAATGAGCCCCTCGCGCCGGGTCACGACGCTCGCTGCCGGCGCGGCGCTGGCGACCGTCGCGACCGTCCTTGCCGCGAGCGAAGTCGCCGCCCGGGCGGGCGGCAGCGTTTATGTCGAAGCCCGACGCCCGTGACTCCACCGCGGTAATCTCGCGTACCCACACTAGGCGCGCAGGTCCAGGCGCCAGTCGTTGCAGGTCATGAAGTGCCGCTTCGGGAACTCGAACTCGCACGCCTCGAGCAGCTCGAAGCCGAGCTTGCGGCAGATCGCGTTCGACGGCGCGTTGTCGACGTTCGGGAAGGCGTGCATGAAGCGGTGCTTGTCGTCGCGCTTGGCGAGCTCGATCGTCTGCGCGGTCGCCGCCACCGCGATGCCGCGGCCCTGGAACTCCGGCACGACCATCCAGCCGACCTCGTAGACCTGCTCGTCGCGCCACTCCTTCGTCCAGAAGCCGACCGAGCCAATGCCGGCGGCGCTCGCCACGTCGACGATCTTGAACATGCGATCGCCGCTCTCGAGGCGCTCGTAGCGGCCCTGACGCTCGCGCAGCTGGTCCGGACTCTCGGGGCCGCCGAGGTGCTCGGTCAGGCGCGGGTCGCCCATCAGCCGCTCAAGCAGAGGCAGGTCGCCGCTGCCCCAGGGCTCGAGGGCGAGTTGCAATGCATGAGACTCCTCCGGCGCGCGAGAGGCCGCTGGCCGGCTGCGCCCGGAAGGCAGGCTACGTCGTCGCTTCAATCGGCGTAGGCGAGGTCGTGGTCTCGGGTTCCGCCGCCGACTCCACGCGGCCGCGGGGGAGTCGGCGGAGGGCGACGAGGAAGGTGGCGGCCATCACTCCGGCCATGATGTAGAAGACGGTCTGGGTCGAGTGGGCGAACGCGAGTTGGACGTCATGCGCGAGCGCCGCTGAATGTCCGGAGCGAGCGCCCGAGCTGGGGGTTCCCGCGCCGAACGACGCGGCGATTCGGTGTGCCACGGCGGTGGACACGCCGTGTTTCGTGAGGGCGCCCGAGACGTTGATCCTGTCCTGGCTGATGAGGATCGCGCCGAGAACCGCTAGTCCGAGGCTGGCGCCGAAGTTCCGCGCGGTCTGCGTGATTCCGGTGACTTCGCTATAGCTCGTGCTGGGAGCTCGGTTCACCGCGTCCGTGCTCGCCGTACCGAGCATGAGACCCAGTCCGCCGCCGGCGATCATCACGTAGATCCTCTGGGCGTGAAGCGAGAGGTCGGTGAGCTTCCCGGCAAGCAGGTAGAACCCGACCGCCGCGATCGCGCTGCCGAGCACCACGGCGGGTCGCGCGCCCCGCTTATCGAGGATCCGGCCGCCGACCTGGGACAGAATCACGAACCCGAGGAAGAAGTACATGATGTAGAGGCCGGCGTTGCTGGCGCTCTCTCCCAGCGATACCTGCGCGTAGATGCTCGCGAAGAAGAAGAACGGTATGAACACGACCGACACCAGCCCGAGCACGATCGTCTCCACCGCGAAGCCGCGGTCCCGGAAGATCTGTAACCGCAGCAGCGGGTCGGGCGTGCGCAGCTCCCATGCGATAAACGCGGCCAGCAGCAGCAGTCCGACAACGATGCACACCCACGTCCTGATGCTGCTCCATCCCCACACGCTCGATTGCTGGAGACCGAGCACGGTCAGCCCCATCGCTCCGGTGACCAGCACCGTCCCGCGGTAGTCGAGCTTGGTCGGGCGGATCTCGTTGTCCGGTCGAGACTTCCAGATCAGCAGCAGGGCGATGATCGCGACGGGGATGTTGATCCAGAAGATCGCTCGCCATGTCCACTGTGTGAGATAGCCGCCGGTGATCGGGCCGACGGCGGTCAAACCGCCGGAGATCCCGAAGAAGATCGCCATCGCCCTACCCCGCTCGCGGAGGGGAAAGGACGCGACGACGATGCCGACGGCTGCCGGAAACATCAGCGCCGCCATTGCCCCCTGGATCACGCGGAAGATGATCATCCACGCCTCGGCGAGTTTGCCCGTCGGTGTCGCCCCGCAGCACGCTGAGGCGACCGCGAAGCCGATTACGCCGATCACGACCATGCGCCGTCGCCCGAGCACGTCGCCGAGCTTGCCGCCGAACGCGAACAGCGCCGCCAGCGAGAGCAGGTAGCTGTTGATGATCCACTGGGAAGCGCTCGCGGTGAGCGAAAGATCCTTCTGGAGATGGGGGATGGCGATGGCGACGATGGTCTGATCGATGAACGTCATCGCCACTGCGAAAACCATCGCTGCCAGCACGAGGTTCTTGTTTGACGCGCCGCTCATGGGCGTCGGCCTCCGTCTCGGGGCCTCGATCCTATCCGCGATGCTGTTTGTTACTGGACGAGCCGAGGCTCACGCCCGGCGGGCGCCGAAGCTCGAGCGGCACTGATACAGCGACATGGCGTGCGCGCTGCGGTGAGACACGTCGCGCCGCCGATCACGCGAGACGCAGGCGTGGAAGGCGCAGTCGCCGACGGCGCCGCCGCGGACCCAGCAGATGCTCTGCCCGAAGGCGCATGAGCGCGACTACGTCGTGGGTGGGGACGAACGGGTTCGCGACCACACGCTGGTCGTGAAGCGACAGCGCGGCTACCGCGGTACCGTCGATGAGCGCGAGCAGGACCTCGCCCTCGAGCTCGCGCGCATCGTCCAAACCGGCGAGCCGGCTAACGACGCGGGCCTCAGCAGCGTGCACGATCCGCAGCTCCAAGCTGGACGTGTGCGCCGTGGCACAGTCGCCGGTCCTCGCCCGCCGGCGCTCCGCTTGGCGCCGCAAGTCACTGACGTGGGCTCCGGCGACGAGGGCGTTCAGGGCGGTTGTCATGATGGCGTTCCTTTCGCTCGACATGCCTCCATCATGCGCCTAAGACGCGGGGGGAACATCGGACATAAGGAGCGACATCACAGCCCTTGTCCCTTATCGGAACGCCACCCATGCCTTACCCCGGCCGGCCTCAGGCCACGACCGAAAGCGGCAGCTCGAGCGCGGCTCCTCGACGATTCCGCGACTGCGCTTACTGGCCCGCGGTGAACGAGTCGACGCTCTGGGTAACGGTGCCGTCTTTCGCGACGTTGATGTACTCGGCGGTGATCTTCGTGCCGTCTACCGTGAGCGACAAGAACCCCCAGTTGGAGTCGTCGCCCGCCTCGAACACCACGCCGTCGCCGAGCTGCTCACCGGGCGTGGCACCCGGTGCGAGCTTGTGGAGGTTGTGGTAGCCGCCGTTGCCGATCACGACGTACGGCAGCTCGGTCACGCCGTCGGTCATGGTGCGCGTAAACCGCTGGTAGTCGTGGACGTGTCCGGAGAGCACCAAGTCAGGCACGCGTCCCGAGGTCTGGAACGCGGTGTCGAGCACCTCCCCCATCAGGGCAGAACCGCCGTGGAAAGCGTCCGCGCTGTAGGGCGGGTGGTGAAGCGCCACGATCAGCGGCACGCCGGACGCCGCCGCCGACAGCTCGGACGCGAGCCACGAGGCTTGGTCGGGTTCGATCACGCCGCCGGACGGGACGTTCGAGTAGCAGCCGATGATCGTGACCGCTTGCGCCTGTAGCGTCCAATAGCAGTTGGGCTGGGTCTCGGTGTCGCGGTTGAACTCTTCGCTGCCGGCCGGTAGCGCCGGCGCGGTCGCGCACAGGTTCGCCATGAACGCAGACAACGATGGGACGCTCGTGTCATCCGAGTTGTCGCCGTCGTGGTTGCCGGGAATGCCGACGATCGCGGTGTTCAAGTGCGCGTACGGCTCGTAGAACTGGCTCGGGTAGTCCGACTCGTCGCCATTGAAGTAGACGAGATCGCCCACGTGGTAGACAAATGCCGGCACAGGGCCGGGCTGCGCCTGCATCGCATTTGAGACGCCATTCTGTGGGTCGGGGTCCTTCACCCCGCCGGAGTCTCCAAGGACGAAGAATGTCAGCGGGTTCGATTCGACGATGCCAACATCAGCGGGCGTCGCGCGGAACGGCGGCTGGCCGGTCGGGGCGGGGAGAGGATCGCCCTTGCCCTCTGAGGGCGCCGGATCCTGCCGCTTCTGCAACTGCTCGCGAGCTGTACTAGGGGGAATGCCGAAGCGACGGGACATGTCGTCTCCTCTGGTTCGTTGATGGTGACCGCGAGGGGCGTTCGCCCGATCTCGCCCGAGCCGAGTGCCCGGGGAGATGGGCGGTTGCGGTCAGTGCTCCCCGCCGTCGTGAGCCTGCCGCGGCGCCAACCTACCGTACGTACCGACCGAACAGGATCGATCCGAACCTTCGGGTCGCGGGAGCCGGCAGGGGCGCTCGCATGTCGCGTCCTTCAGCGTGCGGTCGCGGTCGTTCAGCGGAGGATCGCGTCGTTCAGCGCACGGTCACGGTCTGCGAGATCGCGAGGACCTGTCCGGCTTTGCCCAGCGGCTGAACGGCGACGTAACGCGGCCGTCCCGGGATCCGGATCGTGGTCTCGAAACCGTGCCTGGGCGCGATCGAGACCGGAGCCAGCGTGCTCGGGGTTGAGCCGGCGAGTACGCGCCAGGAATAGACGTCGGTCGCCCCGTTCCAGCTCGCGTAGACGGTCGTCGTCTTACGCCGTGTGGGAATCGCCGCCACGGCCGGCAGCGTCAGCGGCTGTGCGCTCCAGAGCAGGCGGTAGGCGCGGTAGCTCGACGTCGGCGCGGTGAAGTGGGCGTCGAAATCGAGCTTGCCGGCAGAGTTGAATTCCGAGAAGTACGGCTGCTGGCCCCAGCCGACGAACATGTCGCCGCCCGGAAGCGCCTCGGCGCTGCCCTCGAAATCGGCCAACAGCGGCGGGTTGTGGGCGTACTGCCTGACGAGCGTCGCCGTCATTTCGGTAGTGTCGAGGGCGACGTCGATAGCGCGCGACTGCCGATGAACCCTCGGCGGCCCGGCTCCGTCATCAAACATCGTCAGCGTGCCATCCGGCTGCACGATCGCGTCGTGCTGCATGGCGGTGATCGTGCCGGGGCCCATCTTGAAGCTGCTGTCCTTGCCCCCCAGCCGCCAGATGATCGCGCCCGTGCTGTGGTCGATCTTGTAGATCGCGGAGGTGTCGCGAGCGCTGATGATCAGGTTGCCGTCGCTGTCGAGCGAAACCGAGTTGACGTGAAAGGGATCGAGTACCCGGCCCAGGGACTTCGGCGGCCCGAAGTACGACTCCTCGAACGAGATGTGGTCGAGCGCGTGCCACTCGAACAGTACAAGCCCTGTTCTGATGTCGACCTCCTGCACGACCGAGTCCAGCACGGGACGGCTGACGCCTGGCCACCACACTGGCGAGACCGCGATGAAGTACGCGTCGCCTTGCGGAGTGATGAGAAACTCATGCAGGTCCATCTGCAGACCGTCGCCCGCCTTGACGACGGCCAAAGGGAGGTACTGGTCGGTGTAAACCACGCCTTCGCCGCGGCCGCTGCCGTGGTTCGTGTAGCCCTGCCACCAGGTCAGCACCGGTTGGTCTCCCAGCTGTTGTACGCGGAAGTCCGTGGTGAGGATGTTGCTGGCGATCGGCGTCGGGTCAAACCAGACCAGGTTCCCGTGGCGGTCGAGCACCATCGGCCCATCCTGAACGGGGCCGAACTGCGGCGCGAGGAAAATGTCACCCAAGCCTGCAGGCGCCGTGTTCTTGGTGACCGTGATCGACGCCGGCAGCAAATCAGGGCGCGAATGGAAGTGCTGCACGCCGTGGCGGCCCGCTCGCGCGACCGGCAGCGAAGCAGGCGAGAGCGGTCGGGCCGGGACCGCGATCGTGAACTGAAAGGTGCCGTTGTTACCGCCCAGCACGTTGAGATCGGTCGTCACGGTGACCGTCTCCTTGGGCTTGAACTGCTCCGTCGGCAGAAAGCTCCCGCCCTGTCCGTCGGAGTCCGCCTCGATCTGGCCGGTGTGGACGCCGGTGAGCGAGCCGGTAACCCGAACCGTTCCGATCTCGCCGGCCGGGAGGCCGCGAAAGACGATCTGCGTCGCGGGCAGCGCCGTCCGGGATCCCGGGATCGGGAACACGCTGACCGGGGCTGCCTCGGCGAGCGCGGCACCCGCACGCGACCCGAGGACGACCGTGGCTAGCAGGGCGAGTGCGACACGTCGCGAAACGGACGTCGCGGGGTTCCGGGCGTTCATGGTCCTGACGGGTTGCGGCGGGCGATGTCGGCGACCATCTTCCCCTCGAGCGCGAGTGACTGCCAGTTCTCGGGACCGTCGACGAACAGCGCGAACGCGACCAGCTGGTGGCCGGCGGTGTGGCAATAGCCGGCCAGGTTCGTCACGTTGTCGAGCGTGCCCGTCTTGGCAATGCAGTGGCCCTGCGCGGGCGTCCCGGTCGCGATCGTCGCTACCGTCCCGCTCATTCCCACGGTCGGCAGCGAGGCTGCCAGCACGTCACCGAGCGAGGTGTGCCAGACCGTGCGCAGCAGCGAGACGACTTCGAGTGGGGAGGCACGGTCGGCGCGCGACAGGCCCGAGCCATCCACCACCCTCGGATGCACCCCGTAGGCGCTCCCGAGCACTGACGAGATCACGTTCGCGCCGGCCGCGGTCGTGCCCGCGAGGGCGAAGCGCGCCCCGAGCTGCTTCGCGAGCATCTCGGCGAAGAAGTCGTCGGAGGGCACGTTCATCATCCGCAGCAGAACCGACAGCGGCGGCGAGGAGACGCTCGCGAGCTGTCGGGCACCAGGCGGTGTGCGGCCGGTGCGCGGCGCGGCGAGGGCCCACACGTGATCTGCGCGCAGCGCGACGGCGAGCGCATGCGCAGCGAACGCACCCGGGGTGAGCCGGCTGCTTTGGCCGTGGTCGTAGGTGAGCGCGCTGAGCTCGCCGCCGATGTCGGGCAGGTCGGGCGCAAACCTGCTCGACGGCACGCCGGGCTTGGCGTCGAACAGCGAGGCGTCGCCGATCACGTGGCCGGTGACGCGACGGATGCCGACGCGTGCGAGTTGACCGACGAGCTCGGAGACGTTCGATCCACTGCTGTGCTCCCACATGCGGTTGAAGCTGGTTGAACCGAACGTCGGATCGCCCCCACCCCGGAGGTAGAGGCTGCCATGCCACACCCCCCTCGGACCGAGCCAGCCGCTCCCAATCACGGCGGTTCGGAGCCGTGCACGCGGTCCTAAGTCGTACAGCGCCACGATCGAAGTGAACAGCTTCTCGACCGATGCCGGAGGCCGCTTGGTCGAGGCGCGCAGGGAGAGCACCGGAGTGGCGGTGGTCATGTCGTATACGTAGGCTCCCGAGCGCGGTCCCGCGAGCCTCATCTCGTGGCCGAGCTCGACGCGCAGCTGAGCCATGCCTCCCAGCGCCGTGGGTGCGGCGGGTTTGGGAGCGACGGCTGCCGGGCTCTCAACCGTCGGCGCCTTGGACGCCGCGAGCCTAGTCGGCGAGGGCGCAGCTCGCTTTGACCGATCGCCGACCCCGCAGGCGGCGATGCCGCCCGCCGCGAGCACCAGGATGACGAGCGTCGCCGGCAGGACGCGGACAGGTGCCGCGCGCGCGCGGCAGTCGAGGTCGCGCCGCATCGTCGCCGTAGTGTTGCGTGTGGGGAGGCGGGGTGCGGCACCAGATGCCCGATCTCGAGTCGGCGGCGCGTGTCGGGGCGTCGGTAGCAGGTATCGGATCGGGTGGCGCGCTCCGGTCGCGATCGAGGCGCTGGTAGATTGATTGATCCACGGTGGGCGTAGCTCAGCT
>PMOY01000265.1 GCA_003165655.1 Solirubrobacterales bacterium
CCGATCCGCGACCGGTATGCGTTCACGCTGATCGATTGTCCGCCTTCCCTCGGGCCGCTGACCGTGAACGCGCTGGTCGCCGCCGATCGGGTGATCGTACCGGTCCAGGCGGAGTATTACGCCCTCGAGGGCCTTGCGGCGATGCTCGACACGCTGGCGCTGATCCAGCGCGAGCTCAACCCCAGGCTGACGGTGGCCGGAATGCTGCTGACCATGTACGACGCGCGCACGCGGCTGGCACAAGATGTCGAGCAAGAGGTGCGCCGCCACTTTCCCGAGCTCATGTTCGAGACGGTCATCCCACGTAACGTTCGCATCGGCGAGGCGCCCAGCTATGGCAAGCCCGTGATTCACCACGATCCCCATTGCGCGGGCGCGGATGCCTACTTCGAGCTCGCAAAGGAGGTGGCGGCGCGTGGCTGATCGGCAGCGTGGCATGGGCCGCGGCCTCGCCGCGATCCTGTCTGTCGCCCCGCGAGACGAGCTCGAGGAGCTGCGTGAGCTCCCGCTCGAGCTGATCGCCCCCAGTCCTCACCAGCCGCGCCGGACGTTCGACGAAGAGTCGCTCGCTTCGCTGGGAGAGTCGATCAAGCTGCGCGGTGTGCTCCAGCCCGTGCTGGTCCGCCCGCTCGCGGGCGGCCGTTACGAACTGATCGCCGGGGAGCGCCGCTGGCGGGCCGCCGAGCTGGCCGAGCTCACCACAGTGCCGGCGATCGTGCGCCACCACGACGACGCGACCTCGCTCGAGGTGGCCCTGATCGAGAACATGGCGCGCGAGGATCTCAATCCGATCGAAGAGGCGCGTGCGTGTGCCGCCTTGGTGGAGGAGCTCGGGCTCACCCGCGAGGAGGTGGGGTTGCGTGTGGGGCGTGGTCGCGTCGCGATCTCCAACCTGATCCGCCTGCTCGACCTTCCGGACGTCGCCGTCGCGTTGATCGAGCGTCGTGAACTGACCGAGGGCCACGGACGGGCCCTGTTGCTGGCCGACGATCACCGCGAGCGGGGGCGGCTTGCGGTCGAGGCGGTTCAAGCCGCCTGGTCGGTGCGAGAGCTCGAGGGGCGGGCCCGCGCGACCGGCACCCGGACACCTCGCCGCGCCCCGCGCTCGCCCCGCACGACGCTCCACGCGGATCAGGAGGACGCGATCGCACGCATCGCCGACGCACTCGGCGACGCGTTGGGGGCGCAAGTCGACGTGACGCCGACCGCGGTCGGCTACCGCGCCGCGCTGAGCTTCTCCTCGCTCGAGGAAGCACTCGACTTCGCGCAACGGATCGGGATTCGCCCGATCCCCCTGACGGTCCGCCCAACCGGCCCCTTGGCTTCCCTGACCCCGCCGCTAGAATCGCCTGCCCCGGGCGATTAGCTCAGTCGGNNTTCGAGTCCTGGATCGCCCACTGCTGGGAAATACCTGGAAAGGGCCTGCTTTTCGTGCGCTGAGCCTGCCAGAGTAGTAGGCTTGAAACGCGGCTCGGGGTCGACCGCGAACGCGTGTAGACAGTGCTCGGAGCAGAAGTAGTGGGTCTCGCCCGCGAAATCGGTTGCGACTGCCTTGTGGCGGTCGACCTTGATCCCGTGACCGACTATACCCCCATAGGTATCCTCGCCACGGTCGATCACGGGTCCTCACTGACCTGCGGAATCCGCACCAGCGGTCGGGGTGCGCCCATCTGGCGACCGTTTGTTTGGCCCATGCGGTTGCCAAGGTCCATCATCGCTCGCCACCTCCTTCGTCGTCGGTTCCGCAGAACGTGCCGTGCAGAGTCAAAACGGTACGCGCGATCAAGCGCCCTGATATCCGTGGCAGCTACGCCCGCTGCGTGCGAAAGTACCCGGAACATGGGGAGATCCCGAGGACGACCAGCGGGCAGTATCGGTGGCCTCCTGCGGGATCCCCATGGCTGCCGGGATCTGACTAGGGCTCGAGCACGATCCGTGCTGCGACCCGGCCGGCCTCGAGGTCGGCGATCGCCTCGTTGACCTGGTCAAGCGGTCGCGTTTCACGGATCACCCGTGTCTTGCCGGCGGCGTGCAGCTCGAACACTTCGCGGAGGTCCTTTCGCGTGCCGACGATCGAGCCGACGATCGTGATCCCGTTGAGCACGGTCTCGAAGATCGGGAGCTTGATCTCGTTGTCGGCCGGCAGCGCGACGAACACCAGCGTGCCGCCGCGTCGCAGCGAGCGATATGCCTGCTCGAAGGCGCTAGGGGAGACCGCCAACGCGATCGCCTGGTCCACACCGCCAAGCCGCTGGATCGCCTCGACCGGGTCTTCCTTCTTGGCGTTTATTGTGAACTCAGCGCCGAGCTCGCGTGCGAGCTCGAGCTTCTCATCGATCACGTCAATCGCAACGACGCGCCCCCCGGCGATCGCCGCATACTGAATCGCGAGGTGCCCCAGACCGCCGACTCCGAACACGGCAACGAAATCAGAGGGACGGGTGCCGGCAACCTTGACCGCCTTGTACGTCGTCACGCCGGCGCAGGTCAGCGGCGCGGCGTCGAACGTGTCGACGCCCTCGGGGACCTTCACGACATAACGGGCATAAGCGATGGCGTACTCGCCGAAGCCTCCGTCGATCGTGTAACCCATCATCTCCTGCTCGTGGCACAGTGTCTCCCAGCCCGACACGCAGTAGTTACAGCAACCACACGCGTAGCCAAGCCACGGCATCGCAACGCGATCACCGACGGCGACCTTGTGACTGCGGCCACCGACGGCGCCCTCACCCGGCGCGAGCTCCGTAACGATGCCAACCCCCTCGTGACCGGGGATGAACGGCGGCGAGGGCTTGATCGGCCAGTCGCCGTTGGCGGCNNCTCGACGGTCAGCGGGCTGCCGAGCGCACGGACAACCGCGGCACGGTAGGTAGTCGGTGAAGCCTCCAACGTCTCGGGCTCGGGGATCATGATCGAGGACATGGTTCTCAGTGCTCCTTCTGGTTGGTCGCGGCCGTCAGGCCGCTCGAGGTTGAGTCGGGTGGCGCGGCTTACCGCGCTTCGCGAGCAGGACGATCAGTGCGAGTAAGACGAGCGCGCCGAGGACGATCGCGACGATCACGCCGTCGCTGGTGCCACCGTTGCCGGCCGTGTGACTGGACCCGTACCCATCGCCCATCATCGATGAGCTGTTGGCGCCGGGATTCGCCGAGCCGTAGCTTGCCCCCATCTCAGACGCGCCCATGATGCCCATCATCGCTCCGAATGCGACGGGCCCATTCCCGGTGGCGCACCCGCCGAGCCGCTCGCCCATGAACCGATAGGCGCTCTGCTCTCCTCGCGCCCCCGAGATCGACAGCATCTGCGCGTCCATCGCTTTCTGAGTCGCGGTCGAACCCATCATCCGTCCCATGTCGTACTCGCCCATCAGCGCCAGGTTGCTGGAGCTGAGCTTGCTACAGCTCGTCTGACCGGTCTGGATCTGAGCGAGCAGAGCCGCGCCCTGTTGCTGGGCGCTGAGCGCGGACCACGCCGGGCCGGCACTATGTGCGACGAGCGCGATCGACGCCACGGCGATAGCGATCAGGCGCGGCGCGAACCGCCCGCGCCGGAGCCGATGAAGTTGTGTGCCCATTGCGGTGCCTTTCGGGGATTTCAGGGATGGGTAGTGGAGGCGTTTTGGAGCAGCCATCTCAACTCGGCTCAGACGCCGAGGCCTGGAACAGATCGACCGGGCCGACGAACGCGGTGGGCCGGGCTNNTTTGGGGGCCCGGCCCACCGATCGGATTGAAGTGCCGAGCGGCGGTTGCTCAGCGTGCGATCGGGACCGGGCGCACCGGCGGCGTCAGCGGCGCGGCGGCCGGCTCGTCGGCGACGGGGTGGTTGTTCTTGCCGAACTCGGCGACCTTGTGCCACCAGCTCACTCGCTGCTCGAGCAGATAGTCGACGCTGAAACGACTCGAGGGATACTGACTCAGGACCAATAACGCTGCGGCGACGACGGCATAGATGACCGCAGTGCCGATGTCGGTCGAGGTTCCCGAGTAAGGACCACCGAAGCCCTCCGCGATCCCCCAGATCATCACCCCGGAGAAGATCGTGACCATGTAGGTGAGCTTGCGGGCGACACCGAAGATCAACGCCAGCGCGATCGCGGTTTCCAGCACCGCGNNCCACTTGAGCACCGCATCGATCAGCCAGATCAGCCCAAAGCCGATCCGAAGCGCGGTCTTTGGCCAAGTCGCCACCGAACCAGCCTGTCCGACCTGTCGTGCCTCATTTGTACCTACGGTGTCCACGGGCTTCTCCTCGGTCTCCAGCATTGAAAGACATGAACGTCGGACATATCCTCGCGCCACCCAGCGTGGGCGCCATCAGGGCAATCACGCAGCGTTTACGGGGAAAGTACGCACACCCACCACTCGGTAGCGCAGCTCGGTGTGTTAGGCCAATCCGTGTTGGTAGGCGCAGACGACTGCTTGGGCGCGGTCGCGGGCGTCGATCTTGGCCAGCAGGTGGTTGACATGGCTCTTGACGGTGCCTTCGCTGAGCACGAGGCGCGCCGCGATCTCGCGGTTCGACATGCCGNNGAAGTTCTAACCCTGCGCCGATGACATCTCGGGCCTGATCGCCCACGCTGTCACGACCGATCCGACAGCAAAGGAATGTGATGTTGATCAGCCCCCGAGACCCCGTCCGCCGGCAATGACCGCGCTCGCGGTCGAACACCTGACCAAGCGCTACGGACCAGTGGCGGCGGTCAACGACGTGAGCTTTGAGGTACCCGAGGGACAGCTGTTAGCACTGCTGGGCCCCAACGGCGCCG
>PMOY01000288.1 GCA_003165655.1 Solirubrobacterales bacterium
GAACGATATGACACAGCTGCTGACAGACGGCGAAATCGCGACGCGCCTGGCCGGAAGCGACTGGGAGCGCGACGGCGACGAGATCGTGCGGGAGTGGAAGCTTGCCGATTTCGCGGCGGCGATCGCGTTCGTCAACCGTGTGGCCGAGGAGGCCGAGAAGGCAAACCATCACCCCGACATCCTGGTTCACGGCTGGAACAAGGTCCGGTTGTCGCTGACGAACCACTCGGCGGGCGGCTTGACCGAGACGGACTTCACGTTGGCTGAGCGCTTCGACGGGGCGGCGTAGCGACGCTGACCGTCGCGCCTGCCCCGGCCTCCCCGAACCGGGCCGAGCGAACGAGCTCGCAGAACGCGTCCGAGGCGGCTCACGGGCAGGGAACGTGAGGACGGCGGATGCTCCCGATGCCGCGACCGGTCAGCCGGACGAGGGCGAACATGCGCGAGCTTCTATCGGGTGGCGCTCGCCAACAGCATCCGCCGCAGCGGCGGCAGGCCACCACTGCTGCGGACCTCGAGATCGGAGAAGCCGAAATCCGCCAGCAGCCCGCGCAGCGACCGTCGCGTGTAGAGATGAAGATGATCGCCGAGCGGCTCGGAGTAACGCTCGACGCCGCGCAGCGCGATCGCAGCGCGTCCGTGCGCGGGCGTCGTCAGCAGGAGGCGACCGCCAGGGACGAGTACCCGCCGCACCTCGGACAGCCAGCGGGCCGTATCGGCGACGTGCTCGATCACCTCACTCGCCCATACGAGCGCGAACGTACAGTCCTCGAACGGAAGTGGAGCATCGAGCGGTACGAGCTCGAACGGAAGCTCGGGATGCCTGGCCCGTGCGCGGGCAAGCGCCGATTCGGCGACATCGGCACCGATCACGTCTGCCCCGGCCGACGCCAGCAGCTCGGTGAAATCGCCCGCGCCACAGCCGAGGTCGAGCACGCGCTCGCCCGGCGTGATCCCCGAGCGCAGCAGGAAGTCGCGCCGGCGCACGAGTTCGGGCGGCGCGAGGTCGTCCGGAAGTTGCTCCCAGAGGTCTTCGAAGAAGTTCCTCAAAGTGACTGGAATCTAGACCGCACGACATCCGGCGATCCGCAGGACTATCGTCGACGACACAATGTCACACCGGCTGATCGCGGTGGACGCGGGAGGAGCAGAGACCCACCCGCCGCGAGGGTGCGGGCGGAGGCTCGCCCGTAGCGCACACTTCGTCTCCTTGACCGACACGGTCTGCGGGCGACCGCTGCCGGAGCTCGGGATCTTGCCCTACATATACGGGTTCGTCGGTCGGGTAGGTCCGTTCCGGCGTCGTGCGCGCAGCGCCGGTCGCGTCGAGGCGCTGATCGGACCATGAGGGTTGCGTTCGACAGCCGCCCGGCCGCGAACCATGGCGGCATCGGCCGGTACACGCGCTGCCTCCTCGGGGCGCTGCGCGAGAACGGTCCAGGCGATGTCGTCGAGTCCCACGATCCGCGCCGTGTCGACGTCTTTCACGCACCGTGGATCGACGGCGCGCTGCTGCGCTCGCCCGTGCCGATGGTCGTCACGCTCCACGACCTGATTCCGCTCAATCGCCGCGGCGAGTACCTCCGCTCCGGCATCCGCTTCAGGCTGCGTTACCTGGCGGTGCAGCGGGCGGTCCGTGTGATCGTTCCGACGAGGGCAGTCGCCGAGGACGCGATCGCCCACCTCGGGATCCCGGCCGACCGGCTCGTGGTGATCGCCGAGGCGACCGCTCCGACCTTCCACCCGCGCTCGGACGAGGAGGTCGACGCCGTGCGCAAGCGGTACGGCCTGCCAAGCGACTATCTGCTCTGGGTCGGGGGCCTCAGGCACCCGGATCTCCTTAGGCGGGTGGCGGCACTCGCGCGCACGCGGCGGGCGATGCCTCTTGTGCTCGCGGGTCAGAACGGACCCTGGACCAACGCGCTCCCCGACGTCACGCTCACCGGCGGCGTCAGCGACGACGAGCTGGCGGCGATCTACACGGGCGCGCACGCGCTCGTCTTCCCGAGCGACGACGAGGGTTTCGGGCTGGCTCCGGTCGAGGCACTTGCATGCGGAGCACCGGTCGTCGCGTGTGACGTGCCGACGGTGCGAGAGATGCTCGACGGTCGCGCCAGGTTCGTCGCCGTCGACGACCTCGAGGGGCTGATCGCCGCCGCCGAAGCTGCCGTCCGTCCGGCGCCGATCCCGCCGCCGTGGACCTGGCGCGACGCGGCCGAGAAGACGTGGGAGGTATATCAGGAGGCCGCCGCGGCGCCGCCGGTGTGGCGCGGAGCGAGGCGGCGGCGACCACGGACAGCCGACGTCGAGAAGGCGTGAGCGGAGCTCGGCTTATCTCGGCAGGAGCGCTGTCCGATCAGGGGCTCTCGAGCATCAGCGTCACCGGGCCATCGTTCACGAGCTCGACCGCCATCCTCGCGCCGAACACGCCTCGGCTCGCCCCGAGGCGCTCTGCGACGCGCTCGTACAGCGGTTCGGCGAGCTCAGGGCGCGCGGCCGCGATGTAGCTTGGGCGGTTACCACGGCGGGCGTCGCCGTAGAGCGTGAACTGGCTCACGCACAGCACCTCACGCTCGCCGAGTGGCTCGTTCATCCGCCCCGCGGCGTCATCGAACACCCGCAGTGCCCGCACCTTGTCCGCGAGCCGATCGGCATCCGCGGCCAAGTCGGTGGCGGTCACGCCAAGCAGCACGAGCAGGCCGGGACCGATCGCGGCCACCGTCTCGCCGCCGACCGATACGGATGCGCGGGTGACGCGCTGGACCAGCGCGCGCATCTAGGCGCTTGGCTCGAGACCAGGCGGCGCCAGCGGCGGGGGACGACGCGACGGGGGTGGCGCTGGACGGCGTGGCGTCGGCGGCGCGGGACGACGCGGCGGGGGTGGCGGACCGTCGCGGCGGCGACCGAGCTCGAGCTGCCACCAGCCGACATCGCGCCAGGCACCCAACTTGTAGCCGATCTGCCGGTAGACGCCGACCGGAACGAAGCCGAACGACTCGTGCAACGCGACGCTCGCAGCGTTCGGGAGGGTGATCCCGGCGCAGGCGATCAGCAACTGCTGGGTGCGGAGAAGGTCGAACAGGGCGCCATAGAGCGCGCGCCCGACGCCACGGCGATGGCGACCGGGCTCGACGTACACGCTGACGTCCGCGGCCCAGCGATAGGCGGCACGGACATGGTGTGGCGACCCGTATGCGAACCCGACCACCCGGCCGCCGTCCTCGGCCACGAGCCAGGGGTGCGTCTGCGAGATCGTCTCGATCCGGGCGGCCAACTCGTCCGCTCCCGGTGGCGACTCCTCGAACGAGGTCGCGGTGTCGCGGACGAACTCGTCGTAGATCGCGGCGCACGCGGCCGCGTCGCGAACGGGATCGGCGCTTCGGACCACTGGGGGAATGTACGCGAGGGGTGAGATCGGGCGGGGCCCGAGCGGGCTGGCCGGTTTGTGCCGGCTGGTTCGCGCAGGCTCGGTCGTGCTGGACGGTTTCTGCTGGGTGGTTCGCGCTGGCCGGTTCGCGCCGGCCCGGTCCCGCGTCGAACTCACTCGGGAAGCCCGGTCGGTCGGACCGCACATCCGGGCAAGCTTGTTGGCATACTGCCAACACTCAGATCGAGTGTCGTCGATGACCACCACCAGGAGACTCCATGATCAGTGAGACCCTCAGCGACGAGCAGCGCGCGTTCGTGGAGGCGATCCGCGACTTTGCGAAGCGCGAGTGCGGCACCCGCGAGCAGCGCGACGCACTCACGGACCACGGAAACGATCCCCACAACCAGGATCTCTACAAGCGGATCGCCGAGCTCGGCTGGCTCGGTGCCTCGATCCCCGAGGAATACGGAGGCTCGGGCGGCGGGGCCTTCGACATGTGCCTGCTGTGCGAGGAGTTCGCGCGCGGGCTGATCCCGATGGGCTTCTACTCCGTGAGCATGATCACGGCCGGCGCATATCAGCGCTTCGGCACCGAAGAGCAGAAGCAGGAGATGCTCGGCGGTATCGTCGCCGGCGCCGTCGAATCGATCGCGATGTCCGAGCCCGATTCGGGCTCCGACGTCGGCAGCCTCACCTGCAAGGCCGAGCGGCGCAACGGGGACTACGTGATCAACGGCCAGAAGACATGGATCACCGGTGCACACAAGGCCGACCACATCCTGCTCGTGTGCCGCACGCACCGGGGGGAGAACAAGCACGAGGGCCTCACCATGCTCTCGGTGCCCACCGATGTCGAGGGCATCGACGTTCGAGCGATCGAGACGATGGGCGGGCGCGAGGTCAACGACATCTTCTTCACCGACTGCCATGTGCCGGAGGATCGCCTGCTCGGCAGGCAGGACCACGCGTGGATGCAGCTGATGGCCGGTCTCAACCACGAGCGGTTGATCATCGCCGCGCAACTTCTTGGCGTCGCCGAGCGGGCGTTCGAGGACACGATCGCCTATGTCAAGGAACGCAAACAGTTTGGGCGACCGATCGGCAGCTTCCAGGCGCTCCGGCACCGGTTGGCCGACTTAGCCACCGAGATCGAGACGGCCCGGCTCCTCGTCTACGACGTCGCCGCCAAGACCGACGCCGACCCTCAGAAGTTGCTTCCGCGCGAGGCGTCGATGGCGAAGCTGAAGGCGACCGAAACGGCCAAGCGAGCGGCGCTCGAGGGCATGCAGATGATGGGCGGCTACGGGTACGCGACCGAGTACGACATGCAGCACCACGTTCGCGTCGCGCTTGCCTCGACGATCTACGGGGGCACGAGCGAGATCCAGCGGGACATCATCGCCAAGACCTACGGCCTCTGAGAGCGTCGGGCGCGTGCGGTGCGGGTCGGGCGGGCGCGTGACTGGTGCGGGGCGCGGCGGGCGGCTGGGTCACTCGCGGGGCGGGTCGGGCGGGCGCGTCACCCGTGCCGGGCCCGTCGGGCGAGGATCGTGTGCAGGCGCAGCTCCTCGTGCCGGGCTGTCGTTGAGGCGCTCCCAGGTCACGCGCGCGGTAGCGATCTCGGAGGCGAGGAGGTCGACGTCCCGATCTCGGTCGCGCTCGAATTGCTCGCGCCCGTCGTGGTATTCGTAGCAATCTAGCTCGACGACGAGCCGGTGCTCGGGGAACAGGAAGTCGCGCGCGTCGCCCAGCGCCGGCGCCCAGCGCGCGCGGCGCCCAGCGCGCATAGAATCGCCCCGCGATGAAGAGCTTCGACTACGTGATTGTCGGCGCCGGCTCAGCCGGCTGCGTGCTGGCCAACCGCCTCAGTGCCGACCCGGCCGTTCGCGTGCTCCTGCTCGAGGCGGGCGGGAGCGACCGGAATCCGAACGTCAAGATTCCGGCGGCGTTCGCGAAGCAGTTCCACTCCAAGCTCGACTGGGACTTCAGCACCGAGCCCGAGCCGCACGTTGATGACCGGTCGCTGTACATCCCGCGTGGCAGGTGCCTGGGCGGGTCGAGCTCGATGAACGCGATGCTCTACGTCCGCGGTCGTCCGATCGACTATGGCGCGTGGGAGGCGGCCGGCGCCGCGGGATGGGGCTGGGAGTCGGTGCTGCCGTACTTCGTGCGCTCCGAGGACAACGTCCGCGGCGCGTCGGAGCACCATGGCGTTGGCGGACCTCTCCGGGTATCCGAACAGCGTTCGCCACGCCGGCTGAACGCCGCGTTCCTCCAGGCGGCCCAGGCGGCCGGGATCCCGAACGTCCGCGACTACAACGGCCCCGAGCAGGATGGGTCGTCGATGTTCCAGGTCACCCAGCGCGACGGGCGGCGCTGGAGCACGGCCGACGCATTCCTGCGACCCGCCCTCGGACGCGCGAATCTAGAGGTGGTGACGCACGCCCAGGTGCTCGGGATCGAGCTCCGTGGCACGCAAGCGACCGGCGTGCGCTACCGCGACCGCTTTCGCCGCACCCGGGTCGCCCACGCCGACGCCGAGGTCATCCTCTCAGGCGGGGCGATCGGCTCCCCTCAGCTGCTGCTGCTGTCGGGGATCGGAGCGCCCAATGAGCTGGCCGCCGCCGGGGTGAGCGCCCGTCACGATCTCCCGGGCGTCGGGCACAACCTCCAGGACCATCCGTTCATCAGCATGCTCTACGAGGTCAGGGACGACCGCACGCTCTACGGCGCGGACAAGCCGCGTCCGCTCGCCGAATGGCTGCTGCGGCGTTCGGGGCCGCTGACCTCGACCGCCGCCGAGGCGGTCGCCTTCGTGCGCACGCGTCCCGGGCTGCCCGCGGCCGACATCCAGTACCACTTCGGCGCGATGTATTACGAATCCCACGGCGCGGAGGAGTTCGCGGGGCACGCGATGACGATCGCACCGGTGCTCGTCAGCCCGCGCAGCCGTGGGCGCGTGTGGTTGCGCTCAGACGATCCACGGGACAAGCCGCGGATCCTCACCAATAGCCTGTCCGAGCCCGAGGATGTCACCTCGCTTCTCGCCGGCATGGAGCTCGCCCGCACGCTCGCGGCCACCGAGCCGCTCGCCTCGAAGGTCATTCGTGAGCTGAAGCCCGGGCCAACGACTGAGGACCTCGAGAGCGAGCTCCGGCGGCGCCTGGAGCTGATCTATCACCCGGTCGGAACCTGCAGCATGGGCACCGGCGAGGAGGCCGTTGTGGACGCGTCGCTGCGCGTGCACGGGATCGACGCGCTACGCGTCGTCGACGCGTCAGTCATGCCCGTGATCCCGGGAGGTAACACGAACGCGCCGACGATCATGGTCGC
>PMOY01000037.1 GCA_003165655.1 Solirubrobacterales bacterium
AGCGATAGCCGGGGAGCGATAGGCGCGGAGCGATAGCCGGGGAGCGATAGGTCTTATTCACGTGAGCCGGCTCGCCGAGTCGGGTATCACTCAGTGCACCGGGATCTCGCCCGCCAGAGCGAACGGGGGGACCAGTTCCAGGCGATCGCCGCTCCAAAACCGCCCAGGGTCATACCAGCTCGCCGGTCGATCACTCGGGAGCAGGCCCATGTGCTGGTAGGTCGTGGCGACGAGCTCCGCGCAGTAGATCGTCTCCAGCGACGACGTGCGCCGCAGGCGGCCCTTGACCCACGCCCTGATGAGCCCGGGGATGGTGGGGAATGCCCGACCGTCGAACCGGTCGATGACCTCCATCATCCGGTCCTCGTGGTGACGCTCGATCGTGCCGTGGAGCTGGCGGACCCACGCCCGTTGGCTGTAGCGCTCGTTCCACGTTGTGACGACCTCGGAAAGGTGGTGCAGCTGAACCCCTCTTTGCCGCTGCCCCGTCCACTCGTCCGGAAGCGAGCGACCGAGCTCCGCGTGCCACAGCAGGGCAGGCAGGTCGTCAATGGCGACGACCATGCCGACATGATTGACGGGACTGTTGGTGACGGCGCGAATCGCGAGGTCGGCGGCCGACCTGCCGCGAAACAGCCAGACATCGCCGGTCGAGGCGATCGCGACGGCTTCGTCGAGCGCCAGCGTCGAGTCGTTCACCGGGGCTAACCTACCCAACCGATGCGACCGTCATGGAAGATCATCGGTCTCGCCGGTGTCGCGGGTGTCGCGGCCACGGGCGTCATCGCCGCTCGACAGCGCCGCGGGCATCGCGAGTACGACCCCGACGAGCTGCGAGAGCAACTCCACCGCCGCCTGGCCGCGGCCTCCAGGGGCGACGACGGCGCAGCTGCTCCGGCGGGCGAGGACGATCGTCTCACGATGTCCTGGCGTGTGAGCGTGGCGTCGTCTATTCGAAGGCGGGCGGCGTGGACCAGGGGAAGAGTTCTGGGAGCCCGTCGCTGACGCGGTC
Organism: Solirubrobacterales bacterium; assembly: GCA_003165655.1. GTDB lineage: Bacteria > Actinomycetota > Thermoleophilia > Solirubrobacterales > Solirubrobacteraceae > Palsa-465. The sequence continues at coordinate 1,013 of PMOY01000037.1, forward strand.
GGGGAACCTGGCGGGTCGCTTCTCGAGGAAGGACGCGATGCCTTCGCGAGCGTCGGAGGACTGACCGCGAGCGAACATCCCTCGCGAGTCGGCGCGGTGGGCGAGCATTGGGTGCCCGGCGCCGAGCATCCTCCACAGCATCCGGCGGGCGAGGGCGACGGAGACGGGAGCGGTGTTGTCGGCGATTTCGTGAGCGAGGACATAGGCCGCGTCGAGTAGCTCGCCGGATGGGTGCAGGCTGCGCACGAGGCCGGCCTCGAGCGCCTCCTGCGCAGGGAAGACTCGGCCGGTGGCGACCCATTCGATCGCACGGCTGATCCCGACGACGCGCGGCAGGAACCAGCTCGAGCACGCCTCTGGCACGATCCCGCGGCGCGCGAACACGAATCCGATGCGAGCGTCATCGGCGGCGAGACGGATATCCATCGGCAGGGTCATCGTCGCTCCGACACCAACCGCAGGCCCGTTGATCGCGGCGATCACCGGCTTCGTGGACTCGAACACCCGCAGTGTGAACTGCCCCCCGTTGTCACGCGGCACTGCGCCCTCGCGCTCGCGCGCGCGCCAGTCGAAGGTCTCCCCGCCGGCGGCGAGGTCGGCGCCCGCGCAGAAGCCGCGCCCAGCGCCGGTCACGACGACGACGCGTACCTCGTCATCCGCGTCGGCACGGTCGAAGGCTGCGATCAGCTCACGTCCCATCGTCGCGGTCCATGCATTGAGCCGATCGGGACGATTCAGGGTGATCGTGAGCACGCGATCTTTGACGTCGCTGCGGATCTGCTCAAACTCCATGCTGGCGTGTCCTTCCTGGTCGGGGCGATCGTTCTCGGTCAGCGCCGGCGGCCAGTGCCCGTGGGCGGCCGTTGCGGGTCAGCGGTGCGTTAGCTGCTCGGGGTGTTGGCGTCGAGGTCTGAGAGAAACGTTTCGAGTCGGGCGGTGAAGACGTCGTTGTCGTCGCCGGCGACCATGTGGCCTGCCGCTGGGACATCGACGCTATGCGCGTGGGGAATCAATCGCAGCATGTCGGACAGGCCTGCGTCGTTGACCACGTCGGACTGCGCTCCTCGCACCACCAGTGTCGGGATCGTGAGACGCGAAGCGGCAGCGCGGAGTCGTTCGGGGTCGATGCGTCGCTGCGGCTCGTCGTCGATGCGCATGAACGCCGGGTCCCAGTGCCAGTACCAGCGGCCGTCCGCGCGCTGGCGCACGTTCTTGCGCAGGCCGTCGAGGTTGCGAGGACGCCGCCGCAACGGGTTATACGACGCGACCGCGTCTGCCACCGCTTCCAGTGAAGCGAAGCCGTCGGGATCCGCTGTCATGAAATCGCGAATCCTCGCGACGCCCTCAGGCTGTACGCGCACGACCACGTCGACGAGCACGAGACCGCGGGCGAGACCCGGGTTCTCGCCCGCGGCAACGAGCGCGGTGATGCCGCCGAGCGATGCGCCCACGAGAACGGGTGGGTGCTCCAGCGTGCGCACAAAAGCGATCAGGTCGCCGAGGAACCCGTCGAGGGTGTAGTCTTGCGCCGGGTGCCACTCGCTGTCCCCATGCCCGCGGGCGTCGAGCACGACAGCGGTCCGTCCTCCCTCCGCCAAGCGCTCCGCGGTCCGCGCCCATGAGTGGCGCGTCTGCCCGCCCCCGTGCAGTAGCAGCACGACCGAACCCTTATCGCCACCAGCCCAGCGATCCCCGGCCAGCCGCACGCCTGCACCTTGGTAGCGAAACGAGTGCGGAGCCACGACCACCATGAAGCGAAACTACAGCAGAGCGCCGAGTGCAACCCTGACCTGCGCGACCGGCGGCTTCCAGTGCCGAGCGGTGCCCGGAACCGACTGACCCGCTATACGGACCATATAGTCCGAATACGGTAGAGTGCTCAATCATCTTGTGGCGCACCCCCATACATCTCCAGCGATCTCTGGAGGCTGCATGGATGTCCACGTTCGCGGACATCCTCCTTCGCGACAAGCCAGGCGCCGCGATCCGGCCCACACGCTAGCTGCTGTTCGGGGGATCGATGGCGGAGCGTCGAGACATCGATTTCAGTTACACGTTGACCGACCGGGTCATCCGGCTCGCGCTGGGTGAGCTCGCGGACTTCAGTGGAGCCAAGTACGACGGCGACTTCTCGTTGAGTCTCGAGCAGGCGCAGCGGCGCAAGCACGAGTACGTGGCCGAGCAGATCGGGATCCGGCGCGGCGCGCGCGTCCTCGACCTGGGCTGTGGCTGGGGCGGGCTGCTGAACTACGTCCGCGGCGTGGGCGCGGCGGGCGTCGGGGTGACGCTGTCATCGGCACAGCTCGCTGCCTGCCGTCGCCATGGACTCGAGGTTCATCTCCACGACGCTCGGCAGGTGACCCGCGACACGTTCGGCCCCTTCGATGCGGTCGCGAGCCTCGGCGCGTTGGAGCACTTCTGCTCGCCGGAGGATTACCACGCCGGACGGCAGGACGATGTGTACCGCGAGCTCTTCGCTCACGTCGCGAGCGTGCTGCCCGAGAAGGGGCGGTTCTATCTGCAGACGATGCTCTTCGGGCGCAACATGATCCCGGTCGAGCAGGTTGACCGGAACGCGCCGCGGGACTCCGACGCGTGGTACCTGGCGATGATGGGCGCCGCCTTCCCAGGCTCCTGGCCTCCGTCGGGCACCGAGCAGCTGATCCGCTGCGCCGAGCCGCAGTTTCGCCTCGTGTCGAGCATCAGCGGCCGGCTGGACTACATCGAGACGATCCGCCAGTGGGACAAGCGAACCGAGGCGTTGAACCCCCGCATGGCTCTGCTCAAGCTGAGCCTTCTCCCTCGCTGGCTCACAAGCCCCGACTTCCGATTCGCCTACACGTCCGGCGTGAGCTCCAACCTGGTGTGCTTCGAACGCGAGTTGCTCGACCATTACCGGCTCGTGTTCGAGAAGACGTGAGCCTGGGTGGCGGATCCTGAGCGGTCCTGAGCGCTGGAGGACTACGATCCCGAGAACAGCGCACAGCGGGTGAAAGGATCGTTAGATGGGATTCGGCGACAAGTTC
>PMOY01000151.1 GCA_003165655.1 Solirubrobacterales bacterium
ACCTGGCGCTCCAGCGTCTCGTCGAACGCGCGGTAGACCGTCGACATCCCCCCAGAGGCGATGCGCGAGTCGAGCCGATAACGGCCGTTCAGGCGGGTGCCAAGGAGCGTCGTCATCTACTCGCTTCTATTCTCCCCCGTGTCGTCGTCGTCCATGCTCTCAAATACACCGACCGAGCGTGATTGTCCACGATCGGTCGGACCACTAGCGTCGCCGCGCGAGGCGGACCAGCACCGTGGTCGCGAGCGCCGCGCGGTATGCCGCGTAGGGCAGCAGCGAGCGGTCGCGCTCGACCTGCCGGATCAGCCAGGTCGAGCCGAGGGTTGAGGCGAACGAGGCGGCGGCGCCGGCGGCGAAAGCGCCGCGCGCGGCGCGCGGCAGTCCGGTCTTTCGCAGTCGGATCCCCTTGAGCAGCGTCGCCCCGGCGATCACCGGAAGGGCGACGTGGCGTGAGAGTCGATTCGCATCCTCACGCGTGAAGCCGCGCAGGCGCGCCGCGGCGAGCGTGGCGCCGTTCCTGGACACCCCGGGGACGAGCGCGCAGGCCTGTGCCAATCCGAGGTAGAGCGCGTCGCGGGCGCCGGCATCCTCATGCCGGCGCGTCTGCGGCGAACGGTCCGCCCAGGCCATCACCGCCGACCCGGCGAGTAGGCCCATCGCGACGGTCCCCGGTGTGCCGAGCCGTCGCTCGATCGGGCGCTCGAGCGTGAAGCCCACCACCGCCGGCGGCGCGAAGGAAAGCGCGATCAGCGCCAGCCGCCGTCCGTTCAGCCCATGCATCGCCTCTCCGACCTCCCCCCGCAGGGTGATCAGCAGCGCGGCCGCGGTGCCCGCGTGGAGCGCGATCTCGAACGACTTGCGTAGCTCTGGCTCGAGCTCCCCGTAACGCCAGTCGAGCAACCAGGGCACGAGGGTGATGTGCCCCGAGGAGGAGATCGGCAGCAGCTCGGCGGGACCGTGGAGCGCGCCCAGCGCGAGCGCCTCCCGCAGCGCCGGCGACTGACTACGAGATGACATCGGGCGCCGGCTCGTCGCTCCCCGTGCGACTACGTCTCACGATCAGGTACGCGATGCCGAGCACGAGCAGCGCCAGGCCCGCGTAGTCGACGTACTCGAGGTGGTGCCGCCAGCTCACCCAGTTGCTTCCCACTTCTCGACCGAGGATCGCGAAGCCGGCGATCCACGGAATCGAGCCCAGCGTGGCGAGCACCGCGAAGCGCGCGTACGGCATCCGCGCGACGCCCGCGGCGTAAGGAAAGGCCGCCCGCGCGACGGGAATCCAGCGCGAGAAGAAGATCGTGACGGAACCGTGCTGCTCGAACCACCGCTCGGCGAGCGCGAGCCGCGCGGGGCTCGCGTGCAGCTTGCTCCCGTGACGCTCGAGCAGCTCGCGGCGCCCGTAGTAGCCGATCGCGTAGGCGATCGATGCGCCGAGCGTGTCACCGAGCACCCCGAACACAATGATCCCGAGGAGCGTCAGGTGATGCTCGTACACGTTGAAGCCCGCGAACAGCATCGGCAACTCCGTGCCCGGCAGGCCGATCACGCCTGAGGTCAGGATCAGCATCGTGACGCCGGCCAAGCCGAGATCGCGGATCACGTGCGTAGCGACGGTGACGAGCGCGTTCGTGACGCTGGCGAACTCGAGCAGCATGCGCGTCTAGCGTAGCGAGACACCGGCCGACTGGGATCGCGCCCGAGGGGTTCCGATCGCGCCCGAGGGGCTGGATCGCGCCGGTGGGCTGGGATCGCGCTGGTGGGCTGCGATCGCGCCCGGATACTGTTCGGACCGCGATGGACGTCCCACTGTTCGACACAGAGACCCCGCTGAGGCCGCTGAAGGCGACGATCCTCGCGCGGGTGGCGGAGGTCATCGAGCGCGGCGTGTTCATCCTCGGCCCCGAGGTCGAGGCGTTCGAGCGCGAGCTCGCCGATTACCTGGGAGTGCGGCATGTCGTCGGCGTCGCGAACGGGACCGACGCGATCACGATCGCGCTGCGCGCGCTCGACGTCCGGCGCGGAGACGAGGTGGTCGTCCCGTCGTTCACTTTCTACGCGAGCGTCGAAGCGATCGTCACCGCGGGCGCCCGCCCGATCTTTTGCGACGTCGACCCGGCCACCCGCAACGTCAGCTGCGAGACGGTGAAGGCCGCGCTGACCCGCCGCACGCGCGCGATCGTGGCGGTTGACCTGTTCGGCTCGCCGGCGCCGGTGCCCGAGCTGCGCCGGTTCGGCGTGCCGATCCTCGAGGACGCGGCGCAGGCAGCCGGGGCGAGCCTCGACAGCCGCCGTGCCGGCGCTCTCGGCGACGCGGCGACGTTCTCGTTCTATCCGTCGAAGAACCTCGGCTGCTTCGGCGACGGCGGTGCGATCGCGACCGATGACGATCACGTCGCCGACCTTGCGCGAACGCTGAGGTTCCACGGCTCGCGCGACAAGCAGACGTTTGAGTATGTCGGCTACAACTCTCGCCTCGACGAGCTGCAGGCAGCGATCCTGCGCGTCGTCCTGCCCGAACTCGACGGATTCGCCGCCGGCCGCCGCGCGGGCACGCGCGCCTACGAGGCCGCCGGCCTCGGAGCGCATGTGGGCCTGCCCGCCGTGCTGGAGGGCGCCGAGCCGGCCTGGCACCTCTACGTCGTCACGCATCCGCGGCCCGAGGTGGTCGCGGCCTGCGCTCGCGAGCGGGGCGTGCAGACGCGGCGCTACTACCAGCTGCCCGTCCACCGTCAGCCCGCGATGCGCCGGTTCGCGATCGATACGCCGCCGCTTCCAGGTACCGACGAGCTCGCCGCGACCAACCTCGCACTGCCGATCAGCGCGGTGCTCGACGACTCGCAGGCGCGTGCTGTGGTCGCGGCCGTTGCGGCCGCGCAGTGAAGGTCTGGATCGACCTCACGAACTCGCCGCACGTGCTCGTGATGCGGCCCGTGATCGAGCGGCTGCATGAGCGCGGCCACGAGGTGGACGTGACCGCCCGCGACTTTGCCCAGACGCTCGGCCTGTGTGAGCGGTTCGGGATCGCCCACACCGCGATCGGTCGCCATCGTGGCGGCAGCCTCGCCGGGAAGGCGGTCGGGCTCGCCGATCGATCGCTGGCGCTCGCGCGCTGGGCGCGACGGCGGCGCTTCGACCTGGCGCTCGGCCACGGCTCGAACGACATCACCGTGGCCGCCGCGGTCCTGCGGATCCCGTCCTCGACCACTTTCGACTACGAGTGGGCGACGGTCCAACACAATGTCAACTGCCGCCTGGCACGAGCCGTCGTCGTCCCCGACGCGATCCCAGCCGAGCGTCTGTACCGCTATGGGGCGCGAGGGAAGGTGCACGCCTATCCGGGGCTCAAGGAGGAGTACTACCTGGCCGACTTCGAGCCCGACGGGAGCATCCTGCACGAGCTCGGTCTCGATTCTGCGCTGCCGATTGCAGTGATCCGCACGCCTCCCGCGGTGTCGCTTTATCACCGCTTCGAGAACGACGTCTTCTCCGAGGTGCTCGATCGCCTCAGCGGTGCGCAGGTCGTCGTGCTTCCGCGCACGCCCGAACAGCGCGCCGAGCTCGAGCGCCACGGTGGCCTGATCGTCCCCGAGCACGCGATCGACGCCCAGTCCCTGGTCGCCTACGCCGACCTCGTGGTCTCCGCCGGAGGCACGATGAACCGCGAGGCGGTCGCCCTCGGCACGCCCGTGTTCACCGTCTTCGAAGGGCGCCTCGGCGCCGTCGACGAGCGCCTGATCGCCGAAGGTCGCCTCAAGCGCCTCACGCGCCCCGCAGACATAGCCCTCGAGCGGCGCCACGACACCTACCCCCAGTCCCCCCGGATCCGCCGCGACCCCGCGGTGCTCACCGAGCTCCTCTGCGCACCGGTCGGCGGGGCGGGGTAGAGCAGGGCCCACGCCCGGGCCCGGGCCTGGGCCCGGGCGTGGGGCGCCCGCGCCTAACGACCGCCACTAGAGCATCCGCCCCCCCAACCCCTACAATCACGTCCGGCATGCGCTGGCGGATCAGATCCGCGGCCCCCGTTCACCGCCACTCTCTTCCCCAGCTCTTGGCGGACGGGCTGTTGGTCGCTCTCGCCTACTACCTGGCCTACTGGCTAAGATTCGATGGCGGCATTGTTGCGCGCTATGACGACCTCCTGAAGGACACGATTCTGTGGGTCGTTCCGGCCACGCTCTGCGTGCTGGCGGCGTTTGGCGTCTACCAGCGGCTGTGGACATTCGTCGGCCAGCGCGACTACGAGGCGGTGATCAAGGCGGCGTTCGTCGCCACGGTGATCGTGGTCGGCGCGATCGCGCTGGTGCACCCCGTCGTCTGGTCCTCGAACCGGACGGCGGATGCCAGTCCTGTGACGATGCCCGCGAGCGTAATCTCGCTGTGGTTCCTGCTCATGCTCGTCCTGCTCGGCGGGGCCCGTTTCGTCGTCCACCTCGTCGTCGAGGGCCGAGTGCGGAGCTTCCCGGTCGGCAAGGG
>PMOY01000231.1 GCA_003165655.1 Solirubrobacterales bacterium
CTCGACGCCAACATGGTCCGCTCTGCCGTCCCCGCGCTCCCCCTCGATGACATCGATCTGCTGGTGATCGAGAACGTCGGCAACCTCGTCTGTCCTGCCGAGTTCAAGGTCGGCGAGGACACGCGGGTGATGGTCACCTCGGTGACCGAGGGCGAGGACAAACCGCTCAAGTACCCGCTGATGTTCCGCGCCTGCGAGCTCGTGCTGGTCAACAAGATCGACCTCCTGCCCCACCTCGAGTTCGACCTCGATCGGTTGCTCTACAACATCGACCAGGTCCATCCCGACGTCGAGACGATCCTCGTCAGCGCTCGCACCGGCGAGGGCATCGACACCTGGCGCGAGTGGCTGATGGCGCTCGCCACCCGCGAGGGGGCCATCGCAGCGGGATGAGCGAGGCCGCGCTCGCCGGCGAGGTATCCGCGCGCCTCGACGAGTTGCTGCGCGAGCGCGTCGATGCCGGCCAGGAGTTCTTCGCCGCCGAGGCAGAGCCGCTGGCCCGGCTCTGCCACCGGATGGCCGAGCGGTTCTCCCGCGGCGGGACGCTGATCGCCTTTGGCCGCTCGCCGGCGGCCCGCTCGGACGCCCGCCACGTCGCCGTCGAGTTCGTGCATCCGGTGATCGTCGGCAAGCGCGCGCTGCCCGCGATCGGACTGGCGGGCGAGGGCGGCGATCTCCGCGCTCAGGTCGAGCTCGTGGTCGGACCTGATGACATCGCGATCGCGTTCGGCACCGACGAGGACGGCGGCGAGGCGGCCAGAGCGGTCGAGCTCGCGCGTGCCCGCGGCTGCCTGACGATCGCCTTCTCCCCCGCCGGCGCGGAGTGGGAGCCGATCCCACCCAGCGTCGATCGGTACGTGCGCCAGGAGCTGATCGAGACGCTCTATCACCTCCTGTGGGAGCTTGTGCACGTGTTCTTCGACCATCGCGGGCTGCTCAAGGGCCGCGACGAGCGTCGCACCCACGATGCCGGCGCCTCGAGCTTCCTCTATCCGTTCCTCGCCGAGCACGAGACCGAGCTCGAGCCGGTCGTCGACGACGTGCGACGGTCGGTGCTCATGAAGGCGCAGGAGATCGCCGAGCTCCGCGCGCAGACCCTGACCGACAACCGCGAAGCCCTGCTCGCGGCGGCCGGCGCACTGCGCGCGAGCTTCGACCAGGGGGGCAAGGTGCTGGCGCTCGGCAACGGCGGCTCGGCGACAGATGCGATGGACTCGGTCGCCGACTTCCGCACCCCGGGCCATCCGGGCTGGCGGCCACGACCGGCGCTCGACCTGTGCGAGGACGCGGGGATCCTGACCGCGATCGCCAACGACATCGGCACCGACGCGATCTTCTCGCGCCAGGTCATCGCCTACGGGCGTGCCGGCGATGCCCTGCTCGCGCTGTCGACGTCCGGCAACTCACGCAACGTGATCGAAGCGCTCGCCGAGGGGAGACGTAGAGACCTCGTGACGATCGCGATGGTCGGATACGACGGCGGGAGTGTGGCGGCCGAGCGTCTCGCCGATCACGTGATCGTCACGAGGTCCGAGCACATCCCCCGCATCCAGGAGGCCCAGGCGAGCGCCTACCACGTGCTCCGGGAGCTCGTCGAGATAGTGCCCGGAGACGTCCCATGAGCGCGACGTCGCGTGTGGCGGCCGGGGAGCCGTGCGCGGACCTCACATCGCCCAGGAGCCCGGCGCGGCGCCGGACGCACGTGCGCGTCGAGGGGACCGTTCAGGGGGTGGGCTTCCGTCCCTACGTCTATCGCCTCGCCGGTGAGCTCGGATTGGATGGGTTTGTGCTCAACGACGCCCACGGCGTGCTGATCGAAGTGGAGGGGAGCAGCGAGAAGGTGCAGGAGTTCCTCGCCCGCCTGACGAGCGAGGCCCCGCCCCTGGCCAGGGTCGAGCGGGTCGCCGCCGACGAGCGCGAGCCCACCTCGTGCGCCGGCTTTACGATCCGCGAGAGCCCGCGCGGCGGCGTACCCGACGCTCCGGTCACGCCCGACAGCGCGACCTGCTCCGACTGCCTCGCCGAGCTGCTCGACCCCGCCGACCGCCGCTTCCGCTACCCGTTCACCAACTGCACCAACTGCGGACCGCGCTTCACGATCGTGCGCGCTGTTCCGTACGACCGACCGTTCACCACGATGGCCGGATTCCGTATGTGCGAGCGCTGCCGGGCCGAGTACGACGACCCGGGCGACCGGCGTTTCCACGCCCAGCCCAACGCCTGTCCCGACTGCGGGCCCTCGGTGTCGCTGATCAACGTCCACGGCGATCCGGTCGGCCGCGGCGACACGAGCGACGACCTCGCCGCGGCGGCGGCCGCCTTGCGCGCCGGGCGTGACACCGTGGCCGCGGCCGCGGCCGCGGTGTGCGCCGGGCGAATCCTGGCGCTCAAGGGGATCGGGGGATTCCACCTCGCCTGTCGCGCCGACGACGAGGCCGCGGTGTCGGCCCTGCGGGCACGCAAGCACCGCGAGGACAAGCCCTTCGCGCTGATGGCGCCAGACCTCGAGACCGCGCGAGCGCTCGTCTGGCTCGACAGCGACGCGGAGGAATCCATGCTCGGTCCGGAGCGCCCGATCGTGCTCGCGTCGCGACGGCCCGACGCGATCGTGGCGCCGGCGGTCGCACCCGGCTCACCGGAGCTCGGGGTGATGCTGCCCTACTCACCGCTCCATCATCTCCTGCTCGCGGACGCCGGGACGACGCTCGTGATGACGAGCGGCAACGTCTCAGACGAGCCGATCGCCTACGGGGACGAGGACGCGCGGGTCCGGCTTGCCGGCATCGCCGACCTGTTCCTGATCCACGACCGGCCGATCCACACGCGCACCGACGACTCGGTGCTCCGCGTGCTCGACGGTCGCACCACCTTTCTCCGGCGCTCTCGGGGCTACGTGCCGGCGAGCATCGAGCTCCCGGGTGCAGCGGCGCGGCCGGTGCTCGGGTGTGGCGCCGAGCTCAAGAGCACGTTCTGCCTCGCCAAGGGCGCCCGCGCGTGGGTGGGACACCACATCGGCGACCTCAAGAACTACGAGACGCTCCGCTCGTTCGAGGAGGGTGTCGCGCACTTCGAGCGGCTGTTCGCCGTTGCGCCCGAGGTGATCGCCCACGACCTCCACCCCGAGTACCTCTCGACCAAGTACGCGGCCGAGCGCGAGGGCGCCGAGCTCGTCGCCGTGCAGCATCATCACGCCCACCTCGCGGCCTGCCTCGCCGAGCACGGCGAGACCGGCCCGGCGCTGGGGGCGATCTTCGACGGTACCGGCTACGGCGACGACGGGACGATCTGGGGAGGGGAGCTGCTGTTCGGCGACCTCGCCGACTTCCGCCGCGTAGGGATGCTCCTGCCGGTCAGACTGCCCGGCGGGGAGCGAGCGATCCGCCAACCGTGGCGGATGGCCTGCGCGTGGCTGAGCGTGGCCGGCGAGGGCCCGCCGGCGCTCCCGCGTGCGCTCGCGGGACGCGTGCCCCAGCGCACCTGGGAGCAGGTGGCAGAGCTGGCCAGGACCGGCGTCGCCTCGCCGCTGACGACGAGCATGGGGCGGCTGTTCGACGCGGTGGCGGCGCTGTGCGGACTGCGCGCCGAGGTCAACTACGAGGGTCAGGCAGCGATCGAGCTCGAGGCCGCCTGCGATCCCCGCGAGCGGGGCAGCTATCCGCTTGCGCTCGTGGGCACGGGCGAGCTGCTCGTGCTCGATCCGCGCGAGACGATCCACGCGATCACCGCCGACGTCGACGCCGGTGCTCGCGTCGGCACCGTGGCCACACGCTTCCACGCCGCTGTCGCCGGCGCCACGGCGGCGGCGTGCACGCGCGCGGCCGCGGAGCACGGTACCGAGCTCGTCGTTCTGTCCGGCGGGGTGTTCCAGAACCGCCGTCTGCTGACCGAGACCGCCGCCGGGTTGCGGGCGGCCGGCCTGCGCGTGTTGATGCCCGAGCGCCTGCCGTGCAACGACGGCGGGATCGCCTATGGTCAGGTTGCCGTCGCGGCGAGGCGGATGGCGCTCGCCATGAATTCAAGGAGCTGAGACCCGGATGCCCGAGACCGAAGACCAGCTGGAGTACGTGATCAAGCAGACAGTGTTCATCCGCGGCGCCAACCGTCCGTTCGGCGAGCTGACGCGCGAGGACGCACAGTTCCGTGGCGCCGAGCTGAAGGCGACGGTGGGCTGGGGTCCGACCGCGAAGGTGGCTCCGATCGCGCGCGCCTGGACGGAGCTCTCGATGGAGCTCCAGCGCGCGGGCGTCGCCACGGTCGGCGAGCTGCCGCGAGAGACCGTGCTCGCGTTCGCCCCCAAGCTCTGGGTGGTACCGCCGCGCGGAAGCCTGCTTTGAACTGAGCGCTCCCGGGCGGCGGCCGCCGGACGTGTGCCGGGCCCGTGGCGCGTGCGGCGGCCGCCGCACGCGTCTTCGCGTCGCGGTCCGCGGTCAGGCGACTTCGCGCAGCCGTCCCGTCTCGACCTCGTACACGAACCCCCGCACGGAGTCCTTGCGCGGGATGAACGGCGATGCCTTGATCCGCGCGATCGACTGGCGGACGTCCGCGTCGAGCTCGGGGAATGCCTCCGCGGCCCACTCGGGCTTGATCCCCGTGTCATCCTGGATCGACTTCTTGAAGTCGTCGTCGGTGAAGGTGAGCATCCCGCAGTCGGNNGTGTGGTGGATGAGGATGATCTCCTCGGTGCCGAGCAGGCGCTGGCTGATTGCGAGCGACCGAATCTCGTCGTCGGTCACGACGCCGCCGGCGTTGCGGATGACGTGCGCGTCGCCTTCGTGCAGGCCGAGGGCGCCGTACACGTTCAGACGCGCGTCCATGCACGCCACGACGGCCACCTTCTTGCCGGGGGGAAGCGGCAGGTCGCCCTGGTTGAACGCGGCGGCGTAGGACTCGTTGTTCGACAGCAGCTCATCGGTGGCGGACACGTCGGGCCTCCTGGATAGAGAGTGGAACGCGAAAGAGTACTAATCCACTCAACATTAGGGTGATTGGTCTCCCTCGGCCAGCACCGCTCGCTCGGGCACTGGTGCCGATCACGCGCGCTCAATGGCGCGACCTGCGGGACATGGGCCGGTACGCGGAGAAAGCCGCAACCGGGCTGCGGACTCACGCGGATGTCGGACGCGCCGGCTTACGACAGGATCGACGCGAGAGCTAATCAGCTCGTGAGCTGGTCCTAGACGAAAAGAGAACGATGTCCCACACCGCCATCCCACACACCGCCAAGCGCGTGTCACACCCGGGTGTGAGCGCCCGTCCAACGCTGGCCGCGATCACCAAGGTCAGCACCTACGCGACGACACTGGCAGGAATCTACCTGTCGGTGGGCTTCCTCTTCTACTACGCCGCCCACGAGAAGTTGATCGCGAATAGCGGAACAATGCCCGCCGCGCTCCAGAAGCTGTTCTCCGGGTCGTTCTTCGCGAGCGTTCCTGGCGACAACGCAGCCTGGACACTGCTCGGACTGATCGAGGCTTCGATCGTGGTCCTCCTGCTGGTCAGCCTCATCCGCGGCGAGTTCCTGCCGCAGCGGCGCAAGCCGGTCCTGCTTGCCGGTCTTTCGGTCTCCGTGCTCGCCTACAGCGTGATGATCGTCGCCAATGCCATGATCGGCAACAACGCGACCGTGATCGAGCTCTTCACCTACCTGGGCGTCACCGCAATCGTGATGTTCGTCGTCCGGCAGATGTCCCCCTACCGGCCGATGAGCTGGCTGGCGGGCGAGGCGGACGAGTAACACCAGATCCAGTCCCGTGGGCGACGGTGAACGGACGGGCGCCTCGGCGGCGCCCGTCCCGTTTCCGCGCGGACGGGCTCCGCGCCCGTCCGCGTTGAGATGCAAGTATCTAAGCTGGGTCCGATGCCGAGCGGGCGCGACAATCAAGCTCCGGTGGCCAGGGGCGATCTCCAGACCTACCGTGCCAAGCGCGACTTCGGACGGACGTCCGAGCCGGCCGGCGAGCCCGGATCGGAGTCGGCGGCCGCGCCGGCGATCGAGGAGCCCCGGTTCGTCGTCCAGGAGCACCACGCCACCCGCCTGCACTGGGATCTACGGCTCGAGCACGGCGGCGCGCTCGCCTCATGGGCGGTTCCGAACGGGATCCCCGCCGATCCGGCGGACAATCGCCTCGCCGTGCATACCGAGGATCACCCGCTCGAGTACCTCGATTTCGAGGGGGAGATCCCGAAGGGCGAGTACGGGGCGGGAACGATGGAGATCTGGGACCGCGGGACGTTCGCGACCCATAAGTGGAGCGAGCGCAAGGTCGAGGTCACCTTTCACGGCGAGCGCCTGCGCGGCCGCTACGGGCTGTTCCCGATCGGCCGCGATGCCTCGTCGCAGAACGACTGGATGATCCACCGGATGGACCCGCCGTCGGATCCGGCGCGCGAGCCGATGCCCGAGCACGTGCTGCCGATGCTCGCGCGGTCCGGCACGCTGCCACGCGACAGCGACGGTTGGGAGTTCGAGGTCAAATGGGACGGGGTTCGGGCGATCGCCTACGCCCGGCCCGGTCGCCTGCGGCTCGAGAGCCGCAACCTCAACGACATCTCCGACACCTATCCCGAGGTGCGCGGGATCTTGCTTCAGCTGGGGATGCGCGAAGCGGTCCTCGACGGCGAGATCGTCGCCTTCGACGCGTCGGGACGACCGAGCTTCGAACGGCTTCAAAGCCGTATGCACGTCGCCTCCGGCTCGGCGATCCGCCGGCGAGCGGCCGACACGCCGGTCGTCTACGCGATCTTCGACGTTCTCTACCTGGACGGCCGGTCGCTGCTCGAGCTGCCCTACGCGACGCGGCGCGAGCGCCTCGAGGCGCTCGCCCTCGGCGGGCCGGCTTGGCGAGTCCCGGCACGCCACGGCGGCGAGGGCGCCGCGCTCCTGCACGCCACCGGCAAGCAGGGCCTCGAGGGCGTCGTCGCCAAGCGCCGCGACTCCCGGTACGAGCCCGGACGGCGCACCACCGCCTGGGTCAAGGTCAAGCACACCCGGCGCCAGGAGCTCGTCATCGGCGGCTGGCTCCCGGGCGATGGTCGCAGGTCGGAGCGAATCGGGGCGCTGCTCGTGGGCTACCACCACGGGGCGGTCCCCACGCCCGACGATGGGTCCGCGGGGCCCGAGCCCGCGGCGAGCCGGCTGCGCTACGCCGGTCGCGTCGGCACCGGGTTCACCGACTCCGTTCTCGACGACCTCGCGCAACGCCTCGCCCCGCTGCGGCGGGTGACAAGCCCGTTCGACCCGCGCCCTCGACTGCCCCGCAATGCCGTCTTCGTCGAGCCGTCGCTGGTGGCCGAGATCGAGTTCGCGCAGTGGACCGCCGACGGCGTGATGCGGGCCCCATCGTTCAAGGGCCTGCGCGATGACAAGTCAGCGGGGGACGTGGTCCTCGAGGGATCCGCGCATGCCGCGCGGACGGTGGCGCCCGACGCGCCGGAAGCGTTATTCGACCACGTCACCCGGTTGCCCGACGGCTCGCTCGAGGTGATCACCGGGGGACGTCGCCTAAAGCTCTCCAATTGGGACAAGGTCCTGTTCTCGCGGACGGGCTTCACCAAGGGCGACCTCGTTGCCTACTACGCCAGGATCGCGCCCGCGGTCCTGCCCCACCTCCGGGACCGGCCGCTCACGCTCAAGCGCTACCCGAACGGTGTCGACGAGGAGTACTTCTACGAGAAGCAGTCGCCGTCGCATCGGCCGGACTGGGTGCACACGTCGCGGATCGGATCGATCGACTACACGCTCGCGCAGGACCGCCCGACGCTCGTCTGGTTGGCGAACCTGGCGGACATCGAGCTCCATACGTCATTGGCGACGGCGCGGTCGCCGGAGCGCCCGACGCAGATGGTGTTCGACCTCGATCCCGGGGACGGCGCAGGCCTGCTCGAGTGCTCTGAGGTAGCGCTGGTCGTGCACGGCCTGTTCGAGCAGCTCGGCCTGACGAGCCTCGCCAAGACGTCGGGCTCGAAGGGCATCCAGGTGTACGTGCCCCTCGGCCCCGGCGCCACCTACGAGCGGACGAAGCCGTTCGCGCGCCGGGTTGCCGAGCTCCTCGAACAGCGCCTCCCGTCCCTCGTCGTCTCACGCATGACGCGACGACTGAGGGCCGGCAAGGTGCTCGTCGACTGGAGCCAGAACGACGGCCACAAGACGACGGTCAACGTCTACTCAGTGCGTGCCCGCGACCGCCCGATGGTGTCGACGCCAGTGAGCTGGGACGAGGTGCAGAGGTGCCGCGACGAGGCCGACCCGGAGCTGCTGAGCTTCGACACCGAGGAGGTGCTCGCGAGGGTGGAGGATCGGGGCGATCTGTTCGCACCGGCGCTCGTGGGAGGGCAGGAGCTGCCCCGCTTGTAGGCACCGGCGGGTGGGGCCCCGACCCGGAGCGCCGGGTCCGCCCTCAACCCCGGGCTCTCCTCACAGCCGGTCCGTGCTACCGGCCGGACGATCCCTAGGACTGATCGTCGAAACCTCCGCCGCCGCCCTGCTGCGAGGGATCCCCGGCGCCTTGCGGACTCGACGGTGTCTACGGCGTGGACGGGCTGCTCGGCTCGGCCGGCGAGCCTTGGGACTGAGCATCCAATCCACCGCCCTGCTGGGACTGTGAGTCGTCGCCGCCACCGCCCTGCTGGGAGTGGTAGTCTTCGCCGCCACCACCCTGCTGCGACTGATAGTCCTCGCCGCCCTGCTCCTGATACTCCAAGGAGCCTCCTTCCAAAGAGACCGTGGACGCCTGCCTGGGGTCCCTGCGTACGGCCACCACAGGCACTTGAGCCGGACCCTAACAGCCCCACGCCGACCGGTGTGAATCCGATGTTACGCGGCGGACCGCTCGCCGGCTCGCCAAGCGCGGCGAGCTTTGCTTCGCGCCTACTAGGATTGGCGTCGGTGGCCGAGATCGATGCCATAACGTTGCGAAATCGGTTGCTCCTGGCGACCGGGATGTGGCGCGAGGCGACCGGCGATCCATTGCCACGGATCGAGCCGGGCGACCCCGCCCACCAGATCCAGTCGTTCGAGCTGCGACTCGTCGACCGCCTGTGGGAGCACGCGACGCCGGAGACCGCGCGCGACGTTGCGGACCGCACCTGGGATCTGGTCCACGACCGCGCCGAGGACGACCCGGTCAAGCGACGTGTCGTCGAGTGTCACGAGGCACTCGCCCGCCTGACACGACTGACCGACTGACCCAGACGTGTGTCGCACGTCGGGACTGCGGCTGCCCGTTCACGGCATCTTCACAGGAACTTGGTCGACTGGTCACTAAATCCCGCTGTTTGCGGGCGAATCTGTGACCATGAACAAAATAGAGAAGAAGATCGCGCGAAGCGCGAACGGCGCGGGTCTGGAAGATCCGCAGCGGAGCCTGACCGGCTCCCCCTCCGGCGAAGCCACGGTCAAGGTCGACCTGCATTGCCACTCCACCGCGTCAGAGGTGGCCAAGCTGGGCGTCCAAAGGGCGCTCGCGCTGCCCGAGTGCGCGACCCCGCCCCGCGAGGTCTACGAGCTCGCCAAGCGGCGGGGCATGGACTTCGTGACCATCACCGACCACGACACGATCGCGGGCGTGCTCGAGCTCGCCGACCTCCCCGACGTGTTCGTCTCCGAAGAGCTCACGACCTGGTTCCGGGGCGAGCACCAGGCGGTCCACGTCCTCTGCTTCGGACTGGACTCCGGATGACCACGACTGGCTCCAGGCCCACAGCGGCGACGTCTTCGCGTGCGCTGAGTACCTGCACGAGCGGGAGATCGCCTGCGCCCTCGCGCATCCCTTCTTCCACGTCGCGGCGCCGCTGACGCCGGCGCACCGGCGCGTCCTCGCCGAGCTCTTCCCGGTCTGGGAGACGCGTAACGGCGCCCGCGCCCGCGAGCTCAACGCCCCCGCCGCGGTCTACATCGAGACCCACGGCGGGATCGCGGTGGGCGGGTCCGACGACCACGCCGGCGTCGACATCGGACGCACCTACACCGAAGCGGCCCACGCGGAGACGCCGGCCGAGCTCCTCGCCCACATCCGCGGCGGGCCGGGTACGCCCGCACGGTAAGCAGGGGAGCGCGGCGAAGTGGGCGCACAGTGCGCTCGTGCTCGCCGCCCGTGCCCTCGGGGGCGCGTCCCCGCCGAGCGCGGCCCCGGAGGCGAAAGGCGTCGACCCCGTGGCGGTGCTCGAGCTCGCCGAGCGGATCATGGTCGAGGGCGGCGCCCGCCAGGGCAGCGTCGGCTCGGGTCTTGGGCCGCAGGACGGGCGCCGGATGCTGCGGGCGTGGCTGAACGAGATGGAGCTGGACGTCGACACGGCCGGACTCGTGGCGTCGATGCAGGCCGAGGACTTCAGCCACTGCGACCTCGAGCGGCGCGCGCGCCGGGTTCACGAACGCAAGCTCACCGGAGCGATCGAGCAGCTCGTCGCCACCGCCGGAGGTGACGGCATCGGACCGGCGCTCTCGCGTGTGTTCGCCGCCTGCCTGCCCGCGGTGCCCTATGTCCCGGCTGCCGCGTTCCTCGCGCGCGAGCAGGCGAAGCTCGTTGCTCGCGACGGCGACCCGATTCGCGTCGCGGTCGTGGCCGACGGCGTGGGGACGGTACACGGCGTCACTCAGACGCTCGCGCAGCTGCGCGAGCGCGGCATCCGCGGCCACGAGATCGAGGTGATCGGTACCGACGCGAACGTCGACCGCCGACTCCCCGCCGTTAGCGAGATCGAGCTTCCGTTCTACGCCGGACTGAAGCTCGGCGTGCCGAGCGTGTTTGCCGTGGCTGAGGCGCTGACCGAGCGCCGCTACGACCTGGTCCACGTGTGCGCCCCCGGTCCGGCCGGGATCGTCGCGGCGCTGATCGCTCGGGTGATGGGGCTCCCGGTGACCGGCAGCTATCACACCGAGCTCCAGCTCTACGCCCGGATGCGCTCGAGCGACGAGCGGGTCGAGCAGATCGTGCGCGCGCTCCTTGCCAATTTCTACGCCCGGTGCCGAGTCGTGCTCTCTCCCAGCCACGCCGCGGACGAGTCGCTGCGCGAGCTCGGGATCCCGACCGACCGCGTCGCCCGCTGGGACCGTGGCGTCGATCTCGAGCGCTTCAACCCGGCGCGGTACGCGCCCGGTGTCCTCCCGCCCGGGTTCAACGTGCTCTACGTCGGACGACTGAGTCGCGAGAAGGGCATCGACCTGCTGGCGGAGGCGTTCCTGATCGCTCGCGATCACGACCCGCGGCTGCGGCTCGTCCTCGCGGGTCGCGGCCCTGAGGAGGAGACGCTGCGCCGTCGCCTCGGCAGCGCGGCCACGTTCCTGGGCTGGGTCGAGGGCGACAAGCTCGCGCAGGCCTACGCAAGCGCGGATCTGTTCATGTTCGCCAGCACCACCGACACCTTCGCCCAGGTCATCCTCGAGGCCCAGGCGAGTGGGTTGCCCGTGCTGGCGGTCGACGCCGGCGGCCCGGCGGAGCTGATCGAGGATGGCCGCAGCGGATGCCTCGTCCCGCCCGACCCGCAATCGCTCGCGGGCGCACTGCGCGGTCTCGCGCGCCGGGAGGCGATCCGCGAGCGGCTCACGACCGGAGGCCTGCTCGCGGTCCGCGAGCGCTCGTGGAAGCGGTCACTGGACCAGCTGGCTGACGGCTACGCCCTCACCCTCGCAGGCCGAACGGGCGCCGAGGCCGGCACGACGACGGCGGCGACCGGAGAGGCCGCGCGCACCGGCGAAGTTGCACGTGCAGCCTGAGCCTGGCGTCGCGCTCGCGGCGGCGGCGGCCGAAGAGGACAGCGGCGGTCCGCTGCGCGTCGTCGACGTGGCGATCTTCAACGGGGAGCGCAGCGGCGGCATCCGTACCTATCTCGAGGCCAAGGCGTCGTTTGCGGCCCGCACGTGCGCGCTCGAGCACCATCTCGTGGTGCCCGGCCGCGAGGGCAAAGGCGGCGCCAACCGCCATGAGCAGCGCTCCCTGCGGCTCGCGGCGTCCAACGGCTACCGCCTGCCCCTGGGCGGCTCGGGGCTGCAGGCAGCTCTCCGCATGCTCCGCCCCGAGGTCGTTCTGCTCCACGATCCCTACTGGACGCCGCGGCACGCGAGTGCCGTCGCGCGCGAGGTCGGCGCCGTCGTCGTTGCCGTCCACCATTCCTCGGCGTCGCTCCACGCCGCCGGACTGCCGGGCCCCCAGGGAGTCTATGCGCACGCGCTGCGTCGCTGGTACCGGCGCGCCTACGGCGATGTGGACGCCGTGATGTCGGTCGTCGACACCGATGTCAATGCTCACCGCCCCGCCACCTTGCGCCTGCGCCTCGGCCTCGATCGGGCATTCCGCCCGCGTCCCGATGTCCAGCGACTCGACCACGTCCTCTACGTCGGCCGCATGAGCCGCGAGAAGGGGCTGCGCGAGCTCCTCGAGGCTGCCGCCGCATCGCGTGAGCCGTGGCCGCTCGTGCTTCTCGGCACGGGCCCGGCGGGGGACGCCCTGCGCGAGCGCGCGCGCCAGCTCGGACTCGGGGACCGCGTGCGCTTCGCCCCCTACGTGAACGACCGCGACGAGCTGGCCCGAGCGTACGCCGGCGCGCGCTGTGTGGTGCTCCCGGGCGCTCATGAGACCTTCGGGCTCGTGGCGCTCGAGGCCGCGGCCTGCGGTGCGCCGGTGGTCACCGCCGACACGACCCCGAGCGCCCATCTCCTCGACGCGTTCGTGGAGACGTTCGCTGCCGGCGATGCATCGGACCTTCTTCGGGCGATCGAGTTGACGCGGCGCCGGCGTCCCGATCTCGCCGACGCCGCGGCGCTCGTCGCTCGCCACGCCTGGGACACGGCACTCGCGGCCGAGCTCGCGGATCTCCGGCAGCTGGTTGGACGGTCGTGAGCGCCCTCCTCGCGGTCGCGCTCCACGACGTCGAGCCACGGTCGTTCGCCCGCTCGTGTGAGATCCGGTCCTGGCTCGAGGACCGCGACGTCGGGCGGGTGACCCTGCTCGTGATCCCCGCCGCCGATCTGCGCCCGATCGGCGCTCGGGCGCCGGAGCTCGCGGCGTGGCTTCGCTGCCGGGTCGCCTCCGGTGATGTTGTCGCCCAGCACGGATTGGTGCACCGGGCCGCCGGGACGCCTCGATGGCCCCGGAGCGCGCTCGCGGCCTGGCAGGGCGGCGCGGCCGCCGAGTTCGCCGGCCTCGATCGTGAGGACGCCGCCCGCCGCGTGGACACGGGATGCCGGCTGCTGCGCGAGATCGAGCTCGATCCGCGGGGCTTCGTGGCGCCCGGCTACGCGTATACGCGGGAGCTGCGCGGGATCCTCGCCAAGACGCATGAGTGGTTCGCTGACATCCGCATGATCCGCTCCGGCGTCGGTGACATCCACGCCCGTGCGCTCTGCCTCGGCAGCTCCACGAAGCTCAAGCGCGCCCTCTCGCCGGCGATCGTCCGCGCCGCGGCGCGGGCCACCGGCGAGGTCATGCGCGTCGATATTCATCCGGCCGACTTCACCCGACCCGGTCACATCGCGACACTGGAAATCCTCCTCGAGCAGGCGCGAGCCCAAGCCCGAACCGCGGTCACGTACGACGACGCTGCCGCGGGCGTCGGTTCGATGCCAACTGCGTAGCCCTGGCATCGAACGGGCGCCCGGCGGCAGACCCCGATGAGCCCTGACCAAACGAGCACCTTGGACGAGGCCGCCCGACGACTTCTCCACGCCAACTGGCGCGAAGGTCGTCGGAGCGACGGCGTCCCCTACGCCTTCACGTGCCCGGCGACCCTCCGCTATCGCCACCAGTGGTACTGGGACTCCTGCTTCCACGCGATCGTCTGGCGCCATTTCGATCCGGCGCGCGCGCGCGCCGAGTTGCGCACGCTGCTGCGCGCCGGGCGGCCCAATGGCTTCATCCCGCACACCGCGTTCTGGCACAGTCCGGCTCGCTGGCGGCGAGCGCCGTTCTACGGCACGCACACGGTGCTCGGGTGCTCGGCGACGGCCACGATCCAGACGCCCCTGCTCGCACTCGCCTGGGAGCTCGTAGCGGACATGTCGACCGACGATCCAGGTTTCGCCACCGAGGCATTGCCCGCGCTTCGGCTCCACTACGACTGGCTGGAGCGCGAGCGTGACCCTGACGACGACGGCCTCCTCACGATCGTGCTTCCCGACGAGTCGGGGCTCGACGACTCACCCAAGTACGACGGTGTGTTCGGATGGATGCGCCACGACCGGCCCGGCCATCTCTGGTTGGTCGAGCGCCATCGGCGGCTCGGCTACGACGCGGGCAAGATCGTCGAGCGATACGACGAGCACGTCGAGGATGTGCTCGTGAACGTCTTCTACGCGCTCGCGCTCCGCGCCCTCGCCCGACTCGACGACGAGCAAGCAACCGTGTACGCGCGGCGAGCGGCGCGGACTGAAGCCGCGCTGCTCGAACGCTGCCTCGATGAGCGTTCTGGGTTGTTCCGCGACCTCGCGGGTCGGGGCGAGCGCCCCGTCGCGGTGTCGACCTGGTCGGCGCTCGCTCCGCTGGCTCTGACCGAGCTCCCGGTCGGCGTGCGGCGGCGGCTCGTCGAGGAGCATCTGCTCGACGGGCGCCGCTACCGGGCTCCGGTCGGGATCCCTTCGGTGTCGCAGGAAGAGCCCTCGTTCGATCCGGGGTTCTCGCTCTGGCGCTGCTGGCGCGGCCCATCCTGGGTCAACACCGCGTGGCTACTGGTCCCGGCGATGCGAGAGCTCGGGTACGGCGAGGAGGCCGATCGCATCGTCGGCTCGCTCGCCGGCGCAGCAGCTCGGCACGGCTTCCGCGAGTACTACAACCCACTCACCGGGCGGGGCCTGGCGGCACGCGGCTTCGGCTTCTCGACGCTGCTCGTCGACCTCCTGCGCCGTGCACGGATTGAACCGTCCGTTCGATCGCCGATGATGCATTCGTGAGCTGGAGGGAGACCACCGCTTCCGGGCACACCCAGCACGGCAACCGCCAGGTCGCGGTGATCGACCTTGGTTCCAACTCGTGGCGGCTCGTGGTCTACACGTTCTCACCGGGGGAGTGGTGGAAGCGCACGGATGAGCTCTATGAGACGGTCCGGATCGGTGCCGGGCTTGCGGCCACGGGGCGCCTCAGCGCCGAGGCGATCGAGCGAGGCCTCGAGACGCTGGCCGTATTCGAGCGCTTCTGCCGCGCGAACGATCTGCTCCCCAGCGACGTGTACGCGGTCGCGACGAGTGCGATCCGCGACGCCGCGAACGGCGAGCAGTTCCTACGCGCCGCCGATGAAGCGATGGGGTTGAAGATCGAAGTCCTATCGGCCGAGGACGAGGCGCGCTACGGCTACATCGCCGCCGTCAACACGACGACGATCACGGACGGGGTCGTGCTCGACCTCGGCGGCGGGAGCATGCAGCTGATCCGCGTGCAGGATCGACGCGCGACCGAACTGACCTCCTTTCCGCTCGGAGCGGTGCGGGTGACCGAGCGGTTCCTCTTCGACGGTGGTCCTGCCAAGCGCAAGGACATCAAACGCGTGCGCACCCACGTCTTCGATTCGCTCGACGAGCTGGATTGGCTCGGAGAGTCCGGGTCGCGGTTGGTCGGTCTCGGCGGCGCTGTGCGTAATCTCGCCGCCGCCGCCGTCCGCAGCGCCGGGCACGTCGATCTGGGAGTGCAGGGGTTCGTGCTCACCTTGCAGATGCTCGACGACCTCGTGGAGAGGCTCGCCCCCCTTCCTGCCGCCGAGCGGGGGAGCGTCCCGGGTATCAAACCGGGCCGCGCCGACATCATCCTGGGGGCCGCGCTCGTGCTCCAGTCCGTCGTCGAGCTTGGCGGCTTCGCCGGCATCGAGGTGACCGAGGCCGGTCTACGCGAGGGGGTGTTCCTGGGTCGCATGCTGCTCGATCCTGAGGATCCGCTGTTCCCGGATGTGCGACGGGCGGCGGTGCGCAACCTGGCCGTCCAGTACGAGTCCGATCTCGCTCACGTCGAGCACGTCGCGCTGCTCGCGCTGCAGATGTTCGACTCGCTCGTCGACGGCGGGCTGTTCGAGCCCGAGCCCGGAGAGCGAGAGCTGCTGTGGGCGGCCGCGATGCTCCACGACGTGGGCATGACGATCAACTACGACGACCACCACAAGCACTCCCGGTACCTGATCCTGAGCGCCGAGCTGCCGGGCTTCGATCCGCGCGAGCGCGCGCTGATCGCGCAGATGAGCCGCTACCACCGCAAGGGTGCGCCGGAGCTCGGCGAGATGGCGTCGCTCGCGCGCGATGGCGACGAGGAACTGCTCGAGCGGGGCGCGGTGATGCTGCGGCTGGCCGAGCACCTCGAGCGGGGCCGCGATCAGTCGGTGCACGAGGCGCGTCTGATGGCCAACGGGCACGGCGTCGATCTGTACCTCCGCGCCGAGGGCGACCTCACGCTGCCACGCTGGAGCGTCGAGCGCTACGGCGACGGCGAGGTGTTCGAGCGGGTTTTTGGGCGGCGACTGCTGATCGGGTGACGCAGCGGAACGCCGCGGCGCGTCCGGCACCGCCCGCGCCGCGATCACCTAGGGCGCCCGGCTCCGTGGTCGCGGCAGCGCCACAGCCACGCACGTTAACCGAATCGTGACACGTGGGCGGGCAAACCGCCCTAGCGTGCGGACGATGACCTGCCTGATGGTCGCGGCCAGCGCGCGCTGGAGCGCGCAGCAGGGAGCACGGCCCAGACGCGATCTGCGGCGACCACGACCCAGCGCGTACAGTTCCAGCCATGCTCTGGCTGCTCAGACACGCCGACGCGGCAAGCGGAAGCCCCGATTCGGAGCGTCCTCTCACCGAGCGCGGCGTGCGTCAGGCGCAGGCCGCGGGACGCGCGCTCGATCGTCTGGGGCTGCGGATCGACGTGTGCCTGACAAGCCCCAAGGCCCGCGCGCTCGAGACGGCGCGGATCGCCACCGAGCGGCTCGGCGTCCAGGTGCGGACCGATCCTCGGCTCGCCGGCGAGCCGTTCGATGCCGTGGAGCTCACGGCCGGTCTCGGTGATGTGCTCCTGGTCGGCCACGACCCGTCCTTCTCGCTCACCCTTCACGACCTGACGGGGGCCCAGGCGAGGATGCGCAAGGGAGGCCTCGCGGGAATTGAAAAGGGCGAGCTGCTGGTGCTGATGCGACCGTCCGAGCTGGAAGCGATAGCTTCGGACGCGGAGGTGACGTCGTGACCGACGAGGCGGCCACCGCCGAGCAGGATGGCGCGATCGTGGACGCGCCCGCACGGGATCGCATCGAGGCCGCGGCCGCCAGCGCCCCTGCCTCGAAGGCCGGGCGCGCCAAGTACGACCTCGCCGACCCGAAGCTGTTCGCCAACCGGGAGCTGTCCTGGCTCGACTTCAACGACCGCGTCCTCCAGCTCGCCGAGGACGGGTTGCTGCCTCTGTTCGAGCGGATGAAGTTCCTCGCCATCTTCGCCACCAACCTCGACGAGTTCTTCATGGTCCGTGTGGCCGGACTGCACGACCAGCTCGCGGCCCAGATCGACACCAGCGGGCCCGATGGGCTCTCGGTCGCCAAGACGCTCGAGGCCATCGCTGAGCGCGTCCGCACGCAGGACAGGCGTCACGCGCGGCAGTTCACCGACCACATCTCTCCGGCGCTCGCCGAGCATGGCATCCGGATCGTGTCGTGCGAAGAATCCGGCGCGTCGGACGAGGCGTTGGCGAAGCTCTTCCACGATCAGATCTTCCCTGTGCTGACGCCGCTCGGCGTGGGGCACGGGCGGCCGTTCCCGTACATCTCGAACCTCTCGCTGAGCCTGGCCGTTCGCCTGCGCGACCCCGACGCCGACCATGACGTGTTCGCACGCGTCAAGGTGCCCAAGGAGGTGTTGCCGCGGTTTGTGGAGGTCGGCGAGGGGACGTTCATCCCGCTCGAGGCGATCATCGCCAAGCACCTCGACGTTCTCTTCCCGAGCATGGAGATCGTCAGCTACGACCTCTTCCGGGTCACGCGCGACGCCGACTTCACGGTTTCCGACGAGGCCGACGACCTGCTGCAGGCCGTGGAGGACGAGCTGCGCCGCCGCCGCTTCGGCGAAGTCGTGCGGCTGGAGGTCGACGCCGGCATCGACCCGGAGCTGCGGGCGGACCTGATCGCATGGCTCGAGGTCGACGAGCGCGAGGTGTTCGACGTCGAGGGCCTGCTCGACCTCAGCGACCTGTGGCAGATCGACGGGCTCAAGGGACACGCGGATCAGCGCGTGCCGCCCTGGACCCCGCTCACCCATCCGGCGTTCTCGGCCGACGGCGGCGATGAGCCCGCCGATGTGTTCGCGGCGATGCGCGCTGGAGACATCCTCGTCCATTTCCCCTACCAGTCGTTCGCGACCAGCGTCGAGCGGTTCGTCCAACAGGCGGTCGCGGATCCGAACGTGCTCGCGATCAAACTGACCGTGTACCGCACCTCGGACGACTCGTCGCTCGTCCCCTCGCTGATCGAGGCGGCTGAGAAAGGAAAGCAGGCCGTCTGTCTGGTCGAGCTCAAGGCGCGCTTCGATGAGCGGCGCAACATCCGCTGGTCGCGAGCGCTGGAAGAGGTCGGCGCCCACGTTGTGCACGGCATCCCCGGGCTCAAGGCGCACGCCAAGATCCTGCTCGTGGTCCGGCGCGAGGGTCGCGGCGTGCGCCACTACGTGATGATCGGGACGGGTAACTTCCACGCCAAGAACGCCCGCCTGTATGAGGATTTCGGCCTCTTCACCGTCGACCCCGACCTCGGCGACGACGTCGCGAACCTGTTCAACACGCTGACCGGCTACGGTCGCCCACGTCGTATGCGCAAGGTGCTCGTCGCGCCCAGCTGGCTGCGCGAGCCGCTGCTCGCCGAGATCGAGAGGACGATCGACGCCCATGAGGCGGGCGTGCCGTCGCGGATCGCGATGAAGATGAACTCGCTCGTCGACGCCCGCTGCATCCAGGCGCTCTACAGAGCATCACAGGCCGGCGTCCCGGTCGACCTCAACGTGCGCGGCATCTGCTGTCTGATACCGGGCATCCCCGGGGTGAGCGAGAATATCCGGGTCGTCTCGGTCGTCGGACGCTTCCTCGAGCATTCCCGTATCTACTCCTTTCACCGTGGCGACGAGCACTGTTACTTCATCGGCTCGGCCGACCTGATGCCACGTAACCTCGACACCCGCGTCGAGCTGCTCGCACCGGTCGAGAACGAGGAGCTTCAGGGCGAGCTCGAGGACACGCTCGAGCGCTGCTTGGCCGACGACACCTTCGCCTGGACGCTCGGTTCCGACGGCCACTGGACCCGGCGGCAGGAGCGGACGAGAAGCGTCCACGCCGAGTTGATGGAGAAGGCGCTCGCGCAGTCGGCAGTCGCGGCGTCCTAGGCGTAGCTCGCGGCCTGCGTGACCGGAAGCGGCTCGGGGGGCCTGCCCCTGGGCGGGGCCCCCCGGGGCCTGTGTGACCGGAAGCGGCTCGGGGGGCCTGCCCCTGGGCGGGGCCCCCCGGGGCCTGCGTGACCGGAAGCGGCTCGGGGGCGCCCGGAGGCGCCCCCGATGGCCCGTTCGGCCTAGGGCAACAGGCTGCCGCCGCCGCTACCGCTGGAGGAAGCCGTCGCGGGTTGGGTCCCGAGCTTCACCTTGACGCTGGTCGTGCTACCTGAGCGCTTCACGGTCAAGGTCACGGTGTCGCCCGGCGAATAGTTGGCGATCGTCGCGATGAACTGGTTGACCGAGGTGACGGTCTGTCCATCGACCGCGGTGATCAGGTCGCCTGACTTCAGGCCGCCCTGCGCCGCCGGGGACGCGGACGCCACCCCGGCGACGCCAGCGCCGCCGGTCCTGCTCGACTGCAGCTCGACGCCGACGTAGGCGTTCTGCGCCTTGCCCGTCGTGATCAGGTCGTGCGCGACGCGGGCGACAGTGTCGGATGGGACCGCGAAGCCTACGCCTGAGCTCGAGCCTTCGCCGGTGCTCGTGGTCGAGTTCGTGTCGATCTGGTCATTGATGCCGATCACCTGACCGGCCGAGTTGAGCAGCGGACCGCCAGAGTTACCCGGGTTGATCGGAGCGTCGGTCTGCACGGCGTTGGCGATCGTCCAGTTGTTGGGCGATTCGATCGCCCGCCCGACGGCGCTGACGATTCCGGCCGTGACCGTCGACGGCAGGCCGAACGGGCTTCCGATCGCAACCACGCCGTCGCCGACCTGGAGGGTCGAAGAGTCTCCCACGGTGAGCGGATGCAGCTCGGATGAGGGGACGCTGACATGGATCACGGCGACGTCCTCGCCGGTGTCGCTGCCGACGACGGTGGCGCTCGCCGTGTCTCCGTCGGGGAAGGTGACCTTGATCGACTGCGCGCCGGTCACGACGTGCTCGGCGGTGACGATGTCTCCGCTCTTGTTCAAGACGAAGCCTGAGCCCTCCGCCTCGGTCTGCTCAGTCTGGCCGCCGCCGAGGCCGAAGAAGCCGCCTTCGCCGCTGGAGGAGGTCGACGTCGAGTCGACCTGGATGTCGACCACTCCGGGACCGTCGAGCTTGAAGATCTGATTGACGCTCAGACCCTTGCTGCTACTGAGCGCCGTGGGCTCGGCGCCGACGCGGGCAGCCGAGACAGCACCGCTGCTCGTTGTCGTGGTGACGGTTTTCGTGGTAGAGCTGTGGTCCGCGGCCAGAAGCCCGACCACGCCGCCAGCGAGGGCGCCGGCCAGGATGGTTGGAAGGAATCGTTTCATATTTTTTGGGTCTCCTCAGGATGCGGAGTCGTAGCGGTTCGAGTGACTGGATTGGGGCGCGGGGGGCTCCGGAGCGCCCGCGGTCGCCGGCTCCGCGAACCGCCGGTAGGCGAGCCCGCCGACGGTGGCTATCGCCGCCACGGAGATCGCGTTCAACCACATGGTTGCATTCTCCGTGCCCGCGCTGATGCCGTGAATCGCCGCCGAGGGCGACACGGCGAAGTCGAGGCGGTGAGCGCCGCGCCAAATGCCAACAGCTCGGACACGGCCACAGTCGCTGTATCGGCGCGCGCGAGCCCGAACGCGAGGGTTCGCGTGGGGAGCGTCACACGACGGCGTGTGAGTGATGTGGGCCTGGCGGACATTCGTCGACCATCGCATCACCCCGCGGTGAGAAACGGATCAGAGCTACGTCAGAAGTGCGTAAGAGCCTCGGGTAAGAGCCGGCGATCGCCTCTCGCGCTCGAGACGCCGCTCCTAGCGACGCCTCGGCACGCGGCAGGAGGCATCGACCGTCGCCCCGCGGCAGGAGGCATCGACCGTC
>PMOY01000341.1 GCA_003165655.1 Solirubrobacterales bacterium
GAGGGCGATCACGGATCGACCTACTTCCACCCGGACAGCCCGCCGGCTCATGCGGCGATCCGGTGCCAGGTCGAGCTTCAGGCGCGGGCCGGCGGCGACGCCCTGATCGGCCGGAAGCTCTACCCGCTGATGGTGCAAGCAGGCTTCGATGCGGTCCGGGTTTCCCCACGGATGGTCTATGTGGACGCGAGCCGACCTGACCTCGTCGACGGCTTTACGAGNNGTGTTCTGCTACACGTTCTTCAAGGGCGTGGGCGGGAAGACCCGACATGATCCCTCGATCAATTCTTACCGCGAAAGACTGGAGCAGCAATGAAAACGCGCATGCTTGGATCGCTCGAGGTCTCAGCTCTCGGGCTCGGATGCATGGGCATGTCCGCCTTCTACGGGTCGGCCGACGAAGGGGAGGCGATCGCGACGATCCAGCGTGCACTGGAGCTGGGGATCAGCTTCCTGGACACTGCGCAGCTCTATGGGCCAATGACCAACGAGGAGCTCGTGGGCCGCGCGATCACGGGGCATCGTGACGAGTACGTGATCGCGACCAAGTTCGCGCGACGGATCGAGTCCTCGACGAAGCCGGGTGACATGTCGACGATCGGCCCGCTCGATGGCTCCGCCGAGCATGTCCGTCGT
The DNA here is from genome assembly GCA_003165655.1 of Solirubrobacterales bacterium. GTDB lineage: Bacteria > Actinomycetota > Thermoleophilia > Solirubrobacterales > Solirubrobacteraceae > Palsa-465. The sequence goes on from PMOY01000341.1 coordinate 637, forward strand.
TCGATCGAAGGCTCGCTGAAGCGTCTTGGCACCGATCACGTCGACCTCTACTACCAGCACCGCGTCGACCCGAACGTTGCAATTGAGGAGACCGTCGGGGCGATGGCCGAGCTGGTCGAGCAGGGCAAGGTGCGGCATCTCGGGCTGAGTGAGGCCGCGCCCGAGACGATTCGGCGCGCCCACGCTGTCCATCCGATCACGGCTGTGCAGACCGAGTACTCGCTGTGGACGCGCGATCCCGAGGTCGGGGTGCTGCCGACCTGCCGCGAGCTCGGGATCGGCTTCGTGCCCTATTCGCCGCTCGGCCGCGGCTTTCTCTCCGGCCGCTTCAAGTCGCCGGACGAACTCGACGAGAACGACTTTCGGCGCAGTGGACCCCGCTTCACCGGCGAGAATCTGGAGGCCAATCTGCGGCTTGCCGGCAAGGTGGCGGAGATCGCAGCGGAAAAGGGCATCACTCCCGCCCAGCTGGCACTCGCGTGGGTGCTCGCTCAGGGAGAGGATCTCGTTCCGATTCCGGGGACCAAGCGGCGCACGTACCTCGAGGAGAACGCCGCCGCGGTCGACGTCGAGCTGACCGATCACGACCTCGCGCGGATCGATGCCGAGCTGCCTGCGGCGGCGGGGGACCGGTATGACCAGGCCGGAATGGCATCGGTTCACCTCTAGCCCCAGCGTGCTTGACTGGACGGATGACGCCTGCGGATCTCACCACGGCTGTGGTCGAGAGCTTCGGCGGCTGTCCTGATCCACGGCTGCGGGATTTGATCCAAGCGCTCGCCCGGGCGCTGCACGGGTTCGTCTCGGAGGTCGGGCTCACCCACGACGAATGGGAACAGGCGATCGGCGTCCTGACCGACACCGGTCACATCACCGATGAGCGCCGGCAGGAGTTCGTCCTCTGGTCCGACGCACTCGGTCTCTCGATGCTCGTCGACGCGCTCGAGCACCGGCTGCCGGAGGGCGCCACGGAGTCCACCGTCCTTGGCCCGTTCTACGTGCCGGGCTCGCCGCCCAGGGAGTACGGCGCGAGCATCGCCGAGGAGATGGCCGGCGTTCCGGCGTGGGTCTACGGTCGCGTGCTCGACCTCGACGGGCGATCCATCGCCGCGGCCGAACTGGATGTGTGGCAGAACGGGGACGACCGGCTCTACGCCGTCCAGCGGCCGGAGGCCCCGGAGGACCACCTGCGAGGCAGGTTCCGAACACGCGAAGACGGCAGCTACGCGTTCCTCGCGGTCCGGCCCGTCCCCTATCCGATCCCGGACGACGGCCCGGTGGGGAAGATGCTCCAGGCGACCGGCCGCCACCCGTGGCGTCCTGCGCACATTCACATGATCATCCGGGCTCCGGGCTTTCAGACGCTCGCCACCCACATTTTCGATCGAGCGAGCGCGTACCTCGACTCTGATGCCGTGTTCGCTGTGAAGCCGTCCCTGGTGCGCGATTTCGTCCAGCGATCCGCCGACGATCCCGAGCGGCCGGCCGGCGCCGCCGGCGAGTGGGTGTCGCTCGAGAGCGACATCGTGTTGGCTCCGAGCCGGTGAGCTCGCCCGTGCCGGCGCGTACGCTTGAGGCGTGCCGATCCCGCGCTTTCTGAAAGGTCGCGCCGCCCGCGAGGAGGCGGTGTCGATCGGCGACCCGCGCCTCGAGGGGTGGGAGACGGTGAGCGTGCTCGAGGATCAGAAGACGGCGGTGGCGTGGCGCGATCAGCTCCGAGCTCTGGGTGTCGACGCGAGCTGCGTCGCCGATCACCCGCTCGATCGTGGCGGGCGGGGAGACATCTATCTCGTCGTTGCACCCGAGCAATGGTCGCGGGCCAATGAGATCCTCGAAAACCTCGAATGAGAGGATTGGGAGGAGCCACGCGGCCGCTCCGGCTCTATGGCGTCGTGAGGGCGGGGCCGTCTGGATCCTGAGGGGCGGACAGGGCCGCCCCGAGTGATGTCCTCTGGTAGAGGACCTGGTGGCCGTCGCGGTGTGCACGTGCGAGGCCTGCGGTCTGCAGGAGGATGAGGTGTCGGGAGATCGTGCTGGCCGCCATCTCATAGCGCTCGGCCAGCGACGTGGTCGAGGCGGGCTCGACAAGGTCGGTGAGCAACCGCGCCCGGGTGGGTCCCACGACGCCGCTGAGGGCCGCGGAGGCGCCCGGCAGCCGCTGCCAGAGGACGCCGACGCCGCGCGCCGGGTAGACGATCGTGGGTTGCCACGGTGGATCCAGGACGGCGATCGGGTGTGGCCAGGTGAAGGCGCTGGGCATCAGCACGATCCCGGCCCCGCCAAGCTCGCGCGACTGCTCGACGACGCCTTGTTGCCAGCAAACCTCGACGTCGTCTCCTCGCCAGCGGACGTCGGGGTGCAGCTGGTTGAGCAGGGCGATCAGGCCATGGTCGGCGAGCTGCCGGGCGTGGTGGGCAATATCGGCGTCGAGCAGCCTCTGGATCCGCGGCCAGTGCGCCGCGAGCAGCGCGTCCCAGCACGCCAGTAGTGCTGCCGCGATCTCCTTCCTGGCCTGTGCCGGGTCTGCCAACAGCACGTCGAGGACGGCCCGCACGGCGGGGTCGGTCTGATCGGCTCGGCAGCGCGCCAGCTCGTGGGCGAGGCGGGCCAGGGGCGTCCGCGCGACTCGCCCTGCTTCCTCTGGCAAGGTCGTGCCCCGAGTTGTCGGTGTGGGGGTGAGGAAGTCAGGGTTGTAGCCGCGGGCCGGTTGCATCGCATGCAGCACAGCGAGGCCGTCGGGCGGGTCGAGGTCGGCGAGCGCGGCCAGCCACGGCAGGTGCCAGCGCTGTCCGACGGGTTGGTGCATTGTCCGCACGGCGCTCGTGAGCTCCCACAGTGGTGAGAGCGCAAAGCGGCAGCGCAGCAGGTCTGCCGGCGAGGTTTGGAGAACGAACACGTCTCAATTCGGTTCAGTACGAATGTCTCGCAGCCGGACGCTAGCACCTGCACCCTCGCGTCATGGCCTCTGTGGCGCCCGCGTCCCCCCACGGCTGCTACCGGCAAGTGCTGCGCAACCGCCAGTTCCTGTGCCTCGTCGTGGCCCACACGGTTTCGATGCTCGGAACGACGATCGCGACGGTCGCGCTGGCGGTGCTGGTCTTCCAGCGCACCGCCTCGCCGCTGCTTTCGGCGCTCACCTTCGCCCTGGGGTTCACGCCGTACCTGCTGGGCGGCCTGCTCTCACCACGACTGGAGCACATCCCCGCCCGCCGCCTGATGATCTGCTGTGACCTGTTCCAGGGAACCGGGTACGCGGTCATGGCGCTCCCGGGGGTGCCGGTGGCGGCATTGCTTGCGCTGCTGGCTCTCGGCAGTGTCGCGGGCCCGATCTTCGCCGGCACCCGTGCCGCCCTGCTACCCGAGCTGCTCGGCGACGGCGACGGCTTCGTGCTCGGCCGCAGCGTGCTCCGGGTGATCTCGCAGAGCAGCCAGATCCTCGGACTGGCGCTGGCCAGCGCGCTGCTGCTGCTCGTCCCGACCCACGGCGTGCTGCTGGTCGTGGCAGCGACCAGCGCCGCCTCCGCACTGCTGATCCGGCTCGGTGTCAAGGACCACCCGCCCGTAGATCCAGGGGTCGCGCCGGGAACCGAGGACGACAGGAGCCTGCGAGCGGTGTTCACCGAAGGCCGTCGCCGATTGCTCGTACTCGGGTGGGTCGTCCCGATGGCGGCGGTCGCACCGGAAGCCTTGGCGGTCCCCTACGTGAGGAAGCTCGGCCTGCCCGCTGCGAGCGCTGGAATGCTGCTCTGGGCAGCGCCGACCGGGGCTGTGCTCGGCGAACTGCTGACCGTCCGGCTGCTCAACGGCGCAGGGCGCATACGAGCCGTGATCCCGCTCGCCGCCGCGACGCTGATCGCGCCCCTCGGGTTCGCGCTGGAGCCGGGCCTGCCGGGCGCGGCGCTGCTGCTCTTGCTGTCCTGCGCAGGCGTCGGCTACACCCTCGGGCTGGACCAACTGCTGCTCGAGGCGACCCCTCCGCCGCTGCGCCGTCGCGTGCTCAGCGTCTCCACCTCCGGCCTGATGTTCTGGCAGGGCCTCGGCTTCGGACTCGCCGGTGCCGGCGCCGAGCTCGAACCCGCCCGCATCGTCATCCCCACGATCAGCATCATCGGCCTGGTCGCGCTCATGCGCCTCGCTCCCGGGCTGCGCCGAGGACCCGCGATCCGATCGTCGAGCGAGACTCCACACGGCGTCTGAAGTAGGCGTCAGTTGAGTCGTGCTTGCATGGCCCGCAGCTCCGTCTGGTGCTCGACGCGCAGCGACCTCTCGGCCGGTAGCGCGAGGCGCATGCTGGCGGCGCGGATCGCAGCGCCGAGGTCGCCGCGCCGCTGGTAGGCCATCACGAGGTTGTTGAGTATCCGCATCGCGATTGCTGAGGTGCTCCACGGGTGGACCGCGTCCTGCGCCAGGTCGACCTCGACAGCCTCGCCGCCGGCGAAGGGATCGAGCAGCAGGGGAGGAACCACGCCGAAGTAGCCGACCACGAAGTGGCCCGGCAAGCCGACGCCGGCCAAGGGGATCCCCGCTCGGCGAGCAACCTCGACGTACACGACGGAGAGCAGGATCGGCAGGCCACGGCGCCTCGAGAGAACCACGTCGAGCATCGAGTTGTCTGGGTGGTCGTACTCCTCTCGGTCGCCGACGAACCGATGGGTGACACCGAGGAGCTGCCCGCACGCGAGTGCCAGCTCGTCCGGCGCCCCGCTCGTCCGTCCGGCGGCACGCGCAAGCTCCGCGCCGAGGACGTCGAGCGTCGCGATCGCCCCGACCGCGTCAACGTCGCGGAACTCCGCGGCGAGCGCGAGCGCGAGGAGGTCGAGGGCCGCGCCTGGCGCCACGGCCAGCTCAGCGAAGGAGGGAATCCGCGGCATAGGGACATTGTCTCGTCCCGATGGTGCTCGCCCGCATAATGTTCGTCGTGTCCGAGTTGGTGCCGTTACGCGAGGAGGATGTCGACCCCGATCCGCTGCGCCAGTTCGCCGTCTGGTTCCGGGGGGCTGCGAATGGCGGCGTCACGGCGCCTGAGGCGGTCGCTCTGGCCACCGCCTCGACCGCCGGCGCGCCGTCGGTACGGATGGTGCTGATGAAGCAATACGACGAGCGTGGGTTCGTGTTCTTCTCCAGCTACGAGAGCCGGAAGGGCCGGGAGCTCGCCACCAACCCCCGCGTCGCGTTGCTCTTCTATTGGGAGCTCGTCGGACGCCAGGTCAGGATCGAGGGCGCCACAGAACGCACCACCTTCGAGGAGTCGATGGCCTACGTGCGCAGCCGCCCGCGCGGGAGCCAGCTGAGCGCGCTCGCGTCGCCCCAGAGCCGCACGATCGACAGTCGCGAGGTCCTCGAGCAGCGCGTGGCGCAGCTCGCGGCCCGGCACGAAGGCGCAGACCTGCCGGCGCCGGATGCGTGGGGCGGTTTCCGCGTCGTGCCCGAGAGCTACGAGTTCTGGCAACGTCGCGAGGATCGTCTTCACGACCGACTGCGCTACACACGCGGAGACGGTGGTCGCTGGGGAGTGCAGCGTCTGGCGCCGTGACCGGCGCCTCGCACGACGCGCTCCACGAGCAGGCTCGCGCGGCCGACGGCTGCGCCCCACGCGCGCAGGATCTTCGCCGGCCCAGCGTCGGCGAGAGGCGGGCGGTGGTCGGAGCTCGCGCGCTGCTCCGTGCCGCCGCGCGGCGGATCGTCGGCCGTGACCCGTCCCCGGGCCATCAGCGCGACTGCCTCGTCGTCGCGAGCCGACGCCTTGCCCGCCTGCACCCACGCGAAGCGGAATGCGAGGCCGCCGGCTAGGTAGAGGACGCTGGCCGCGTTCTGGGCCAGTCGCCCCGTGCGGCCCCGAGCGACGAGCGGCAGGACAAGACCCACCCCGACGAGCGTCTTCGCCGTCCGGAACAGAAGGCCCGGGGTGCCGTGCGCGAGCACCTCGCCCGTCCGGCCCAGGCGCCGCTCGTTGACAGTCGAGAGCGCCAGCTCGGCGAAGATTGCGCCTGCCTCCAAGCGCGCGAGCGCGACGTGTGTCGGGTGGTCCTCGGCCTGGCCGACGGCCCCCAGCGTCAAGCGCGTGGCCGCAGCGCCGGTCGCGGTCGCGGTCGCGACGAAGATCGGGCCGAGGAAGACACGACTGCGAGCCCACAGCGGCACCGCGGTGGTGGCGAGCAGCACACCCGTGTAGGACCCGAGGTAGGAGCCGAACAGCGCTTCGGCGGCCCCCAAGCTCCGCGCCGTGCGCTGCGATCCGAGCAGGTCCGCCGCGACAGCGCCGGCTCCGGCGGTGCTGAAGGCAACCAGGCACCACGCGCCCAGGTTCATTGGCGACCGAGGCTTGAAGATGCGCAGCATGTTAAGAAAGCGACCAGGGCGACCAAGGTCCCCGATCAGCAGCACGGGCGCCGGCAACACAGCGCCCAGCGCGACCTTGCGGGCAACTCGAGCCGAGACCTCGTCGCCGGCGAGGTCGGCGGCCAGCGCGGCGAATGCCGCTCCCGACGCGGCGCCGCCGAACCAGAAATAGAGCGGCACCTCCCAGGTCCACACCGGCGGGTGGATGAACGGCCCTTGGACCGGATCGGGCATCGTGCCGGAGCGCATCCGGCGATTCGCCGCCGCCACCGCGCCCTCCTCGGGCTCGGCAGCCGCGTAGCTCGTGTCGTGCCCGAAGAGGTAGGACCAACCGGCGTCGCCCCACGCGGGCTTCGCGAGCGCGACCTCGCTTTCCGGCACCGCCCGCCGCCACGACGCCGGCTCGCCCCGCCTGCCGAGCGCCGGCGTCTCGTCCCGCGTCGCGATGTCACCGTCGGCCCAACGGGCATCGCGGGCGGCGGCACTGGCCGGTGGCTCCTCGTGCCCGAGCGGCGCCGGCGGCTCCGCGGGCAGTCCAAGCGGATGCTCGCCTGGGTCGCTCATCGCTGCCGCCCACGTGCCGTCGCGAAGGTCAGCGCGGCGGCGGCCGCGGCGAGCAACCCGGCGCCGAGCGCGGCGGCCGTGGCGGCGACGAGGTTCTCCTGGATCGGCGAGTCCGCCTCAGCGGGCAGGCCATAGCGCTCTGGCGGCTCGGTGAGCAGGAAGAACGCTCCCAACCCTCCTGCCAGCTCGTGCTCGGGTTCGTCCGCCGCGCCATAGAGATAAGCGCCGTCGACCCCGCGCCGGTGCAGCTCGGCGACGCGCCGCTCGGCCTGCACGACGAGTTCCTGGTAGGGACCGAACTGGATCGAGTCGGTCGGGCAGGCTTTCGCGCACGCGGGCTCGAGCCCNNCCGTCCTCGAGCCGGTCGTAGCAGAGCGTGCACTTCGCGGCGCGCCCGTCGATCGGATCGCGGTCGACGACACCGAACGGGCACGCGGGCACGCAGTAGCCGCAGCCGTTGCAGACGTCGGCTTGGAGGACGACGGTCTCGTGCTCGGTGCGGATCAGCGCCCCGGTCGGGCACGCATCGAGACAGCCGGCGTTCGTGCAGTGCTTGCACACGTCGGACATGAACAGCCAATTGCTGCCCACGCCCTCCGCCATCGCGACGAGGTCGGGCAGCTGCCCCGCCGGTGGGATCGCCGGTAGCGCGCTGATCGCCTCCTGCTGAAGCTGCGGCGAGGGCTCGAGCAGCTCGACGAAGCGCACGTGGCGCCACGTCGACGCGGACAGATCCCCCGTATGGTCGTAGGACCCGCCCTTCTTGAACTGCGATCCGTCGGCGGGCAGGTCGTTCCACTGCTTGCACGCGACCTCGCAGGCCTTGCAGCCGATGCACACTGTCGTGTCGGTGAAGAAACCCATCCGCCGTGCACCCCCGCGGTGGATCGCGAGCTCGGTCGGGGCGGCTACTGTCGCACTCACGATGCAACCTCCTTGGGGGTCTCGGCGCCACGGTCGTCCGCGTTCGGAGCCACGCGGCGCGCGGTTCCCGCGACTCCCTTCAGGCGCTCGGTCGAGGGTGCATGGCGTCGGCCGGCCCGCACGTTGCAGGTGAACGCCTTCGACTCCTGAATCGAGACGTTCGGATCGCCGGACAGCACACCGAGGTCGTTCGTCGAGTCGCCCGGGTAACCGCCGCTGTAGCCCCAGTGCCAGGGGAGCCCAATCTGGTGCACGGGCTTGCCGTCGACCCGCAGCGGCCGCATCCGGTCGGTGACCAGGGCGCGGGCCTCGATCTCGGCGCGCTCGGTCACGACTGTCATCCAGCCGCCGTCCTCGATGCCACGCTCGCCGGCGAGGACGGGGTCGATCTCGGCAAACATCTCCGGTTGCAGCTCCCCGAGCCACGGCAGGGTGCGGCTCATGCCGCCCGCGGTGTGATGCTCAGTCAGCCGGAAGGTGGTGGCGACGATCGGGTAGCGCGGGTCGGCGGTAGCGTGCAAGGGGTTCTCCGGACGCCGCCAGCGGATCGCTGAGGGATCGGCGCCGAGGTCGGGATAGAGGAGATTATGTACCGGTGATTCGATCGGCTCGTAGTGGGTCGGCAGCGGCCCGTCGAGCAGCCCGCTCGGCGAATACAGCCAGGCGCGGCCGTCGGCCATCATCATGAACGGGTCATCACCGTTGATCGCGTCCATGCCTGTGGCATCGTCGGTGGCGCGGAAGTCGGGTGGCTTGGTCACGGGGAAATCGGGGACGTCGTAACCCGTCCAGCGTTCCTTGGCGCCGTCCCACCACACGTACTTCTTGCGCTCGCTCCACGGGCGTCCCTGCGGATCGGCGGACGCCCGGTTGTAGAGCACGCGGCGATTCGCCGGCCACGCCCAGGCCCATTCGGGCGAGACGTGGCCGCCCTCCTTGCTCAGATCACCCGGGTTCCGGCGCCGGGCCTGGTTGACGCCGTCGGCGAAGATGCCCGAGTAGATCCAGCAACCGCACGCGGTCGAGCCGTCGTTCTCGAGCTCGGCGAACCCAGACAGCGGGCGGGCGGTCGCGACCTCGTAGCCGTTGATCTCTTTCAGCACCGCCTCGATGTCGGGGTCGCGGACCTCACCGAGCTCGGGATACTCCCACAGCAGATTGACGATCGGCCAGTCGCGCGTGCGCGTCGAGCCCGCGTAGTGGGACTTGATGCGCCTGGCGAGATGGTGCATGAACCACAGCTCCGAGCGCGCGTCGCCCGGCGGCTCGAGCGCCTTGTCTCGGAACTGGACCAAGCGCTGGGTGTTGGTGAAGCACCCCTCCTTCTCGACGTGCGCGGCGGCGGGCATCAGGAACACCTCGGTCTGGATCTCCTCGGGCCTGAGCTCGCCCGACCGGACCTCGGGCGAGTCGCGCCAGAACGTGGCCGTCTCGATCTCGGCGAGGTCACGGACGACGAGCCACGTGAGCTTGGCGAGCGCCCGGCGCTGGAGGCCGGCGTGCTGGGAGCCGACGGCCGGGTTCTGGCCCATCACGAAGAAGCCCTCGACGCCGCCGTCGAGCATCCTCATCGTCGTCGCGAAGTGCGAGTGGTTGCCGCTGATCCGGGGGATCGCGCCAAAGCCGTAGCCGTTCTCCTCGGTGGCTGCGTCGCCGAACCATGCCTTGAGGAACGAGACGATGTACTTGTCGAAATTCGACCACCAGCCCCGCTCCGCCCCACCGGTGTCGATGTAACTCTTCAGATCGAGCTCCGCCTCCCCCGCGCGGGGCATGTGCAGGTACCCGGGGAGCAGGTCGTAGAGCGTCGGAATGTCTGTCGAACCCTGGATCGACGCGTGGCCGCGCAGCGCCATGATCCCGCCCCCGGGACGGCCGATGTTGCCGAGCAGGAGCTGGAGGATCGACGCGGTGCGGATCATCTGTACGCCAGCGGTGTGCTGGGTCCAGCCGACCGCATAGCAGAAAGCGGTCGTGCGCTCGCGACCGGAGTTCTCGATCAGCGCCTTGGCCACGGCGTGGAAGTCGTCTGAGGAGATGCCGCAGATCCGCGTCACCATCTCCGGGGTGTAGCGGTTGAAGTGCCGGCGCAGGATCTGGAACACGCAGCGCGGATGCTCGAGCGTGTCGTCGCGATGCATCTCGCCGCCATGTATCCCTGCTCCGGTGTTCTCATCAAACGCCTGGGAGGCGTGCTCGCGCACCCCCGCCGCGGAGGGCATCTCGCCGCCCTCGTACATCCAGCTCGAGCGGTCGTACATCCCGGTCGCGGGGTCGAACCCAGAGAACAGACCAGCGAGGTCCTCGGTGTCCCGGAAGCGCTCGTTGATGATCGTCGACGCGTTCGTGTAGTTGACCACGTAGTCGCGGAAGTAGGACTCGGTTTCGAGGACGTGACGGATCAGGCCGCCGAGGAACGCGATATCTGTTCCCGCGCGGATCGGCACGTGACGGTCGGCGATCTCGCTCGTCCGCGAGTAGCGGGGGTCGACGTTGATGATCCGCGCCCCGCGCTCCTTGGCCTTCATCACCCAGCGAAACCCGACCGGGTGCGCCTCGGCCATCGACGAGCCCTCGATGAGAACGCAGTCCGCGTTCTGGAGGTCCTGCAAGAACCCGGTGGCGCCGCCGCGCCCGAACGAGGTCCCCAGACCGGGGACCGTCGAGCTATGTCATATGCGGGCCTGGTTCTCGATTTGCACCGCCCCCATCGCGGTCCACAGCTTCTTGATCAGGTAGTTCTCCTCGTTGTCGAGGGTCGCCCCGCCGAGGTGGGCGAAGGCCAGCGTCCGGTTCACCCGCCAGCCGTGATGGTCGACGTCCTGCCATCCCGCCTCGCGGGAGTCGATCAGGCGCTCGGCGATCATGTCCATCGCCCGCTCGAGCTCGAGGTCCTCCCATTCGGTCCCGCCCGGACGCCGGTAGCGCACCTTGGTGAGGCGGCCGGGCTGCTGGATCAGCTGACGCGACGCCGAGCCCTTCGGACACAGCGTCCCCTGGTTGATCGGCGAGCGCGGATTACCTTCGATGTTGACCAGCTCGCCCCCGCGCGTGTACACGACCTGCCCGCAGCCGACGGCACAGTAGGGACAGACCGACTCGGTCGCCTTGAGCCCCGCGATCCGCGCGCCCGCGCGCTTGGTCTCCGGCGACACCGCGCTCGGCCCGAGTCCCCAGTCCATCGCTCGCCCGACCACGGGCAGCCGTCTCAGCCTCTCGAAGGCCGCGGGCCGGGTGCCCGGGTGCGTCTCAGGCGCTGTCCGTCGGGTGGTCATCGCGGAGCTTTCACTTCGGAATGGTTCCCTGCACTGTCCGGGGTCTCACTGTATAGGGGCGGGCGCGCGCCTCGTAGCTGCGCAGGATGAGCGCGGCATCATCGGTGCCGGCGGTCTCGGCGTGACCGACGAGGTACATGATCTCGTCCCAGTCCTCGAGCGCCTGGTAGAGCTCGCAGAGGATGATCAGCACGAACGGCGGGACCGCATGAAGCTCCTCGTGAGACACCAGCTTCTGCATCACCCCAACCGCTTCCTTGGTCCGGCCGAGCGCGTCGTACGCCGACACGAGGAGGAACACGGGCCCCAGACCGACGGTTCCGCCGGGGACGTCGAGACCCCGGATCGGAACGTCGAACTCGCGGTACCCGGCGGGGAGCTCGTAGCGTTCGATCAGTGGGTCGCCGTCGAGGCCGCCCTGGGCCCCGACGACTCGTTCGAGGTGCGCGGTCGCCGCGGGGAGCTCCCCGGCCTGGTACTGCGTGATCGCGATGACCAGATGGGCGGCGGTCGCCTCGTCCTCGGTGGCGGACCCGAGAGCCCCGTCGAGCAGCCCCAACGCTTCGGAGCTGCTCCCCCGTCGCAGCTGTTCGAGCGCTCGTGCGTATGCCCGTTCGTCATCCGACGCGAACAGCCCGGGGTAGTGCTTGCCCTCCCTGAGGGCGAGCACCGGGCGGGGCCTGGCCGGGCGCCTGGCGCCGGCAGTGCGGGGCGCGCCGCCCCGGCGTCCACTCCAGATCAGATCGGTACCAGGAACGGCGACGGTGCGTGTGGCGGCGCCGTTCTTGGACGCGCGCGCGCCGTGCACGCCCCTCGTCTCGCCGAGGCCGTGCTCGGGGAGATTGATCGTGAAGCGCGAGGCGACCTTGACGCTTCGCCGTGCCCTGAGATGCGCCATGTCGCCACGGACCTCGATGCCCGTGCTAGGCCGCGCCGGCCGGCTGCCCGATGATGGCCGTGATCTTTCTCCGCATCACGCGCGCAGCGTACACGCACCCTAGGTCCGGAGGTTTTGGCCACGGGCGCGAAGGGAAGACCCGAGGTCTGACTGCGGAGGATGAGATCAGCGACGCCTTCGGCTCGGAAGCGCCGTTCTCGGTCGGCGTCGAGGAGGAGCTGTTCCTCGTTGATCCGGTCACCGGACGGCAGGCGAACGCATCGGCGGCGGTCAAGGAAGGACTCGGTCCGATCGACGGCACTGTCGAACGCGAGCTGCACGCCTGCCAGCTGGAGCTGATCACCGACGTGTGTCGCAGTGCCGGCGAGGCGGTCGGCACGCTCGGCGGTCTGCGCCGGGCGGTGCTCGCAACGGGGGCAGGCCTGCTCGGATCGGGCACGCATCCGGCGGCGGTGGAGGGCGAGGGCGAGATCACCGACAAGGAGCGCTACGAGCACATCCGCTACCTGCTCGGGGATGCGGTCGCCACGCCGGTCTGCGCGATTCACATCCACATCGGGATGCCGGACGCCGATACCGCGATCAGGGCCTTCAACGGCATGCGCCGCCATCTGCCGCTGCTGCTCGCGCTGGCCGCCAACTCGCCGTTTCGCCACGGTCGCGATACCGGCCTGGCTTCCGCGCGCGAGATGACCCTCCGCGGCTGGCCCCGCTCGGGCGTGCCGCGAGCGATGCGCGACTTCGAGGATTTCTGTGCCTCCACGCGGGTGCTCGTGCGCGCTGCGGACGTGCCTGACTACACGTGGTTCTGGTGGAAGCTCCGCCCGCACCCGCGCTTGGGCACCGTCGAGATCCGGGCCCTCGACGCCCAAGCGTCGCTCGAGGACACCGCCGCTCTGGTCGCGCTCGCGCACTGCCTGGCTCGTGACGCCGCCGAGGCTGATCCCGAGCCGGATCTGCCTAGCGAGCTGCTCGAGGAAGGCGCGTTCCGGGCGGCGCGCTTCGGCGTCGGCGCCCGGCTGCCCGACGCCGACGGGCAGCTGCGGCCGGTCAGCGACCTGCTCGACGGCGCGCTCGCGCTGGCGCGCCGTCACGCCGACGAGCTGGGCTGCTCCGATGAGCTCGGTTTGCTGCCCGCGCTGTCAGCACGGGGCGGTGGCGCTGCGCGCCAGCGCGCCGTGTACGAGATCGCCGGCATGGACGCGTTGCTTCGCGACCTGACGAAGGTGACCGGCGCGGGAACGGCGTGCGCCGCCGACTGAGCACGCAAGCGTTTGCTATAGAGCACGATGCATGGTGAATCTTCCGACGCGTCCGCTCGGGGACTCCGGCCTCGAGGTCTCGGTGGTGGGTCTTGGATGCAACAACTTTGGCCGCAGGGTCGATCTCGACGGTACCCGCGCAGTCGTCGATGCTGCTCTCGCCGAGGGCGTGAGCTTCTTCGACACCGCCGACATCTACGGCAGGGGCGCCAGCGAAGAGCTCCTCGGCCAGGTCCTCGACGGCCGTCGGGAGCAGGTCGTGCTGGCGACAAAGTTCGGTATGGACATGGGCGACGGAAAGGGCCCGCGGGGCTCGCCTGACTACATCCGCCAAGCCGTCGCGGCCTCGTTGCGACGGCTCCGAACGGATGTGATCGACGTCTATTGGTACCACCAGCCCGATGGCCAGACGCCGATCTCGGACACGCTGGAAGCGCTCGATGAGCTCGTCCGCGCAGGGACGGTGCGCGCCATCGGCGCGTCGAACTTCAGCGCCGACCAGCTCGACGAGGCCGACGCGGTCTCGCGCGAACGCGGCCTCGCGCGCTTCATCGCTGTCCAGAACGAGTACAGCCTCCTGGTCCGCGAGGCCGAGCGGGAGGTGCTGCCGACCTGCGAACGCCTCGGCCTCGGCTTTGTTCCCTACTTCCCGCTTGCCTCCGGACTGCTGACCGGCAAGTACCGGCGCGGCGCGGCGGGACCGGCCGGCGCGCGGCTCTCCGGACGCTCGCGGATCGCGAGCGACGAGCAGTTCGATCTCATCGACGCCCTCGAGCACTTCGCACGTGCGCGCGCCGTGTCGCTGATCGAGATAGCGATCGGGGCCCTGATTGCCCGTCCGGTGGTGTCATCGGTGATCGCCGGGGCGACCAAGCCCGGCCAGGTTCGCGCCAATGCCAGAGCCGCCCAGTGGACACCGAGCGAGGACGATCTCGCAGCGCTGGACGCTGTGCTCGCCCCGACCACAGGCTGAGAGAACCGCGGAGCGCCGCCAGGCCCTCCGGCGCTAAACCGCTCCCATGGTCACTTCAGCCGGAGGTGTGACCCGGGAATACCACGCGCATCCGTCACCCGCGATTGGTCAATCGGCGTCGAGGATCTCGATCCCCAGCGCGCCGGCCCAGAGCCCGGCCATGGCGATGACGTCGCCCCATTCCATGGCCGCGCCCCGGAGGTTCTGGACGCCCTGGAGTCCGCTGAGATCGCTGCGTCGAAACTCACAGCTGCGCAGTCGTGCGCCACGAAAGTCAGCGCCGCCGAGGTCGCAGTCGTGGAAACGAACCGATTCGAGCTGCGCTTCGAGGAAGTCCGTCTGTGTGAGCGAGCAATCCGCGAACGTGACGCGCGCGAGGCGCGAGAAGGCGAACGAGGCGAGATCGACGCGGCAGCCCTGAAGAGTCACGTCACGCAACGCGCTCTCCGTCAGCGCGATCCCGGTGAGACGGCTCGCGTCGATGTGCACGCGCGAAGCGTCCGCACTGCGCGCCTGTAGGTTGGCCAGGTTGGAGCCGGTGAGCCGGCCGTCCACGACGCTCAGATGCTCGAGGCGCGAGCCGGAGAGATCAACCTTGGTGAGCTTGACCGTCTGGAAGCTGACGCCGCGGGCGCGCTGGTCGGATAGGTCGACGTCAACCAGCTCAGCCTCGGCGTAGGTGGCGTCGTGAGCGAGCGCCTCGATCTCGATGCCTGCGAGCTCGGTCGGAAGCTGGGGCGGCTCCGGCGAGCGGGCTAAACGCGGCATCCCCTGAACGATGCCAGCCCGCGTCGTGCACCACGCGCGCGTCCTGACGGACGCACCGGCCGACCCATCAGGAGCCGGAATCGCCGGATGCCGTCGATCGTCGGCTCACGGTGCTGTGGCTAGGTAGCGTTGGTTGGTGTGGAGGGTGATGTTCTTGTGGCGGCGGAAGTCGGTGACGACCACCAAGCCGCGCTTCACGACCGTCAGGGTGCCGTCACAGCGGTCAGTAACCGTGAAGATGGTCCCGCGCACAGTCGCCGCGCTGTACTTCCCCTGAGTCCGGTAGTTGCCGTGCTCGCTGGCCTTGAGCGTCTGGAGCGCCTTCTTGCTCAGCTTGCGCGGTTTGAACACCAGATCGCCGTTCACGCCGCTCGGTACGTTGATCGTCTTAGCGACCGCCGCGCACTCCTTCTTGTAGCTCGGCGCGCCCGGGAAGATCCCGGAGTCGAGCAGCTTCAGAAGCGTCAGACCCTTCAAGCGCCGGTTATCGCTCTGCGCCACCTGGAACAGCCCTTCTGAGAACTCCCCCGACTCGGTCTGCGTCCGCTTGCCCTTCTTCCTCGCGGTCGTCGCGGTGATCAACCTCAGCGTGCCCGCGCGCGCATCGACCTCCGTACCGACCGGCAGCTGACGCGCCTCGGTCAGCGGAATGAACCCCATGCCCTTGGTCAACGCCGCCATCGCGTGCGCCGCGAGATCCGTCTCGAACCCGGCGCGACCCGCATCGAGCGCGGCGACCTTCGCGCCGGCCGGCGGCTTCACGTACACGATCCCGGAAACCGGGGTGAAGTTCGCCTCCTGGCCGAGCACCGGCACGGGCGGCGGCGCGAGCGCCGCCGTCGTGAACGTCTGATCGGCGCTCGTGACCGTCCCCACCGCATTGGTCGCGACCACCCGAACGTGATACAGCGCGTGCGGAACCAGCCCCGCCACGCGCGCGCTCACCGTCTCCGGGCTGGAGCCAGAACCCACCGCCTCAAACGGAGTTCGATCGACGTAGATGTCCGAAGCGCTCGTCAACCCGTACTTCGGATCCAGGCCATACTCGAAATACACGCTCGTGGCCGACCCATTCGGGTTCACCGCCGCCGTGAACCCCGCCCCCGTCGTACTCACCGACGGCACCCCCGGCGACACGATCGGCAACATGCTCGGCGACTCGCAGGTGGCGCTGACGGTGAAGTCGACCGCGTTGCTCGTGGCGCCGGACGAGGTCACGATCTGGAGCACATGCGTACCCGCCGCGAGGCCCGGGTCGGTGAACTCGGCGGTCGTGTCGGACGGGTCCTCAGCAGCGACCGTCTGCGCTGACGACGTGCCCGGATCGATGTCGACGCTGGAGCCGGTCGGGATCCCGGTCCCGGTGAGCGTGATCACCGATGATTGGTCGCCCGGCACCAGGCAGCTCGGACTCACGCTCGAGATCGCCGGGGGGCCGGCCCCGTAGGGCTCCGAGACCTGCACCTGGTCCAGGAGCCAGCCGCGGAAGCCGTTGTACAACGTGTCGCCGGTGTCGAAGTTGAACTGGAGCTGGGCGCTGTCGGTTGGGTCGCCGTCCGCCCCGTCGGCGTTCGCGCTCTGGATCGCCTCGATCACGGGGGTCAGGTCGACGAGGTAGGGCTTCCACTGGGGCGGGACCTCGATCCCTCCACCCGAGGTGTAGTCCTGCTGGGGCAGGCCGCCCGTCGGGTTGTCGGGGTTCAGGGTGCCGAGCGCTGTCCACGTGCTCCCCCCGTCGATGCTGTACGAGACCGTCATCACGTCGAAGGCATCACCCTCGACCGCCTCGATGTCCCACCAGCCCTCGAACGTGAGCTGCGCGCTGGGATACAGGTCGGTGACCGACCCGGTGCTCGTCGCCGTCGAGGAGAGCGAGAACGGGGGGGAGTCGAGGTCGCCGTCCTCGATCTGCTCGGAGGTGCAGCCGTCGTCGGCAGGCTGCGCGACGTCGGTATAGCTGTTGGGCGGGTCGGCGTCGGGATCGTCGCCACAGTAGGTCCCGGTGCTCGCCTCGCCGTACCAGGCCACGCCGTCCCCTTCGAACGCGCTCGGCAGCGCCCCGGAGTCCGGGAGCGTCACGAGCGCCGGGTTGATCGCGGGGATCACCGAGATCGTCTGCGGGTTGATCTGGTCGTGCCAGAAGTCGCCCGCGCCGTTCGGGGCGTCGGATGTCCATCCCGTCGGCAGCGTCTGGCTGTCCGCATCGGCGGAATTGAAGCCCTCGGAGAGGATCGTCGTCGCCAGCGCGTCGGTCGCTCCCCATCCGAGCGCTGCGGCGATCGCGCCAACCAAGACGAACACGAGCACCAGTCGACGCGTGAGCGCGCGAGGATGCCGAGAATCAGCCCGATTCTCGCCGCGGTCACACCGCTTCATAAGCTCCCGAACCCCGTTTCTTCACGCCCTGGCCAGGGCGAGTCTATTCCGGACCCCCAGGTCGCGCAACCGTCGGCGCAGGAGTCGAGGGCTCACCGCGATCGCCGGGGGTCGCTTCCGGCAGCGACCATACCTTCAGTGTGGCCTGCTTGCCGCGGATCGCGAACTCGTCGACGTACACGAGGTCGTCGGGAACCTCGCGCAGCGCAAGGCGCGTCGCTTCGGAGATGAAGAGCTGGTGCGGGGTGCCCTTGGTCATGCCCTCCAGGCGCGAGGCGGTGTTCGTCGTGTCGCCGATCGCCGCGTACTCGAGGCGTCGCTCGGAGCCGACGTTGCCGGACATCACCGGTCCGCTGTTGAGCCCGATCCCCATCCTGAACGCGTGGCCATACCCCCCCTCGGCGAGCCACGCGTTGAAGCGCGGCAGGCGCTCGGCGAGCATCGTGCGCGCGGCCGTGAGCGCGCGGTCGGCGTGGTCCTCCATCTCGAGCGGGGCGCCCCACAGAGCGAAGATCCCGTCGCCCATGAACGAGACCAGTGTGCCACCGTACTCGAGGATCGTCTCCGTCATGCCGCCGAGGTACTGGTTGATGACCTGCACCACTCGCTCTGGCTCAAGCGATTCCGAGAAGGTCGTGAACCCGCGCAGGTCGGTGAACATCACGGTGCCCTCGCGGCGCACGGCACCGAGGCGCAGATCCTTGTCGGTGGAGGCGATCACTTGGTCGACCACGGCGCTGGGCACGAAGCGCCCGAACAGGTCGTGAACCCGCGCTTGCTCGAACCCGCGCAGCACGTAATGGCCTCCAAGCGAGCCGACCGTGGCGATCATCAGCGCGATGACCGGGTAGATGAACGTGACGATGTGGCCGTCGTCGAACGCGATCTGCGTGCCGACGGCCAGCGCCGCGGCGATCGCGACCATCACCTGAACCGAAGCCTTGAAAGCCAGCTTGATGCTCGTGAGCGGGACCAAGACGCCCATCAGGACGATCAGGAGAAGGTCGACCGTCTCCGAGACGTGGCGCAGCGGGAACCCGGCCAGGACGGTACCGATCGCCTGGGCGTGGATCTCCGGCCCCGACATCATCGAGCCCCGCGACACGGAGGTCTCGTGCACATCCTGGAGGGTGGGGGCCGTGGCGCCGATGACGACGATCTTGTTGTGGAAGAACTGGGATTGGAGCGTGCGGGCGATGCGGACCTCGCGCCCGTGGACCTCATCGAAGCTGACCTGGCCCGCGTAGACCTCCCAAAAGGGGATGGCGGGGATCGTGCCCGGCGGGCCGTAATAGTCGATCCAGGCGGTGGTGCCGGACGGCGGGTGGATCCGATGGCCGCTCGCCACCTGGGCGGTGGCGACGTCGAGCCCCGCGAGATGAGAGATCGATAGGGGAAGCCGGCGGATGACGCCGTCCGAGTCGTTGGGGAACGCTCCGTCGGCTGGAGTCGCGTCCACCTCAGCGAGCAGCTTGTTACCGTTCACGCCGAACTCTTCGATCTGGCCGGTGGGGCTGGGCTCGTCGTTGGCCAGCACGACCTTGCCGTTGCTGTTCTGGAGCGCGGTGGCCAGCGCAATGTCATCGTTCGTGCCCAGGCTCGAGCGCTCGCTGAACTGGATGTCGAACGCGACCGCCTTCGGTTTCTCGCGCATGATGTTGTTGAGCACGCGTGCCTCCACCCGGCGCGGGAACGGCCACTGCAAGCCAAGCTTGTCGAACGTCAGGTCGTCGACCGCCACGATGACCAGATCCGAGGGCGGCCGCTCATGGCCTCGGATCTGAAAGCGCGCGTCGATCGTCTGGAGCTCGATCTCGTGGAGCGGATCGGTGAAGTACAGGGCGAGGCTCACAGCGGTCGCGACCAGCGCCACCGCCCAGAACACGCTCGCACGCAACCGCTGGCGGGTGAACAACCAGGACGTCAGTCGCCGCGTCACGGCCCGTCATGCGTTGCCGGGATCACGGTCATGCCCAAGCTGGTGAAAGCCTCCGGGGTGACGTCCAGCGCCTTGACGGCGAGCTCGGCGAAGAGCGCGGCCCGCTCGGTATCGCGTGACGTGTAGGGGTCACCGTTGCGGCGATCGAGCAGCGACACGGCGCCGATCGCCCGTCCGGCGCGAAGCAGCGGCACGACCAGCATCGTGTAAGGGACGTAGCCGGTCCCTGCGGCGATCCTCCCGGCGAAGCGGTCGTCAGTGCGGCACTCGGCGACCGCCTCGCCGACCCCGGTGGCGACCACTCGGCCGGCGATCCCGGTGCCCGGTGGCAGCCTGACCCCGACGATCTCACGCGCCCCGGCGCCCCACGCCGACTGATAGACGAGCTCCTGGGTCGTCAGATCGATCAAGCAAATCGATGCCGCGGCCGCCTCGAACACCCCGGCGGCGGCCTTGACGATCGCCTCCATGAGGCTGCGCGGGGCATCCGGATTGGCGACCGAGAGTGCGAGCGACTCGCCGCCGTCGTCCCCGAGGCGGACGCCGAGCGCCCTGGCGAACGCCGCGACCGAGGCCACCCGCCGCTCGGGGATCATCTCGAGTCCCGCATTGATCGTGTGCTCGAGCTCGGGAGAGACGTCAGGCACGATCGCGGACAGCCGCGTGGGCTCGGCGTAGACCGGCGCCCGGCCTGCGATCAGGTTCCAGAGCGTCGCGGCGATCCCGAAGACGTCGGTGCGCGGCGACACCTGGCCCCCGGCGAACACCTCGGGGGCCATGAATCGTGGCGTGCCGATACCGACCGTGCCCACGGACTCGTCCTCGTCCAGACGCCGCGCGATCCCGAAGTCGACGAGCACGACCCCGCGTTCGGAGAGGATCATGTTCTGGGGCTTCACGTCGCGATGAACGATCTGTTGATCGTGCACGTACTGGAGCGCCTCACACGCTTGGCGGACGTACTCGATCGCCTCCGGGATCGGCAGTCCCGGCTGGCCGCGCCGCTTCAGCAGCTGACCGAGCTCAACTCCTCGGATCAGCTCCATGACCACGTACTGGCCGGACTCCTCCTCGAAGTAGTCCACTACCTGCACGACGCGGGGGTGGCGCAGGCTCGCCAGCAGCCGAGCCTCGATCTCGAACCGCTGTGCGTCGCGCTTGTCGAACAGCTGTTTCAGCGCAACGTCACCGCCGTTGGCGTCCACCGCGGCGTACACCGCGCCCATCGCCCCGTGTGAAATCGGCTCGACGACGCGGAAGCGACCCTTGAGGGTCAAGCCGAGGACCAGTGACGCCGCTCTGCTATCGCTCACGTGCGAGCTGAGTCCTTCCCTGCATAGATGCGGACACCTTACCCTGCACTCGAGTCACCGAGGGCGTGCAGGCTGCTGAGGGCGCCAGTGAGGGCCGCTGACGCCCGGGTGATCTCCCCGCCTGCGCTGCTGTAGGTGGCCGCGATCGCCTCGAGCCGCCGCGACTCCCCCGGCTGCTTCGAAGCCCCAGCAGATCACGTAGCGCCACCGAATCACCTATCCTCGACGCAGCAGAGGCGACCATAGCGGTCGTCCGCTTCAACACAAGGCGCGTGGGTGACCGCCGAGCCGGCGCCGGCCCGACACCGACGACGATGCCCAGCATGCACAACCCCTCAGACGATCCCGGAATCGGAAGTCGAATCGGCGACTACTCGATCGAAGCGCTATTGGGCGTCGGCGGGATGGGCCACGTCTACAGCGCGGTGCGACCCGACGGGGTGCGCGTCGCGCTGAAGCTGATCAAACAGGACTACGCGCGCGACGAGACCTTCAGGCGCCGCTTCCAGCGCGAGGCGCGTATCGCGCAGACGGTCCGCCATCCACACGTGGTCCCGGTACTCGAGACCGGAGAGCTCGACGGCCTCCTGTTCATGGCGCAGAAGTACGTCGACGGAGGCTCCCTCGAGCAGAAGCTGAAGGCCGGCCCGCTCGATGTCGGCACCACGGTCCGCATCTGTGAGCAGGTGGCGGACGGGCTGGAAGCGCTCTGGGCCGCGGGCATGGTCCACCGCGACGTCAAGCCCGCGAACATCCTCCTGGACAGGCACGGAATCGCCTACATCACCGACTTCGGCCTGGCCAAGGACAGCCAGGGCAGCGTCCTGACCCTGCCCGGTCAGGCGCTGGGCTCCATGGACTACATGGCCCCAGAGCAGATTCGCGGCGAGGAGGTAACCGCGGTGACGGACATCTACGCGCTCGGATGCGTCATGTACGAGTGCATGTGCGGGCATCCCCCATTCGCGGACCGGCAAGGGATCAAGGTGCTCTGGGCGCACCTATTGGACGAGCCGAGCGATCTGTCCGCGGTTCGCTCGGACATCTCGCCCGACTTCGCACGCGCGGTTAGCCGAGCTCTGGCGAAGGACCCCGCGGAGCGGCCTAAGCGAGCCGGCGAGTATGCCCTTATGCTCGCTGCTGCGGGGGGCGGACCCCGCTGACGATGGCCGGCGGCTTCCGTAACGCCCCGCCGCCGTGTAAGGTCCCCGCGAGTATGCGGCGTTTCCGCCGGGTAGAGACCATTCGGGGTTCGTCCTCATGTTGAGCGTAGGAAGCACGGTCGGGAGTAACCTGATCGACGGAGTGCTCGGGGTCGGAGCAATGAGCGTCGTGTACCGCGCACGGCGACCCGACTCGACGCCGGTGGCGCTGAAGGTTCTCGCCGACGAGCTCTCGGGCAACCCCTGGTTTCGGGCACGCTTCAAGCGCGAAGCGGACGTGCAGAGGGCTTTTGTGCACCCTCACATGATCCCGCTGTACGACTTCGGCGAGTCCGAGGAAGGCATGTACATCGTGATGCCGGTGATCGAGGGTCCGACGCTCAAGGCGATGCTCGCCACGAGCCGCGTCGATCCCTGGCTGAGCATCCGCCTGCTATCGCAGGTCGCCGATGCGCTCGATGCGGCGCGGGCACGCGGCCTTGTCCATCGCGACGTCAAGCCCCAGAACATCATCGTGGGGCCTGGCGACCACGCCTACCTCGCCGATTTCGGGCTCGTCACGGCGGGCCTGGGAGCCCCACTGACTCAGACCGGACAGGTGCTCGGCACGATCGACTACCTCTCGCCCGAGCAAGCGCGCGCCGAGCTGGTCACGGCCTCGAGCGATGTCTATGGGCTCGCCTGCGTGCTTTGCGAGGCCCTGACCGGAGACGTCCCGTTCCCTCGGAGCACCCCGCCGGCGACGGTCTTCGCTCACTTGACCGAGCCTCCGCCCCGGGTATCCGAGCGCCGTCCGGACCTCCCGCCGGCGCTCGACGAGGTGATCGCTCAGGGGATGGCGAAGGACCCGACTGCCCGCCCCGGGTCGGCTGTGGCACTAGTCGAGCTGGCAGCCGACGCGCTGAGAGCCGCGGAGCGGGTCTCAGCAGGGCGTGCTTGACTCACCCAGTGCCCCTCGAGATATCGCCCGGGCGAGAGCCCACCGCCGCGGTCGAGCGTCCGCTCGGAGGCCACCTCCCCAGCCATCGGATCCGGTTGCTGGCCACGAGCAGAGTCAGCTGCCCGCGACCAGGGCGAGCAGGAACAGCGCGAGCAAGTGAAAGGACTGATCAAGAGCCGCGCCGAGCGACGGGTTGGCAATGATGTCGGCCTTCTTGAACGTCTTCGCGTAGCTGTACAGCAGCCTCCCGTCATCCTGGATCAGGTGCGGGATCGCGATGAGCGCGGCCACGAGCAACACTCCGGCATGCAGGCTGCCCCACAGCCAGATCAATCCCGGCACGAAGGCAAGCGTGTAGCTGACGATGTGCGAGACGAGCGCGCGGCGCATCGTCCGGGAGCCGGTGAGGCCGCCACGCTTGTTGAGCGCCTGCCATTCCGTCTGGAGGATGTAGTCACCCGCCAGATGCGATATGACGAACACGGCGAAGATCTCGACCCAGGGCATCTCCTGGGAACGTATCCGACCGAAGGCTCTCCAGACGTTCAACTGCCCGGGCGGCCATCAGATCGCTCAACGGCCTCCGAATCAGCGTCACGGCGAGCGTGTCCAGCGCCGAAGCTTCGCCCTCGCTCGCGGCGATCCCGCGCATCGCCCGGATCGCTCAGTCCCCTTCCTCGGGGCGCCAGGGAGGTTGGGGAGGGGCTGAGACGAGCGCTCGGCGTAGGAGCGTTAGCAGCTGACGGCGATCGGCGGCGGGGAGCCCGCCCAGCACCTCGTCCTCGACCTGCGCGACGAGTCGTCTGGCCCGCTCGAGGGTGCGCCGACCCTTCGGGGTGATCGTGACCTCCCACGCGCGGCGGTCGCCCGGGCGCCGTCGGCGCTTGGCCAGCCCCGTGGTTTCGAGTTCGTTGATCAGCTTGACCATGGCGCTTGGGTCGATGCCCATGTCGGAGCTCAGCTGCTGCTGGATCCCCCCTTCTCGAGCGCCGAGCACGTTGAGCAGCGTGAACAGCGCGGGCGTCAGGCCAATGGAGTTGAGCGTCTCCTCGGTGCGTACATGCGAGGCCCGCCAGAGCCGGAAGAAGAGTTGGCCGGCGAACTCGGCCACCTCGATGTCGGTCGAGATAGATCCCGTCACTGCTCAAGCTTCGCAGATTCTCTGGGAGATTACAATGGTTGACAGACACCACGATAGTCGCATACCATCATGTTTGGATCCAGGCAACGCTAATCGGCACATCGGGTCGATTGACCCACGACGAAAGGAAGCGACCATGGCTGGCTCGTCCACCCAGGGGATCAAGATCGTGCTGCATCCCGTGTCCGACCTGGCGGCAGCGAAGGCGGTGTACGCCGCCCTGCTCGGCGTACCGCCGACGGCCGACGCGGACTACTACGTCGGCTTCGAGGCCGAGGGCCAGCACATCGGGCTGCTGCCGGGCGGTGGGCCGCAGGGGATGACCTCGCCGGTGGCCTACTGGCAGGTGCCGGACATCGAGGCGAAGCTGGCTGAGGTGACCGCCGCCGGGGCCACCGTCAAGGAACCCGCGCGCGACGTCGGCCGCGGGCGCCTGGTGGCCACCGTCACCGACCCCGACGGCAACGTCCTTGGCTTGATGCAGGACCAGTGATGCGAGCCCAACCTTCACGAAAGGAGCTGCCGTGACCTCCATCGAATCCATCACCCTCGAAGTGGCCGACCCCACGGCCGCCAACGCCTTCTACGCCGCCGCGTTCGATCTGGGCACTCAGGTGGGTCTACGCGCCTCGGACGCACCCACGACAGGCTTTCGCGGGTTGACGCTGTCACTCGTGGTGTCCCAGCCAGCCACGGTCGACGGACTCATCGGCGCCGCCCTCGACGCGGGCGCGACGCCGCTGAAGCCGGCCAAGAAGGGGTTCTGGGGCTACGGCGGCGTCATACGTGCCCCGGACGGGACGATCTGGAAGGTCGCCACGTCGTCGAGGAAGGACACCGGCCCGGCCACTCGGCAGATCGACGAGATCGTGCTCCTGTTGGGAGTCGCGGACGTAGCCGCGAGCAAACGCTTCTACGTCAACCGCGGCCTGGCCGTGGCAAGGAGCTTCGCCGGCAAGTACGTCGAGTTCGCCACTCCCTCGGCGGCAGTCAAGCTGGCGCTCTACGGGCGCCGTGCGCTGGCCAAGGACGCTGGTGTCTACCCGGATGGCACCGGCTCGCACCGGATCGTCATCGGCAATGATGCTGACTCCTTCACCGACCCCGACGGGTTCGCGTGGGAGCCCGCGGGCCGCGTACCGGGTCCGGTTCGCCTGCCGGCGCGTACCTTGGCGTCATGACTGTCGCCGGAGTCCAAGGAGCTCGAACATGATCCTTGTACTCCCGCTGATCAGGTACCTCATCCGCGCCTGCGCGCCAGCGCCGCGGAAAACACGCCGGAATGTCGCTCCTATTCGAGGCGTCCCGCGATCGCGTACCGATCGCCGTCGCTGTCGTGTCCGGCGCGCTGGTGATCGCCGGCTGCGGGTCCTCGAGCAAACCGAGCGCCCCGAGCAACACCGCCTCGAACCTGGCGGACGCCGCGATCAGCTACGCGGACTGCATGCGCTCGCACGGGGTGGCGAACTTCCCCGATTCGAGCACGTCCGGCAGCAGCGTCACCTTCGGCCTCAAGAGCAGCTCCGGGATCAACCAGGCATCGCCGTCGTTCCAGGCGGCCCAGACGGCATGCGGCAAGCTCCTGCCGGGCGGCGGTCCCGGGTCCGAAAAGCCAACCACCGCCGCCAAGGCACAGGTGCTGGCGATTTCCGAATGCATGCGCACACACGGGGTCAACGGCTTCCCGGATCCGACAACGACACCGCCCAGCAGCCCCGCCGGCTACAGCGGCGTGCTCACACTCAACGGCGTGTCCCTCGCGATCCCGACCACGATCGCCATCCAGTCCTCCGCGGTCCGGCAAGCCGCCACCGCCTGCCACCTCGGCGGTCTCGGGCAAGGCGGCTGACGGCGCCGCAGCGACCGCGCGCGCTCCACGCGAGCCAGTATCCCCCACGCCGGCTGCGGAGCGATATTCGGCGCAGCGTTCGGGTGACGGGGGCTCTCACGCGGCCAGTTGCGCCGACGATTGCTTCTGCTCGGTGAGAGACTCCTCGCGCGCGATAGGCGTGGGCACCGTTACGGCACCGTGTATGCCACGATCTGCGGGTCTCCACCTCCGGTACTCGTGACGGGGCCGCCCGCCGGAACGATCACGGTGTTGCCCGCGATGGCGATCGGCGAGTTGGCAGATGTGGGCAGCTGACGGCGATAGACGATCGCTCCGGTGCTGCGATTCACCGCGATCAACACACCGTCGTAGAGCGTCGTGAACACGAGATCGTGGGAAATCGTGACGGCGCCGAGCGGCAACTGCGGCAGCTTTTTATCCCATTGGACCTTACCTGTCGCGAGGCTGAGCGCCTCCATCTCACCGGTCGGAGACCCTGCCGCCTTGGTCGCAGTTGGGAGATTGAGGGTCGGGTAGGTCAGTGGTAGGTCCAAGGTCGCCACGTATACGCTGTTGCTCGCGACGGCCAGGTCGGCCAAGACGCCGCCGAACGACCCTGGAAGGATCGTCAGGGGTGCCTTGAGCGTGCTGCGGTGCTCGAGCGCCTGGAGTGAGTCGTTGTCATGTCCGTTGTGCGCGCCCACCGCGGTCTTCCAGATCAGCTTGCCGGTACTGGCGTTCATCTCGTAGACGTAACCCATCTTGCCACTGCCGATCACGACGGAGACGCCACCGATGCGCGCCGAGATCGGCGAGGCCTGCATGTCGTAGTCCTTGAAGTCGTCGGACACGCCCTGGTAGTACCAGCGGAGGTTCCCGGTCGCGGCGTCGAGATTCACGTCGCTGTCGGTGTAGAGCTCCACCGCCGGATGCGCGATCGCCGCAGCGGGGGTCTGATACGGGTTACCGATCCCATACGTCACCGACCCATCGCCACTGACCAGCGGCGTCTCCCACGCCCCGCCGGCGCCGACGCCAAGCGACTGCACGCCCGGCTCTGGGCCGACGACCGTATTGAACCTCCACAGCTCTGCTCCGCTTGACGCGTTCAGCGCAAGCAGCACCCCGCCACCGGGCCCCGAGCCGTATTGGCTTGCCAGATAAACCCGCCCGTTGGCCACCTGTGGCTGAATGCCGAAGGTACCCTGGCCTTTGCGCAGGAGATCGCTGTTGACCCAGATCGTCCGGCCGGTGGTGGCACTCAGCGCAAACGCCGCCGTAGGGGTGAGCCCGTACACCTTCCCGTCGGCGACGGCGACGCCATTCGGTCCCGGTCCACTCCCCTCCGGCTGATTGCATCGATACTCCCACCGGAGCTTCCCGGTCGCGAGTGCGAGCGCGTACACGTTCGAGTCGAGATCCTGGAGATAGACCAGGCCGTTCTGCACGATTGGGTTCGCGGTCAATGACCCGTACGGGCGCACGCCGGCCGCCGCCTTCCCCGTGAGCTTGAACGTCCAGGCCTGCGCGAGCCTGGACACGTTCGCCGAGGAGATAGTCGACCCAGGGGCGTCCCGGGTGTTCGCGAGGTTGGCATTTGAGTACGACCACGAGCCAGACGCCCCCGCCGTCGAAGCAGCCACGTTTACGGTGACGGTCTTGCAGCCGGAGCTCGCGGCCGCGGTCCCATTCCCGCCGCACGCCGCAACCAGCAAACCAGCCGCGACAACCAGAACCGCGCTGAGCGTAATGCGACCATTCCTGCTCGTTTCCATCTCATTCAGCTCCTGGCCGTGAGTTGCGAGGGACGGCGGTCCGCGCGAGGACCCGACTTTCGAACCCGCGAAGGTGACCACCGCGTCGTTCTGCGCGTCGAAATGCTCGTTTTCAGCTGCGCACTCGCTCCGGCCTCAGGACCGGCGCTGCGGGGATCGAGTGCCGTGCCAAAGACAGGGCAGTCGATCGGCGCAACGGTCATGTCGCGTTCGTCGACGCCTTCGTCGCTGCGATTGCTGGGGGTAGGTGGTATGCGGGGTAGAACTCCAGTGCCGGTAGGGCTACCGGCAACGCTGGCCACCGTCAGCCGCTGCTGTGATAGCCCATGGAGCTTCGCCAACCAATTGATGTACCTGATCCCTCCTGGGGAACATCTTGGGGATCTAATGGCTGGATGACATCACTTTGCTACCAGCCGCGCAAGCCCCAGCGAAGCCGGCTGCCTCGAGGAGCTTGGCTATTACTGGTCATCATCGGCTCCATCAGGCGGGCGGCGCCGGATGCAGCTGCTCGTGGAGCAGCCGCCACAGGGCCGCCGATCCAGGTTTCGGACTGGTGGTCAGCTACCCGAGGCAGCGCACGAGGATCTCGAGGAGCCGTTTGGTGGTGCTCCCGTCCTGAGCTCCGTGGTGGGGGTTGAACTCAGTCACGGTGAGCGCACGCACACGTGTTTCGGCGAGTAGTAGCTCGCTGAGTATCTCTCCGCACACTGTCAGCGATGGGGCGATGCCGCGATCGGTGTTCTCCGCCAGCGGCGCATCGAGAAAGTCGACGAGGTCGACGTCGAAGTGCACGGCCAAACCGTCGCAGGCCGAAAGCGGGGAGAGCGCCGCTCGCACGCTGCGCAGCGGATCAGATGCGGCCACCTGCACCTCGACGACGGGCAGCCTACGATCGGCGATCACCTCGGCCTCAAAGTCTGTGTGCGGCCCGAGCCCGAGGAAGCTGATCTGACCGGAGCTCAGCATCGGTCGGTGACCGGCGAGCGCCGCGAGCCCGTCAACAGCGCCGTCGATGTCGAGCATGTGCGCCACCCCCATCCAGTCCAAGGCGCCGTCGACCGTGCTGTCGGGCACGTTGAGGTCAGCGTGCCGATCGACGTAGACGACTCCCAGCCGCGCAACACGATCCTGAAGGCCGGCCACGGTGCCGACACCGACCGTGCAGTCGCCTCCGAGGACCACAACCGTGTCCTCGGCTGGAGCAGATCGGACCAGCCCAGCGACCTGGCCGGCACGGTCGATGACCACGCCGGCGTTCGCCGCCCTAGGGTTTTCGAGGTCCGGCCGCCACCGAAAGCGAGTCACCCGCCCGCCGCGCTGCACCGCCACACCGGCCGCCTCCAACCGCTCGACCAGGCCGGCCTCGAGCAGCGCGCGGGGACCATCCTCCTGACCGGGCGCGTAGCCACCTGCGCTCGTCGGGGCCTCTACGAGCGTGACCGTTCGCATCGCCACATCATCCCCCAAGCATCGATCCGCTCACTACGACGCTCGGACGCGACGGCCGGGTCGTGCACACTATCCGCACGAAGGAGGTGCTCCGTTCACCGGACGCAGCGAGAAGCGGTTAGTGTTGATCGCGCTCATCCACGACGGCGCACAGCTCTCGCTGGGGGAAAGAGAAGGCACGATGGCCACTTACCTTGCGTTCCACGAGGTTGACGACGTCGACCGCTGGCTGAGCTCGCCAAAGCGCAAGGAGGTGTTCGGACCCCTCGGAATCACCACTCGCACATTCCAGGACCCCCAGGGCTCGAAGCGCGTTGGGATGATCGTCGAGATCCCCGACTTTGCCGCGTTTCAAGAGTTCATGCAGACCGAGCCCGCGGCCGAAGCGATGGAGCACGACGGGGTCCACCCCGACACCCTCGTGATTCTCGCCGAGGGATAGGGCGTCGCGCCCGCCGCGTTCCGACCCGAGACCCAGCGCACCTCCGCTGCCACTGGCGGGATCGCGAACGGCTCGCGGCGGCAGATGAAAGGGGAGCGATGACCACTTCTTCGCGCAAGAGCGTGCTGCTGATCGGTGCCTCCCGGGGCCTGGGCCTGGCGATGGCCAGGGAGTACGTCGAGCGGGGCTGGCAGGTGACGGGCACCGTCCGAGGCTCGGGAAGAACCGGCCTGCATGATCTGTCGGAGCGCAGCAGCGGGCAGTTTCAAATCGAGATGGTCGATATCAACGTTCCCGATCAGGTCCTGGCGTTGCATCAGCGGCTGGAATCCAGGATCTTTGATCTTCTGTTCGTCGACGCCGGCGTGACCAACGGCCCCCACGAGACGATCGCCGACGTCTCGACCGAGGAGTTCACGCGCCTGATGGTGACCAACGCGCTGAGCCCGATGCGGGTGCTCGAGGCCCTGCAAGACCTCGTCCCAGCCCACGGAACCCTCGGCGTGATGTCATCGGGACAGGGAGTGTCGCGAACAACCACGGCGGCGGCTTTGAGGTCTACAGGGCCAGCAAAGCGGCCCTCAACACGCTCATGCGCAGCTTCGCCGCCCGTCACTCCAATGACCCGCGGGCGCTGGTGCTGATGGCCCCGGGCTGGGTTCGCACCGATCTGGGCGGCCCCCAAGCCCGCCTGAGCATCGAGGAGAGCATCCCGAAGGTCGTCAACACGATCGAGGCCCAGCAGGGCCAGGCGGGGCTGCACTACCTCGACTACCTCGGCCAGACGGTCGCCTGGTGAGCCATGAGCGGTGGATGGAAAGCCAGGCCCTCTGGCGCCGCTTGACCTTGACCCTGGGTGAGGCCGCACACTTGTGCGGTAACCCTGTCAAGGAGGGAGTGCGCAGGTGGATCTAATCAGCATCGGAGAGTTCGCCAGACGTTCTCGGCTCTCGCCCAAGGCGCTGCGGCTCTATGACGAGCTCGATCTCCTACCGCCCGCGCGCGTCGATGACGACTCCGGGTATCGCTACTACGCGGCGTCCCAGCTCGACCGCGCCCGGCTGATAGCTGCCCTGCGTCAGCTGGAGATCGCACTCGCCGAGATCAAGGTGATCGTCTGCCTCGAACCAGAAGCGGCCGCCGAGCGGATCAGCGAGCACTGGACCGCGGTCGAGGCCCAACACGCGGCTCGGCGCGACCTCGCGGATTACCTCATTGGCCGTATGCAAGGAAAGAGGCATGTCATGTACGAGGTCGCCACACGCGATATCCAGGTCCGGAGCGTTCTGTGTCTCAAACGGAGCGTCGACGGAACGCAGGGAGCATGGGCGTTCGGCAAAGAATTCGTCGCGATCCTGCGCCAGCATCGCCTGCCGATGATGGCGGGTCGGGCGGGAGCCGTCTTTTGTATCTACTGGGGCGAGGTCAGCGACGACAGCGACGGGCCCGCGGAGTGGTGCCGGCCGGTTCCCGCCGACCAGGCCGAGCAGCTCGCCGTCGAGGTCCCGGAGCTCGTGCTTCGCAATGAGCCGGCGCATCGTGAGGCGTTCATCCACCTTGGTCCAGGAGGCCAGATCGAACCGGCGCAATGGCAGCTGATCTCGCAGTCGCTGCACCGTTGGGTCGAAGAGCACGCCGTGCAGCCGAGTGAGCTGGGGGCCAGAATCACGTACCTCGCAGATCCGACCAGGCCCGAGAACCAAGGTCCTGACTGCGACTTCGCGATTCCGCTCACCTGATCAGCCAGAGCGCGCGATTCGAAGCTTGCCTTATCTTCGAGGCAGGACTCTGATTCAGGCAGGACTGCGGAGGAGGCGCGTTGGCGGAGCGCAAGTGGGCGCCGCGGCGGTGCCTACGCCGTGCGTGACGGGGGCGTGTGGTGGTCGTGGGATGAGGGCTGCGATGGAGGCGACGCTGCGGACTCGGGGCGCCCACATCATGGTCGCTGGCGTCGACTCCGCGAACGACGGCTCGTTGCGCTTCCACGCTCGCGCAGGGTTCCTCCAGACGGGCCGCATGCCCGAGGTCGGTCAGCGAGCTACAGGATCTCTCGGCGATGATCGAGGCGCTCGGCTGCCAATCGAGCGGCTCGCGGTCTACGAGCCGTCGTATATGGTCGACGGGACACGGCTGCTNNCGGCCTTCCTACCGCCATCGTCGAGGGGATGCGCGCCCCGGTATGGGGTTTGCTCACCGCTCTCGCGCACACGCTGCCCTACGACCTGGCTGTCCATCACGGCTACAGACTCCCCACCGGGCGCCTCGCCGAGCTCGAGCTCCCGCTCCTCGCCCTCGACGGTAGTGAATCGTTTCCCTGGATCCGCGCGACCGCGCGGGCAGTGGCGCAGGCGGTTCGCGGGGCGCGGCATCTCACGCTCGAAGGTCAGGACCACAGCGTCCTGCAGCACCCGGAGGCACTCCGGCCGGCGCTCGTCGAGTTCTTCAGCTGACCGCACCAGGGACGCGCAGCCGACTCTCAGAACGTCCCGGCGTGGCGGGGCGGCCTCACCGCCACAGGCGGGGCGATGCGCTGTTCAAGCTGAGCAGACCGGCGTCAACGCGGCGCCATGGCCACCAAGCCCGCAAGCGGCTGGCCCGGAGAGCAAACGCTGAGCCAACTTTTGCGCTCCGGCTCTTGACGTGGCCTCGTTGCCCGAGGAAGGTAGGCAGATGCGGATCGGACTAGTGCAGATAAACATGAGCGGCAGGCGCCCGACCAGACCGGACGGGTCGGAGCCTCCGAGCTTTGGTCTGTTGCCGTATTCGGTGGGGT